>CABYPG010000004.1:0-124761 GCA_902520765.1 uncultured Bacteroidota bacterium
GGTTAGCAACTAAAGTACCAACTGCTACTTCCTCATCTACAGAGGTTGTTGAGGTGGAAGTTCCTAACTGCTGATTATTATTTACTACTTTATCAAAAACCTCGTAGTTCTTTGAAATTTCTTGATCAGTTAAATTTCTATTATAAATTCTAACTACGGCAATTTTTCCGTTCCAGTGTTGTCCTACATCACTTCTTGCATCACCAATCCTTAACTGACCATATGTACGATCACTTCCTTGTTGAATGTTTGTTACAGTATTATTTATATAAATTTTAGAGTTTTTGACATAGACAAATCTTACCCATTGATTTGAAATTAAAGAGGTGGGGAACTTAGCAGCATGAAGACCATTTCCATCTGTTCTGAAATGATTCATATTGTTAAATGTAAAGCTACCTGAGTTGCCGTTATAGGTAAGTAAATCTCTTTGTCCTGATGTTCTATTGTCATAAAACCAAAATTCAAAGGTGAGATTAGGATAATTTGATAAATTAAGGGATGCAACATCATCAGATCCATTAAAAACAAAATGCTTTAACCCAGTGTTTGTAAAAGATGGACCATTCAAGGTGCCGTGATTATCATTTCCACTTATGTCGTACCATGTATTTCCAGAACCTGAATACGAATTTGAATCTCCAGCATCAAGATGTAAAATAAGGCCATCAGTTACTATATTCGAAACCTCAAATCCAATATCTGTTATCGGTTCTTGGGCAAAAATTTTGTTCGAAAACAAAACAAGTACCAAAAAAAAATTGATAATCCTCAAAACAAATTTGTTATGTTATAATTACGAAATATTTAACTGATTGCAATATAAAACTATATAAAAAAAAGGCAAAGTAAATGAATATCAATAAAATACATTTGTTGTTATGAACAATAACAAAATGTATCAATATATTTGAGAATAATTCAAGAGGTTAAACAATTTTAATAGTATATATTAGAGATATAAATTATGCATATAATCATGAACCAAAATTTAACTTTTACTTTTCTAATAATGCTATTTGCGTTAAATCTATTTGCTCAAAAAGAATCAGTTTTTCTCAATTACAATTCAGATATTCCTTTTCAAACACCTAGTGACAACGATTACTATCATCTAGAAGCAACGCTTATGATTAGAAATATTATAAAAGATATAGAGGGAGTATTAGAAAAAAAAATGAATATAAATAAACAAATTGAGTTTACAATTGTTATTCAAAATGATAAAGGTGCTGTTCTTCCAATTAATTATCTGGTAAATGCAAACCCATATAATTCTGAAGCTTCGAAAGAAGTTTTTCTTCGAAGATCATATAATTGGTTTAATAGGTCTTTCAGATCGAATATTCCTTTTACCAATTAAAAAATCCTTTTGTTACATTTTTTCTTTACTATTAATATTAGTTATATTTAGATGATGGGTAAAAAGTCACAATCGTATTGGAAGGTAAACCTCAAATACCTAGCAATCTTACTTTCAATTTGGTTTTTAGTCTCCTTTCTTTTTGGAATCGTTTTTTCTGAAACTCTTAATCAATTTAAAATAGCTGGCTTCCCACTTGGTTTTTGGTTTGCTCATCAAGGATCTATTTACACTTTTGTCATTTTAATTTTTGTTTATGTCTATTTGATGAACAAACTCGACAAAAAATTTGATGTCGATGAAATTTAAGGCTTTATAAGTTATATGAGTGCACAAATTTGGACCTACCTTCTTGTAGGAGTTACTTTTTTTATTTACATACTAATTGCGATTGTTTCCAGAGCTGGATCAACAAAGGAATTTTACGTAGCAGGGGGAGGTGTTAATCCAATCGCTAACGGAATGGCCACAGCAGCAGATTGGATGTCTGCAGCATCTTTTTTGTCTATGGCTGGTCTCATTGCTTTTATGGGTTTTTCTGGCGGTCAGTATTTAATGGGATGGACAGGTGGATATGTGCTTTTAGCACTTTTGTTAGCTCCTTACTTAAGAAAATTTGGAAAATTTACGGTGCCTGATTTTATTGGTGAACGCTACTATTCAAAAAATGCAAGACTTGTAGCTTTAATATGTGCTTTATTTGTTTCATTCACTTATGTAGTTGGGCAGATGAAAGGAGTAGGAGTAGCTTTTGCGCGATTTTTAAATGTCCCATTTGATACAGGAGTTTTAATTGGAATTGGAATTGTTTTTTTTTATGCAGTATTGGGAGGAATGAAAGGAATTACCTACACTCAGGTAGCACAGTTTTGTGTTCTTATTTTTGCCTTTACTGTACCAGCCATATTTATCTCATTGCAAATGACGGGAAATCCTGTTCCTCAAATTGGTTTTGGATCAAAGGGTAATGATGATATTTATCTTTTAGAAAAACTAAACCAGTTGTCTGTGGATTTAGGATTTGATGCCTATACCTCCGTAAATAAGGACAACCTAGTTAATATGTTTTTTATAACTGGAGCTTTGATGTTTGGAACAGCTGGCCTACCACATGTAATAGTCCGTTTTTTTACAGTACCACGTGTAAAGGATGCTCGTATTTCAGCAGGCTGGGCACTTCTATTTATTGCTATATTATATACAACTGCACCTGCAGTGGCAGTATTTGCAAGAACTAATCTAATTAATACTCTATCTAATGCAAAATATGAGGATGCTCCAAGTTGGTTTAAAAATTGGGAGAAAACTGGTTTGTTAACTTTCGAGGATAAAAATAATGACGGTAAAATCCAATATGTTGCAGATGCAAATCTAAATGAGCTTAAAGTAGACCAAGATATTATTGTTCTTGCAAATCCTGAAATTGCTAATTTACCTCCCTGGGTTATAGGATTGGTAGTTGCAGGAGGTTTAGCAGCTGCACTATCAACGGCAGCAGGTTTGCTACTTGTTATATCAACTTCCATTTCACATGATTTATTGAAAAATTATTTACGTCCTGACATAAGTGAAAAAGGTGAGCTTTATGCAGCGAGAATTGCTATTGCAGTAGCAGTAGTTGCTGCTGGACTTGCTGGATTAAATCCACCCGGATTTGTGGCACAAGTTGTTGCATTGGCATTTGGTCTAGCAGCCTCCTCTTTTTTTCCAGCAATAATTTTAGGAATTTTTGATAAAAGGATGAACAGAGAAGGAGCTATATCTGGAATGATAATAGGAATTTTATTTACAGCTTCTTACATCATTCACTTTAAACCTCAGCTTGGAGGAACGGGTATTCCAGAAAATTTTTGGTGGGGCATTTCTCCTGAAGGGATAGGTACTTTAGGTATGTTAATCAATTTTGTTGTCGCAATTTCAATTTCTCGATTAACAACTAAGCCTCCTAAAGATGTTCAAGAATTAACAGAAAGTATTAGAACTCCAAGAGGATCTACAACCCCAAAAAATTCATTACATTAATTTAAGATTTTAGTAAAATGATGGATAAAATTAATTCTCTTTCAGCCTATTTTAAAGAATATGAAAATAGCATAGAAGATCCTGAAAATTTTTGGTCTGGAATTGCAAAAACTTTCCAATGGCAAAAAACGTGGGACAAAACATTTTCATGGAATTTTAATGGACCTGACGTGAAATGGTTTGAAAATGCTAAACTAAATATAACTGAAAATATTTTTGAAAGAAATCTTCCCACTCATTCGGAAAAAACAGCAATAATATGGGAGCCTAATGATCCCAATGAAAAATCGATTCACATTTCTTATAAAGAGCTTTTTGAAAAAACGTGTCAATTTTCTAATGGGTTAGAAGCTAATGGGATTAAAAAAGGCGATCGGATAATAATTTATATGCCAATGATACCTGAGGCTGCTATTGCGATGCTAGCATGTGCGAGGATTGGTGCTGTGCATTCTGTAGTTTTTGCTGGTTTTTCATCTTCGGCTCTAGCTGACAGAATCAATGATTGTCAAGCAAAAATGGTACTTACATCAGATGGAAATTACAGGGGAGTGAAAAATATTGAAGTAAAAGCAGTTGTTGATGAAGCTTTAGAAAAAACAAATACTGTTGAAAAGGTAATTGTATGCAAAAGGACTGGTTCTAAAGTACAAATGAAAATAGGTAGAGATTTATGGTGGCATGATGTAATAAAAAATCAAAGCTCTCAACATAAAGCTGCTTCACTATATTCAGAGGACTTGTTATTCATACTTTATACATCTGGATCAACAGGTAAACCTAAAGGAGTTGTTCACACGACAGCTGGTTATATGGTTTATGCGCAATATTCTTTTTTAAATGTATTTCAATATGAACAAGATGATATTTATTGGTGTACAGCTGATATAGGATGGATAACGGGACATTCCTATATAATTTATGGACCTTTATTAAGTGGAGCAACTACGATTATGTTTGAGGGAGTACCCACTCATCCTCATCCAGGGCGTTTTTGGGAAATAGTTGACAAGTATAAAGTCAATCAATTTTATACCGCTCCAACAGCTATAAGAGCACTGCAGGCTAAAGGTTTAGGACCTGTTTTACCATACAAACTAGATTCGTTAAAAGTTATAGGATCTGTTGGAGAGCCAATTAATGAAGAAGCATGGCATTGGTATCATGATAATATAGGGAAAGGGAATTGTCCACTTGTTGATACTTGGTGGCAAACAGAGACTGGAGGTATAATGATATCTCCGTTAGCTGGAATTACGCCAAACAAACCAGCTCATGCCTCATTACCCTTACCTGGAGTACAACCGATAATCTTAGATGCTGAGGGTAACGAATTGAAAGGGAATAACGTAGAAGGAAACTTATGCATCAAATTTCCTTGGCCTTCAATGATAAGAACAACTTATGGAGATCACAAAAGGTGTAAAGACACCTATTTTTCCACTTATCCAGGAATGTATTTTACTGGCGATGGTGTTAAAAGGGATCACGATGGATATTTAAGAATATTAGGACGTGTTGATGATGTAATGAATGTCTCTGGACATAGATTGGGAACTGCTGAGGTGGAAAATGCAATAAATGAGCACTCAAGTGTAATTGAGTCCGCAGTAGTTGGGTACCCCCACGAAATTAAGGGTCAAGGGATTTATGCTTATGTAATATGTAACATAAATGGACAGACCGAATCAGATTTGATTAAAGAAATTATTGGTACTGTCAGCAAAATTATTGGACCAATAGCAAAACCAGATAAAGTTCAAATAGTATCGGGACTTCCTAAAACAAGATCAGGAAAAATAATGAGACGTATTTTAAGGAAGGTTGCAAGTAAAGATTTTTCGAACTTAGGAGATACTTCAACACTTCTAAATCCAGATGTGGTTGAAGAAATTATAAAAGGAGCCAACATCTAGAATCACAGCAAATTTTAAAGTGACTTAAAAAAGGGTATTAGTTTTTCCAATTTCATTGAACGAGATCCTTTAATTAATACGGATTCGAAGTGGACTTTAGATTTTGCAAATGAATCTATAAACTGTTCAATATTAACAAATTTTTCAATTTTTTCATTATTTACCTTAGTACTTATAAAATTAGATCCAATTGTAAAAATTTTTGTAATTCCTAGCTTTAAGCATTTGTTTAGAATATTTTCATGTTCAGTAAAAGTTTGTTTACCTAATTCTAACATATCTCCAAGAATAACTAAATTATGTTTTGAATATTTATTACAAAATGAATCAAGTGCGACACCCATACTTGTTGGATTAGCATTATAGGCATCCAAAATGAAGGGAGTTTTTTTAATTATAATTTTTTCTGAACGATTATTTTTTGAATCGTAAGAAGATATGGCTTTTTGAATCTTGTATGTATCGACTTCAAATAAAATACCAAATGATATTGCAGCTGCAATATTTGTTAAATTGTAATTTCCATGAATAGGGCTTTTAAAAATATGTTTTTTATATCCTAGTGATAGGCCGTTTTTTGATTCAAAATAATCTACTATAATATCACAATCACTTTTACTACCAAATAGAGATCTCATGTATTTTCTTGTCTTCTCGACTTGTATTAGGTCATCCCTATTAACTAAAATTTTCCCATTTTTTTTCCCAAGATATTCGTACAATTCTGATTTACCACTTATTACTCCTTCTTCAGATCCGAAACCCTCGAGATGTGCTTTGCCAAAATTTGTTACATAACCCCAATTTGGACAAGCTATCGAGCATAATTTTTCAATTTCTTTTAGATGATTGGCTCCCATTTCGATAATTGCAACTTCGTAGTTTTTTGAAATTTGAAGTATAGTGATTGGAACACCAATATGATTATTCATGTTACCATGTGTTGAATGGACTAAAAATTTTTGAGATAAAACTTCATGAATCAATTCTTTAGTTGTTGTCTTACCATTACTGCCTGTTATTCCAATTATTGGTATTTCTAATTGCTTTCGGTGATGCAAAGCTAAATTTTGCAGTGCGGTTAAAGAGTCTTCAACCAAAAATACATTGCCTTTAATTTCTATACAATTCGGATCATCAACTACTACATATGCTGCTCCTTTTTTTAAGGCATCATTTGCAAATTGATTACCATCAAAATTAGGACCTCTAAGGGCGAAAAAAATTGCTCCTTTTTTTATTGAACGAGAATCAATGCTTACACACGAAGAGTCAAGATAGGCATTGTAAATTTGGTTTGAATTTTCCATTGTAAAAAAAAAGCATCCAAATTTAAGGATGCTTGTTTTTTAATTTTATCCTTTCCTCTTATGGCGAGCTCTTTTCTTGCTTTGACTTTTTGAACCTAGTCTAGACATAGCGCATCTGAAGCCTATGTAGTCTGTAGCTATATATTGTGGTAGATATCTTCTTTGTGCTGGATCAAGCCAATACGCTCTATCTTTCCATGAACCTCCCTTGTAAACTCTTACTTCATCAGTAATTAATGTGGTTCTATTTGAATTTCTATCGTATTCGCGAACTAATTCTCCTTCAGCATTTAAAGCAACTTTTGGAGGTGTGGGTGCATCATACATTTGCGTAGTCTCAGGTTTTTGGTCAATCCCTTCTTCAGGTTTACCAGATGCAAAGTTTCTTGAAGATTCTGTGTCACCATCTCTAAAGTTACGATTATCACTTTCAGAAAAGTTTTCTCTTAAAAAAGTTTCGTTTTCGTCGATTGCAACTTGCTGGAGTTCTCCAGGTAAACGCTTAAGTAAAACTTTACCATTTGGTAATGTGTCAAATATCAATTGATCAGACGCAACAATTTCTGCTTTGCCGTCTTCACCTATTACAGATTTAGTGTATACATTGCCGCGATAGTAGTTAAAATCGTTTGCTTCATCGTCTACTATTGGTCTATAAACATCTGAAACCCATTCTGCTACATTTCCTGCCATATCATATACTCCAAAGTCGTTAGGCGGGTATTGCTTTACTTGAATAGTTATGTCAGCACCATCATCGGACCACCCTGCAATTCCTCCATAATCTCCTTTTCCAAGTTTAAAATTCGCTAGTTGGTCTCCTTCAGTTCTTCGATCACTAGATCTTGTATATTCCCCCGACCAAGGATATTTCTTCTTTCCTCTGTAATTATTATATTCACGGTCACCTACAAGGGCCAAAGCAGCGTATTCCCATTCCGCTTCAGTTGGAAGCCTATATGATGGTAGAAGAACACCTTTCTCAACGCCTGCATAAACTTTAACAATGGAATCACCCTTTTTCTCTTCACCTCTTTTTCCAACTAAACTATCCATTTTACCAGCATAAGCAGTTTCAGGTCTTTTCATATATGCATCTGTATTGAATGTGCTATTGGTTTCTACTTCGTTGTATCTAACATCTTTTTGCACGAATGCTTCTCTCTCAAGTATAAATTCATTAACTCTATCGGTTCTCCACTCTGCAAACTGTACGGCTTGAAGCCAATTCACTCCGACAACAGGATATTCTGCATATGCAGGATGACGAAGGTAATTTGTAGTTAACTCTTCAACATAACCTAGTTGATTTCTCCAAACCAATGTGTCAGGAAGGGCTCCCTCATATATTTGTCTATATCTTGGTTCTTCAGTTGGAAAAACGAACTCAAGCCAATCTAGATATTCCATATACATCAAATTCGTTACCTCAGTTTCGTCAATATAGAAAGACATTACGTGTTGTTTTGAAGGTGAGTTGTTCCAATCATGCATGACATCATCTTGGACTTGACCCTTTGTATAGGTACCCCCTTCAATAAAAACTAAACCTGGGCCTGTTTCTTGATCATTAAATTCAGTGTTGTATTGAAATCCACCTTTTTTGGAGTTTATATCCCAACCTGTTCCTCTTGAAGTATTTCCGCCGCCACAACTAATTATAAAAATTAAACCTAAAGTGATTGCGATAAATTGTTTTAAACTACTAAAGTTCATATCAGTACAAAATTAATTTAAAAACACACTGCAATATACAAATAATCAAATTTTTGTTCTATTTGCAGGAATTAAATAATTGATTATATAAGATTAAACGACTAACCCTAGTAAATATTGCTTTCAATTTAATATTCATTAAATTTTTTCATTTTGTGGATAAGAATTACGAATACAAAACGTTTTAAAAGTGAAAAACTAAGAAATGAGAGTGCTTTTATTTTTAGCCTTCGTTGTATGTGTTGGATTACAAAATAATTTTTCACAAAATTCTAATCGTGTAGTCACAACAGGAGTCCCTTTCCTTATGATAACAGCTGATGCACGTGCAGCAGGGATGGGAGAGCTAGGAGTAGCGACATCAGCTGACAATTATTCTCAATATTGGAATCCTGCAAAATATGCTTTCGTTTCAAATGAAAAAGGTATTGGACTTAGCTATACTCCTTATTTGAGTAAGTTAGTAGACGATATTTTTCTTGGTAATATTCTTTTTTTTAAAAAAATTGATGATAGAAGTTCATGGGCAACAGGCTTAAGATATTTTAGCCTTGGTGAAATTCAGTTTAATGAATTTATTGCTGGTTCAATCGTAGATCAAGGAATTCAAAGACCATCTGAATTA
The DNA here is from genome assembly GCA_902520765.1 of uncultured Bacteroidota bacterium. Taxonomy (GTDB): domain Bacteria; phylum Bacteroidota; class Bacteroidia; order Flavobacteriales; family Flavobacteriaceae; genus MS024-2A. The sequence goes on from CABYPG010000004.1 coordinate 8,953, forward strand.
ACACTAGATTTATCATATGCGCTAAAATTAAGCAATGTGTTTTCAATGTCTGTTGCAGGTAGGTTTATTTATTCAGATTTAAAAGTTGCTGTAGATGCTGATACCTCGTCTGCAAGTTCTTTTGGAATTGACATTTCAGCCTTTTATCAAAGTCAAATTTTTAAATTAAAATCAAATTCAGCACTTGTTAGGTCTGGAATAAATATCTCAAACATTGGACCAAGATTAAATTATGAATCAGGCGCTCAAAAAAGTTTTATTCCAACTAACTTGAGATTAGGAGCAGGTCTTGATATCTTTTTTGATGATAATAATGTATTAGGATTTTATACTGAGTTTAGTAAACTTTTGGTACCAACGCCAACTGCAGTGTATGACTCTGAGCAAAATCTGTTAGGTTACAAGCAGCCAGACATTGATTTTATTAATGGAATTTTCACATCATTTACTGATGCACCTGGAGGTTTATCCGAGGAATTAAGCGAGATAACAGCAGCCATAGGTTTGGAATATTGCTTTCAAGATTCTCTTTCAATAAGATCAGGCTTTTTCAACGAAAGTCAGAATAAAGGCTCCCGAAGGTATTTAACAATGGGAGCTGGTTTTAATCTCAATTTTTTTGAAATTGACCTTTCATATTTATTTTCAACATCACGAGTTAGAAATCCTTTGGAAAATACAATTCGTTTTTCCTTATCAATCAATCTAGACCAATCCTCTACTCAACCATCTGATGAGAATACAAGTAATGTTGATATTGGAGGCTAATTAGAATAAATAGAATAATTAATGTTTCTATTTAAATTAGAATTAAGTAATTTTATGTTCGATTAATGGATGTTTTTTAGGATTTTATGAAGAAAATAACAAAGCAAACTTATATAGACTGGTATGAAAATATGCTTTTTTGGAGAAAGTTTGAAGATAAACTTGCTGGAGTATACATCCAACAAAAGGTAAGAGGTTTTCTACATTTATATAATGGACAGGAAGCAGTTTTAGCTGGGTCACTTCATGCTATGGAAATCGGTAAAGACCGAATGATAACTGCATATAGAAATCATGTCCAACCTATTGGTATGGGTGTTGATCCAAAGCGTGTAATGGCAGAATTATATGGTAAGGCTACGGGTACATCTCAGGGGCTTGGTGGATCGATGCATATTTTTTCTAAAGAGCACAAATTTCATGGTGGACATGGGATTGTTGGTGGTCAAATTCCACTTGGAGCTGGAATGGCTTTTGGAGATAAATATTTCAAACGCGATAATGTTACTCTTTGTTTTATGGGGGATGGAGCTGTTAGGCAAGGATCTCTTCATGAGACACTGAACTTGGCAACACTTTGGCAACTTCCAGTTGTTTTTGTTGTGGAAAACAATGGATATGCTATGGGAACATCTGTAGCACGCACAGCTTCACATGAAGAAATCTGGAAGCTAGGCCTAGGATATGATATGCCTTGTGAGCCCTGTGATGGAATGGATCCTGTTGCTGTAGCCAAAACAATGGACAAGGCAATTAATCTTGCTCGCAAAGGTGGCGGACCCTCATTTTTAGAAATGAAAACCTATAGATATCGAGGGCATTCAATGTCTGATGCTCAACATTATAGAACTAAAGATGAGGTAGAAGAGTATAGAAAAATTGATCCAATAACTCAAGTAAAAGATATTATTCTAACAAAAAAGTATGCGACTCAAAAACAGTTAGATTCTATTGATGCATCTGTTAAAGAACATGTAAGCGAGTGTGAAAAATTTGCTGAATCTTCTCCTTATCCAGAAAAAAGCCTAATGTATAATGCTGTCTACGAGGATAATGATTACCCATTTATAAAACATAAATTATAGTCTATGGCTGAAATTATAAATATGCCAAGGTTGAGTGACACTATGGAAGAAGGTACTGTCGCTAAATGGTTCAAAAAAGTTGGTGATCAGATAAATGAGGGAGATATACTAGCTGAAATTGAAACTGATAAAGCGACAATGGAGTTTGAGTCTTTCAATGAGGGAGAGTTACTTCATATTGGAATTCAAGAGGGTGGAACGGCTCCAGTGGATACTCTTTTAGCAATAATTGGAAAAAAAGGAGAAGATATTTCTAATATAATAAAAGGAGATTCTACCGAAAAAGAAGACAATGATAATATTTCTGAGACAACAAAAACAGTTTCAGAAGAAGACTCCAAAACTGTTATACCTGATGAAGTAGAAATAATTAATATGCCAAGGTTAAGTGACACTATGGAAGAGGGAACTGTTGCGAAATGGTTTAAAAAAGTTGGTGATAAGGTTAATGAAGGAGACATTTTAGCTGAAATAGAAACTGATAAAGCAACAATGGAATTTGAATCATTTTATCAGGGTGAACTTCTCCACATTGGACTTGAGGAAGGACAGTCAGCTGCAGTTGACAGTCTTTTAGCAATTATTGGAACAACAGGGACTGACATAAAAAAGATAATTTCATCATTGGACAACAAACCAAATTCTCCAAGTGAAGCTACAGACTCAATACCTCCTGAAATTAAAGACAAGCCTGAACAGAATTTGACTGTTGTTGAGCAAGAATCTAAACCTCAATTGATTGAAACCAAAGTAAATTCAAATGGTAGAATTATTGCCTCTCCTTTGGCAAAAAAGTTAGCTGAAGAAAAGGGAATTAACTTAAACTCTGTGAAAGGCTCAGGAGAGTTTGGAAGGATTATTAAACGTGATATAGACAACTTTAAATCAAAAGCTTTTGGGAGTAACCTTTTAAAACCTAATGCATCACTTGGCACAGAATCTATAACTAAGATTGCAAATTCTCAAATGAGAAAGACAATCGCAAAGCGATTATCTAGTTCTAAATTTTCTGCACCTCACTATTATCTTGGTGTAGAATTTAATATGGATAATACTATTTCTTTTAGAAATCAGTTTAATTCATTGCCTGATATTAAAATATCTTTTAACGACATTATAATCAAAGCCTGTGCACTTTCACTAAAACACCATCCAGAAGTAAATGCTAAATGGGAAGAAGATCAAATAACTCAACACCATCACGTGCACATAGGTGTTGCAGTAGCTGTTGAAGAAGGATTATTAGTTCCGGTTGTTAAGTTTGCTGATGAGCAAAACCTTCCTCAAATAGGAGCCATAGTTAAAGATTTTGCTTTACGTGCCAAGGGGAAAAAATTAAAACCTGAAGAAATGGATGCTAGTACATTTACAATTTCTAATCTTGGTATGTTTGGAATACAAGAATTTACATCTATTATTAATCAACCTAATGGAGCAATTTTATCAGTTGGCACGATAGTTAAAAAACCTGTAGTTAAAGATGACAAAATAGTTGTCGGAAATACATTAAAACTAACTTTAGCATGCGATCATAGAGTAGTTGATGGGGCGATGGGGGCTCAATTTTTACAAACGCTAAAAGATTATATTGAAAATCCATTAAAAATGATCTTATAATGATATTTCTTGTTTGACCATTATGTAAATTAAAATGTCAAAAACTATTATTGTAACAGGGGCTAGTAGAGGAATTGGTCACGAAATTGTAAAAATTGCAGAAAAAAAAGGCCACAGGGTATATTCTATTTCAAGAAATATAAAAGCACGCGAAGATTACTCCTTTAAATATCCAAGACAAGTTGATTTAGCTAATGAAGATTCTATTGATAAATTTTCTTCGGAAATTAAAAATGATGGTGTGAAGGTAGATGCACTTATAAATAATGCTGGTGCTTTTTTAAATAAACCCTTTGAAAAAATTTCAAAAAAAGAGTTTGAATATATTTTTCAAGTTAATGTTTTTGGGTTGTCTTCAATTACACGTAAGGTTTTACCAATAATCGATAGCAAAGGACATATTGTTAATATAACTAGTATGGGTGGAATTAATGGAACAACAAAATTTCCTGGTTTGACGGCCTATAGTAGCAGTAAGGGAGCTGTAAATATTTTAACTGAATTATTAGCTGAAGAATACAAAGAAAGTGGACCATCATTCAATGCTCTTGCGTTTGGAGCCGTTCAAACTGAAATGTTGGAAGAAGCTTTTCCTGGGCTCAAAGCACCAATATCAGCAAAAGGAATTGCCGATTTTGTATTAGATTTTTCTTTAAATGGGCAAAAATATTTTAATGGCAAAATTATACCTGTATCTTCAACAACACCATAAGAGTTTAATGGAACACTTTTTAAAATTAATTCCAGAAAAATCAAAAAAAAAAGTAGTTAATCTTTTACACTTAGAACCTGTAATTATAAAAGTTGCCAAAAAAAGGATTTCCAAACATGGGGACTTTAGAAAAAAAGCAAATGGCGACTTTTTTATTACAATAAACGAGTCAACAAACCCATATCGCTTTTTAATCACCTTACTTCATGAAATTGCACATTATATTGTTTATAAGAAATATTTAAATACTTCCAAACCTCATGGGCCAGAGTGGAAGTTAGCATACAGAAAAATATTACTTCCATTTTTAAATAACCAAATTTTCCCTGATCAAATATGCAGGTGTTTAGTAAATTACATAAAAAACCCAAAAGCAAGTACAGATAGAGATTTAAATCTTTTTATGGCTTTAAGACAATATGATAAGAAAGAAAATGGCTCACTTATTCTTGAAATAGAAAAAGGACAGATTTTTAGAATAAAAGACGGTAGAAAGTTTATTAAATTAAATAAGCGAAGAAAACTTTATGAATGCAGAGATATGAAATCTAATAGAATTTTTCTTTTTAGTCCTCAAGCCGAGGTCATACCAAGTTTATGACTTATTTTTTTTCAGATACATTTTTCTCACTTTTTTAAATAAATCTGAAGAGTATACGAAGTTGGAAACAGCTTCATTATCTGTGTTGAAAATATCTTTATTAGATCCCTCCCAAGCCTTTTTTCCATTTAATAAAAAAACTATTTTCTCTCCAATTTCCATTACGGAATTCATATCATGAGTATTAATAACAGTCGTTATGTTGTACTCTTCTGTGATTTCTTGAATCAAATTGTCTATAAGAATTGCTGTTTTAGGATCTAAACCTGAATTTGGCTCATCACAAAAAAGATATTTTGGATTCATAACTATAGATCTTGCTATAGCAACTCTTTTTTTCATTCCTCCAGATATTTCGTCAGGATACTTTTCATTAGCATTAATTAAATTAACTCTTTTAATCACCTGATTTGCCCTTTCACGTACTTCATTATCATCTTTTTTTGTAAACATTTGCATAGGAAACATTATATTTTCCTCAACTGTCATTGAATCGAACAGCGCACTACCCTGAAAAACCATTCCTATCTCTTGTCTAAGCACAGAACGTTCTTTTGTACTCATCAGGTTTATAGGATTGTTTTCAAAAAAAATTTGCCCTGAGTTAGTTTCAAAAAGACCAAGTAAACATTTTAAGAAAACTGTTTTTCCAGATCCACTTTGCCCAATTATTAAATTTGTTTTACCTTTTTCAAAGGTTGTTGATATTCCTGTAAGAACAGGTGATTTATCAAATTCTTTGGATATGTTTTTTACCTTTATCATTTATGTCAATAAAACCTGAGTTATTAGATAATTGAGCAAAATAATTACTACACTAGTCCAAACAAATGAAACCGTACTAGCCTTTCCAACTTCTAAGGCTCCTCCAGTCATAAAATATCCGTGAAATGATGGAATTGTGGCAAGAATGAATGAAAAAAAGGCAGTTTTAATAAATGCATAAGTAACATGAAAAGGGGTAAAATCTAATTGTATACCTTGAATAAATTCACCACTAGTTGAAAATCCTCCATAAACACATGCCATGTAGCCACCAAAAATTCCTAAAAACATAGATATACATATCACCAAAGGATAAAGTAAAAGTGCTATTATTTTTGGAAATATTAGGTAGTTGTATGTATTGATTCCCATTACTTCAAGTGCATCAATTTGCTCTGTTACTCTCATAGTTCCAATACTTGATGTAATATAGGAACCGACTTTCCCAGCCATTATGATTGAAATAAAAGTTGGAGCAAATTCTAAAATTATCGACTGCCGGGTAGCAAAACCGATTAAGTTTTTTGGCAAAAATGGATTTTCAAGATTTAAAGCAGTTTGGATTGAAACAACACCTCCAACGAAAAACGATATAAATGAAACAATACCTAGGGATCCGATTATTAAAGATTCTATATCTTTAAATATAAGTTGTCTGAGTACTTTCCACTTAGTGAATTTTCCAAACACATTTTGTAGCATCAAGAAATATTTCCCTATGTTTGATATGACCCTCATACCTTATCAAAGTTACTAATTTTAAGTAAAACATGAATTTTAAAATATCGAATTTAAACACTTAACTACATTTGATAGGTAATTGCATTTATGTTCATTCCTGCACCAACAGAAGCAAAAAGTATTAGATCATTTTTCCTTAAACTGTGTCCGCAATAGTTTTTGTTTTTTACTAAATCAAATAAAGTAGGAACTGTGGCAACAGAACTATTTCCATACTCTTGAATATTCATTGGCAATATCTTTTCTGGCATTTTTTTGTTATAAAGACCATAAAATCTTTTAATTATAGCTTCATCCATTTTTAAGTTTGCCTGGTGTAAAAATATTTTTTTAAGTTCAGTTAATGGTCTTCCTGATGATTCCAAACAACTTTTTAAAGCTAGTGGGACTTTACTTAGGGCAAATTCATAAACCTTTCTACCTTGCATTTTAATATATTTTGAATTCCCAACTTTATCATTTGCCGTACCGTAAAATATAAAATCTGCTTCACCTTCACTTGTATATGTTACTGTTTTATGAGATAATATTCCTCCCTGCTCATTTGATTTTTCAATTATTGTTGCTCCAGCTCCGTCAGCATATATCATAGAGTCTCTGTCTGTATGATCCAACACCCTTGATAAAGTGTCTGCCCCTATTACAAGACATTTTTTAGCCATTCCCGCTTTAATATAAGCTTTTGCTTGTATAACACCTTCAACCCATCCAGGGCAACCAAATAAAATATCATAAGCAACACAGTTTGGGTTTTTAATTTCCAATCCAGCCTTTACCTTAGATGCGAGACACGGAAGTGTGTCTATTTGATTTGATTCAAAAGTTATGTCACCTACATTATGCGCAACTATTATATAATCAATTGATTCACGATCAATTTTAGCATTATCAATTGATTTGTTGGCTGCTTCAATGGCAATGTCAGTCACAGTTTGGTTATCTTCAATATATCTCCTTTGTTCGATACCTGTAATTGACTTAAACTTCTCAATAATGACCTCGTTTGAATTTTTTATTGAATCACCATTAATGTCGAAAAATAGGTGATTAGAAAAGCTATTATTTTGCTTTACTTTTGATGGGATTACACTTCCAGTACCTGTAATTTTTATGTTCATGATAGTTACACAAAAGTAATTCAATAAAGAGCCAAAATGTGTAAAGTCTTAAAAGTGCTACGAAGTCTAAGCCTTTTAAAGTGTTAAATTAAATTTTTATATAAAAATTTAAATATCTGATAATGAGACACCTATATATGACTCTATTGGGTCACATGTACAAACTAGATTACGATCGCCATAAGCTTCATCAACGCGTCTGACAGAGGGCCAAAATTTATTTTTAGAAACAAACTCTAGAGGAAATGCAGCTTTTTGCCTTGAATATGGAAATTCCCAAATATCTGAAGTAACCATTTCAAGGGTGTGAGGTGCATTTTTTAATAAAGCAGTATCATTTTGATTATCCGAAGCAATTTCCATTCTAATCGAAATCATTGCGTCACAAAAGCGATCTATTTCATCTAAGTTTTCACTTTCTGTTGGTTCTATCATCATAGTTCCCGACACAGGAAAAGAGACTGTTGGTGCATGAAAACCATAATCCATTAAACGTTTTGCGATATCAACCACTTCAATTCCTTTTTCTTTAAATGGCCTACAGTCAATAATTAACTCATGTGCAGAACGGCCCTTTTTACCTGAATAAAGTACATTGTAAGCCCCATCTAAGCGCTTTTGAATATAGTTTGCATTTAAAATTGCTACTTCTGTAGCTTTTCGAAGTCCGTCACCACCAAGCATTTTAATGTACCCATAGGAAATGAGACATGCTAAAGCTGATCCATATGGAGCTCCAGATATAGATGTTATTGCATTTGGACCTCCGGTATTTACAACAGGATTTCCAGGTAAAAAGGATTTCAGATGAGATGCAACTGATATAGGGCCTACTCCTGGTCCTCCACCACCATGTGGAATTGCAAAAGTTTTATGTAAATTCAAGTGGCAAACATCTGCTCCAATTTTAGCAGGGCTCGTCAAACCAACCTGTGCATTCATATTAGCCCCATCCATATATACTTGACCACCACAATCGTGAATAAGTCGTGTTATATCTTTGATTCTAGTTTCAAAAACTCCATGGGTACTTGGATAGGTTATCATCAAAGCTGCTAACTTGTCTTTGTGAATTTGTGCTTTTTCGTTGATATCATTCCAATCAATATTTCCTTTTGAATCTGTATTTACAACCACCACTTCCATTCCAGCCATAACTGCAGATGCTGGATTTGTTCCGTGAGCTGAAGCTGGTATCAAACAAATATTTCGTTTTTTTTGGTTTTGGTTCTCATGATAAGCACGAATAACCATTAATCCTGCATATTCTCCTTGTGCTCCTGAGTTTGGTTGGAGTGATGTGTCTGCAAAACCAGTGATCTCTGTTAATTGTAATTTTAATTCATCGAGCATTTTCTCATACCCAATAACTTGATCTGAGGGTACAAAGGGATGAATGCTACTCCAATTCGAATCACTAATTGGTAGCATTTCCGCAGCAGCATTCAATTTCATTGTGCATGAACCTAGAGAAATCATTGAATGATTTAGAGCTAAATCTTTTCTTTCTAAATATTTAATATATCTCATTAATGCGGTTTCGGAGTGATAACTGTTGAAAATTTTGTGTGTTAAAATTTCACCTGACTTAAATAGTGATTTTGGAATATAACTCTCTTCAGTTTTTAATTCACCAATCTTTTTTATCGAGTTAGATGAACTTTTAAAAATGGATACTATTTCATCAATCTCTTTAACTGTGCAAGCCTCATTTAGAGAGATACAAATTGTATTCTGATCTGGATAATAAAAGTTGACCTTATTTAGCTCAGCTTGCTTCTTTATCTCTAGAACATTTGTCTGAATTTGAAGCGTGTCAAAAAAATGTTTATTAATTTGTTTGAACCCTAGTTCCGAAAGTTTTAAGTTTAGATCAATAGCTTTTTTGTGTATTGAATTGGAAATATTATATAGACCCTTGGGACCATGATAAACTACGTACATTCCTGCCATAACAGCTAGAAGGACTTGTGCAGTGCATATATTTGAAGTAGCACGATCTCTTTTTATATGTTGCTCTCTAGTTTGTAATGCCATGCGTAAAGCTGGATTTTCATTAAGGTCTTTTGTTTTACCTATAATTCTTCCAGGTATATTTCGTTTATACTTATCCCGAGTTGCAAAAAAAGCTGCGTGGGGGCCACCATAACCCATCGGGATCCCAAACCTTTGTGTTGTACCAACCACGACATCTGCACCAAGCGTGCCAGGGCTTTCTAGGAGTACAAGACTCATTATGTCAGCAGCAACAACTGAGCAAACATGATTATCTTTCGCATTGTTAATCCAACTCTTTAGATTTGGGATTTCTCCTTTTCCACCAGGGTATTGGAATAGTGAGCCAAAAAAAGTAGAGTCATATTCAAAGTTATTTGGATCACCAACTACAAGGTTTATTCCTAATGGAGCACTCCTTGTTTTTAAAACTGATAGTGTCTGGGGTAGTACGTTTTCGTCTACAAAAAATTTAAAAGCCTCGTGTTTTTTTTGTTCTTTAGTTTGTGCCCCGAAAAGCATTGTCATCGCTTCTGCTGCAGCAGTACTTTCATCCAAAAGTGAGGCATTAGCTAGTTCCATTCCGGTTAATTCACAAATGATAGTTTGAAAATTAAACAGAGCTTCTAATCTACCTTGAGCAATTTCTGCTTGATATGGAGTATAAGCAGTATACCAGCTTGGATTTTCAAGGATGTTTCTCTGAATAACTGCAGGAGTTACAGTATCATGGTATCCCAAGCCAATATAAGTCTTAAATACCTTGTTGTCTATTCCTAAAGAATTAATGTGTTTTGTAAATTCTGCTTCACTTATTCCTTCTGGTAAATCTAATGGTTTTTTTAACCGTATTGAATCGGGTATTGTTTCATCTAGTAGATTCTCTATTGATTTTACTCCAATTTTAGATAGAATTTTTTTTATCTGATTTTCATCTGGACCCAAATGTCTATTTACAAACATTTCTCTTTTCATGTATCTTCTTTTTCATTAGCAAATTTACGTTTTCCATGCAATATTTTTAGGATGGATTTTTCTTATTTTAAAAATTTTATGAAAAATTATTTGACTTGTTAGAAACTTTCGATATTTGCATGTGAAAGATTTTCTAAAAAAACTTCTTGATTTTTATATAAACTCCAGTATTCACGTAGCCTTGTCGGTTGTTTCATTATCCTACTTATCTGTTGCTCTAAGTTATAAAAATGCAACTCCCTTATTGTTAATATTTATTTTTTGTTGTGCCTGTTTTTCGTACAATTTCATAAAGTTTTTGCCTGTCTTTTTAAATAAAAAAAAAATTTTCGTTTAAAACTTATTTTATTTATGTCGATAGGATGTATTTTATTAGCTGCTCAACAATTCTTTAACTTAAAATTTGCAACAAAAATTTTTGTTTTTTTTGGAGCTATTGTAGTACTATTATACACTATTCCTTTGAAAAACAATAAAAATTTAAGGGATGTTAAGGGTTTTAAAATTTTTCTTGTAGTTGTCGGCTGGTTATCACTTGTTGTTGGAGTTCCAGTTTCAATGGCGTTAAAATTTGATTTTGATTTATTTTTTCAGCTTTTAATAATTCAAGGAATTTATATCTTCGTTGCTACGATACCATTTGAAATTAGGGATTTAAACCTGGATCAACCTAATGCTCTAACCATAGCTCAAATTTTGGGAATATCAAATGTCAAATTATTGGGCTATCTTCTTTTGACAATAAATCTGATTTTCACATTTTTTTCATTCGGAATTTTTTCTGCATTTAGTTTAAGTTCAGCTATTAGTTTTTTGTCATTAATCTTGTTGCTTTACATAGTCACTCCTAAACATTCAAAATATCTAACTAGTTTTTGGGTTGAATCAATACCAATTTTTTGGAGTGTTATTTACTATTTACTTAACTTTAATATGAATATGTAAAATTTGAAAACAATTGTTTTATAATGTTTCTTTTTTTCAAAAACGTTGTTGCCTATTATTTATAATCTTCATTTTTCTTTCGTGTAAATCTGCAGGATATAAATTCTTTTCTAAAAGGGATATAAGAAAAAGTCAATCCTTAATAGGTGTTAACTTTGATAAAAAGATGTTGGATACTTTATATCCATATTTACAGCGTAACAGAGCCGGATATGACAGTATGAGAAATTTTTCATTAAGCTATGAACAGGTACCTAGCCTATTGTTTAATCCTCATCCAATTGAATTTAAGATACCAAAAAATAAAGAAATAAAATCAAACTTTGGCACTATTGAAAAACTAAAACTTCCGAAAAATTTAGATGATATAGCGTTTTACACAATACCACAACTTCATGCTCTTATTAAGTCTAAAAAAATTACGTCCTTAGAACTAACTAAACTTTACTTAAAGCGACTTAAGCAGCATAACTCTTCTCTTTTTTGTGTAATAAATTTAACTGAAGACTTAGCCCTTAAGCAAGCAAAAAGGGCTGACAGTCTTTTTGAAAATGGAATTATATTGGGGCCATTACACGGAATACCTTATGGCTTGAAAGATCTTATTTCAGTAAAGGGTTTTCCTACAACTTGGGGTGCTTATCCGTATAAAAATCAAATAATTAACAAAACTGCAACAATTGCTAGGGAGCTGGAGAGATCAGGTGCTGTACTTGTAGCTAAATTAGTTTCGGGTTCATTAGCAAGAGGTGACGTTTGGTTCGGCGGGATGACCCGAAATCCTTGGGATCCTAAACAAGGGGCAAGTGGTTCCTCTGCTGGTTCAGGTTCTGCAACTGCTGCTGGTTTGGTAGGATTTTCAATTGGAACGGAGACCCTTGGCTCTATAGTTTCACCAAGTACCCGTAATGGTATAACTGGGTTAAGACCCACTTATGGCAGAGTAAGCAGAAATGGAGTAATGAGCCTTTCATGGTCTATGGATAAAGTTGGACCAATGTGTCGCTCAGCTATAGGGTGTGCTATAGTTTTTGAAGCTATCTATGGCAAAGATCCCTTAGACCCAACATCTGTTGATGCTTCTTATTTTTTTAATGTTAAATCAAAACCTGAAAAATATAAAATCGGATATTTGAAGGATTTAATTGAAAAAGATACAACGGATAGTGGAGACAACATTCGTGATGTAATAAAATTATTAAAACAAAACGGGATAAGTCTGTTGCCAATAAATCTACCAAAAGATTACCCTTTTAGGGTTTTTGACATAATCTTAAGATCTGAATCAGGGGCTTATTTTGATGAATTAGTGAGAAGTGGTGAAGTAGACAATATGGTTCAACAAAATCAGAAATCTAGAGCTAATAGCCTTCGACAATCACGCTTCATCCCAGCTATTGAATATATACAAGCAAATAGATTTAGATCTAAATTAATTGAAGAAATGCATTCGATAATGAAAGAAATTGATGTCTTAATTAGTCCAACTTCAGGTGGCAACCAGTTAATGATTTCAAACTTAACAGGTCATCCAGTTGTATGCGTACCAACAGGTTTTGATTCTGAAAATCATCCTACTAGTATAAGTTTTTTAGGAAACTTGTATCAGGAAGAAAAAATTCTTGAATTTGCTAATTTTTTTCAAAAAATTACAAGTCATCATCTAAAATATCCTCCATTATACTATAGCATTGGAGAAAGGATAAACTAAATAATTTATTAAAATAAAAAATGAAAAAAATCTTAATAATATTTGTCTTTTTGTCTTGCTCACAAAAAAAATCTAACATTCAGATTTTAGAAAAAGAAGATTTCCGAATATTATTAAATAAAGAGGTGCAATTAATAGACGTAAGAACTCCAAATGAATATAGCAATGGTTTTATTGCTAATGCAGAAAATATAAATTTTAAATCAAAGAATTTTCTATCACAAATCACAAAGCTTGATAAAAGTAAACCCGTACTTCTTTATTGTTCTGCAGGAGGAAGAAGTGCTAAGGCTTCCAAAATTTTTGATTCACTTGGTTTTAAAGAGATATATGATCTTAAAGGGGGATATCTTGCTTGGTAGGAAAAAAAATATCAAATGATAATGAACTTTTAGTATTTATTATCAAATAAGAATAAAATCCAGGTATATTAAATCAATCCAGCTCTTTTCAAAAGTGCTGACGAATTAGGCACTTTACCTCTAAACTTTTTATATAAAACCATAGGGTGTTCAGTCCCTCCTTTTGAAAGTATGTTGTCATGAAACTTGGCTGAGGTTTTTTTATCAAAAATTCCATTTTCCAAAAAAAGTTCAAATGCATGTGCATCTAAAACCTCTGCCCATTTGTAGCTATAATATCCTGCCGCATACCCACCCTGGAAGATATGAGAAAAGGAAGTACTTAAACAATTTTCATCAACATCTTCTGTGAATTGAAATTTTTCAATTAAACTTTTTTCATGTTTTTTTACGCTTTTTATTTCATTAGAGTTTTTTGTATGATAGGACATATCAAGATATCCCAAACTTAGCTGGCGTAATGTATGCAGGCCTTGTTGAAAATTTTTAATTTTCTTTATCTTTTCAATAAATTCTCGGGGCAATACTTTTCCAGTCTTGTAATGTTTTGCATAAATTAAGAGTGCTTCTTTTTCATAACACCAGTTTTCCATTATTTGGCTTGGAAGTTCTACAAAATCCCAGAAAACATTTGTCCCGCTTAAACTACTATAGCTTGTATTTGCTAAAATTCCATGAAGTGCATGTCCAAATTCATGAAATAAAGTAGTAACCTCTTGAAATGTTAATAGTGAAGGCTTAGTTTTTGTAGGTCTTGAAAAATTACAAACAATTGACACATGCGGTCTTTGGTTTTTTTTCTGAGAGCGAAAACTCGTCATCCATGCTCCATCCCTTTTTCCTGGTCTTGGGAAAAAGTCTGCATACAGAAGGGCGTAGAATTTCCCATTTTTATAAACTTCAAAAACTCGAACCTCATTATTATATCTTTGAATGTCATAATTTTCCTTAAACTTGAGTTCATAAAGTTTTTCAACAATTTCAAATATTCCACTTAAAACATTGTCGAGAGAAAAAAAGGGTTTTAATTCTAGTTCATCTAAGTCAAGTTCAGCTTTTTTCATTTTTTCACTTACGAAGGCACTATCCCATTTTTCAAGTTTTTTTAATTTTAATTTGTTTTTAGCAAAAGTATTCATAGCCTTCCATTCTTTCTCAGCGGCAGGAAATGCTTTTTTTGCCAAGCCATCTAAAAATTTTTTCACTTCTGAAACAGAGGTAGCCATTCTTTCCTCTAAAATGAAATCAGCATGTGAATTATATCCCAAGAGTTTTGCTCTTTCTTTTCTGAGTGAAATGATTTGGATAATTATATCAGTATTATTGTTTTTATTTTTTTGATAACCTCTTTTCCCAAAAGCAAGAATAATTTTTTTTCTAAGCTCTCTTTCCTCTGAATATGATATAAAAGGAATATACATTGGATAATCAAGAGTAATAATCCATCCTTTCTTTCCTTTTTTTTCGGCTATTGATTTTGACATTTCAACTAGTGAATCGGGTAATCCACTAAGTTTTTTTTCATCTTTAATATGGAGTTCATATGCTTGGGTTTCTGCTAAAATATTTTGACCAAAAGACAAAGATAATTTGGCCAATTTTCCATCGATTATCCGTAGTTTTTTCTTCTCATTCATACCAAGTAATGCACCATTTCTAACAAAACCCTTGTATTGTTTTTTGAGAAGAGTTTTTTGTTCAGAATTTAATTTTTTTCCATTGGTATTTTCATATACATAGCGAATCCTATCAAATAAAACTTCATTAAGATTAATATCGTTTTGAAATTTAGTTAATAATGGAGCAGCTTGTCTCGTAATGAGTTGAATTTCATCTGTTGTTTCTGCACTATTCAAATTAAATAATATAGAGCTATTTCTGCCTAAAATACTTCCGCATGACTCAAGTGCTAAATTTGTATTTTCAAAAGTTGGTTTATTAGCGTTGTTGCAAATTGCGTGTATACTATCTAGAGCTAAGCTTACACCTTTTTTTATGGCTGGGATAAAATCTTTTGGTTTAATTTTATCAAAAGGAATTGACTCAAAATCAGTTTCGAAATGCGATAGTAAAGGATTACTCAATCTTATTTTTTTTAATTTCACTTCCACTTTGAATAACCTCTTCTTTCAAACTGTTTTTATACTTTAAGATTTTCTTTTGGATTTCCTGATTTTCGATTCCTAGTATTTGTGCGGCAAGAATACCAGCATTTTTAGCTCCGTTGAGAGCAACCGTTGCTACAGGTACACCTCCGGGCATTTGCAATATTGATAAAATTGAGTCCCATCCCTCTAATGAATTTTTTGATTTAATTGGTACTCCAATAACAGGTACTGGTGATAAGGAAGCTATCATACCAGGTAAATGTGCTGCACCTCCAGCTCCAGCTATAATAACTTTAATACCTCTTTTGTGTGCCTCACTTCCAAATAATGACATTTTTTCAGGTGTCCGATGGGCTGACACTATATCTAATTCAACCTCTATCTTGAATTCTTTAAGTATTTCTATCGCTTCATTCATCACAGGTAAATCTGATTTACTCCCCATAATTATACTAACTTTTGTCATATTATTTTGTTATTACTTCAATTGTCTGTTTTACTTCTTCCGCAATCTTACGTGCTGTTTTTAAATCCTTATTTATAACTGTTATATGTCCCATTTTTCTGTAAGGGCGAGTTTTTTTCTTTCCATAAATGTGGGGATTTACTCCTTCAATAGCTAAAATGTGTTCGATATTTTTGAAATTCACCAATCCAGAATAACCCTTTTTCCCAACTAAATTTACCATTACACCAGATACTTTGTTCGAAGTTTCTCCGAGTGGTAAGTCAAGAATAGCTCTAATGTGTTGTTCAAATTGAGAAGTGTATGCCGCTTCAATAGTATAGTGTCCACTGTTGTGAGGTCTTGGGGCCACTTCGTTTACTAATATTTCTCCATCTAAAGTTAGAAACAGCTCAACTGCCAATAGACCTACATGATTAAATGACTTAGACACATTTAATGCAATTTTTTCTGCTCTTTTGGAAATATTTTTTGATATTCGAGCTGGGCTCAAAACATATTCAACTTGATTTGCTTGTGGGTGAAATTCCATTTCAACACAGGGATAAAATTTAGTTTCACCCAATGGACTTCTACATACAATAATTCCTAACTCTTTGTCAATATTCACCAACTCTTCAGCAAGGCAGGGTCCTTGGTTTACTTCCTCAAGGTCTTGATTTGACCTAACTATCTTAACACCAAATCCATCATATCCCATTGACTCAGATTTCCACACAAATGGAAAAGAGACGAGACCACGAGCAACTTCATCTTTTAATTTTTCTTTTGAATCGAACAACTTAAACTGAGCTGTTGGAATTTTATTTTTCTTGTAAAATTTCTTTTGACTACACTTATTCTGAATTGTTTTAATGATTTTTGGTTGAGGATATACTTTTATTCCTTCTTTTTCTAAATCACTGAGTGCTTGAGTATTTACATTTTCTATTTCGATTGTAAGAATATCAACGCTTTTTCCGAATTTGAATACATCCTGGTAGTCCATTAAATCCCCTTTTACAAATTCGTTACATGATATTCTAGATGGTGCTTCCATACTTGGGTCCATTACTTTTGTGTGTATGTCCCATTTTGTTGTTGTATTGAGTAACATTTTTCCCAACTGCCCCCCACCTAAAATTCCAATTTTTTGCTTTCCTGAAAAGAAACTCATCATCTACTTTTGTCAAAAATACGGATAAGTTTTTTGGATAAGAAAAAAGCCAAGCAAAATAGGTATATTTAAGCAAAATTGTTTTTATGGTTAACATAGTTTTATTTGGGAAGCCTGGCGCGGGAAAAGGAACTCAAGCGAGTTTTCTAAAAAAAAAATATAGCTTGATCCACATTTCTACGGGTGATTTATTTCGTTACAATATCAAAAATAAAACAGAATTAGGGAAATTGGCTAAATCATTTATGGATAAAGGCGACTTGGTTCCAGATCAAGTAACCATTAAAATGCTTGAAGATGAAGTAAAGAGAAATACAAATACAAATGGATTTCTGTTTGATGGATTTCCTAGAACTAAATCTCAAGCTGAGGCTTTAGATAATTTTTTAAATGAAAAAAAGATGGAAATTAAAGCAACAATTTCTTTGGAAGCAGATGATAATATTTTGATAAAAAGACTATTAGAGCGTGGGAAATCAAGTAAAAGAATTGATGATCAAAATGAAGTAAAAATTATAAACCGTTTCAAGGAATACAACAAGAAAACAGCCCCATTAAAAGCTTATTACAAAGACCAAAATAAATTTTATACTGTTAGCGGAGTTGGCAGTTTAGATATAGTAACCAACCGTTTAGTTGAGGTTATAGACAGATTATAAATCTAATAATGACTGAGGGGAATTTCGTTGATTATGTAAAGCTTTTTGTAAGCTCGGGAGATGGTGGTAAAGGTTCAAATCATCTACATAGAGAAAAATATATTGATAAAGGAGGACCAGATGGAGGCGATGGTGGCCGTGGAGGTCATGTAATAATTCGTGCTAACCAAAACATGTGGACTCTCTATAAATTTAAATTTAAAAAACATTTTTCAGCAGGTAATGGAGCACATGGCAGCAAAAATCGGAAAAGTGGGTCACAAGGAGAAGACTGCATTATTGAAGTTCCTTTAGGGACTATTATAAGAGATACAAAAACTAATAAAATCATTTACGAAATAACGGATAGTAATCAAGAGAAAATTCTTCTGGAAGGTGGCCTTGGAGGACAAGGGAATTGGCATTTTAAGTCTTCTGTTAGACAAACCCCACGCTACGCCCAACCTGGTTTAGAGGGTGTGAATTTACAGATTACTTTAGAATTAAAATTACTTGCCGATGTAGGTTTGGTAGGTTTACCAAATGCAGGGAAATCTACACTTCTTGCGTCTTTAACTTCTGCAAAACCAAAAATTGCAGATTATGAATTTACTACACTAAAACCAAATCTGGGAATTGTTGAAAATTATGATTTTCAATCTTTCGTAATTGCTGATATACCAGGAATTATAAAAGGTGCTTCTAGCGGGAGAGGTCTGGGGCACTATTTCCTTAGACATATTGAGAGAAATTCTATTTTACTTTTTGTTATTCCTTCTGATACCAAAAATCTTATAGAAGAACATAATATTCTTTTGAATGAGCTTAAGACGTACAATCCAGAATTACTAGACAAAGATTATGTCGTTATTCTTTCAAAGTCTGACCTTCTTGATTTAGAACTAGAAAAAGAGTATGCTGAGGAAATGAAATCAGTATTTAAAGATGTTCCCCATCTAATTATATCAAGTATTACAGGGCATAATTTAAATGAATTAAAAGGCCTTCTTTGGAAAGTTCTAAATAAACAATATGAAAATTAATATAAAATTTTTTTTGTTACTCTTTTTTGTGAGTTTTGTGCGATCCCAGGACTCAACACCTATTGTGTATTATTCATTTAAATCAGATCTTAATTATCAGGAAACACTATTAAAATTGCAAACATCCTTCAATAAAACAAAAGATAAAAAGTTGATAGATTCAATTGCACAATTGTCTTTTAATTATAAAGATTGGGAAAATTCAATTAAATATTTGCAAATGAGTTTAAAGATAAAACCAAACTCAAAATACTTTTTTTTACTTGGTGCTGCTTCAGGATACAGGTCTCTTGAGGTACCAATATTTTCATCAACAAAATATGTCAAAATCATGAAGAGAGCTTTTCAGGAAGCCGTAAATCTTGAACCAAAAAATATACTTTTTTTAATTGCACAAGTAGATGTACTTGTGTCTATACCATCAATTTTTGGAGGAAGTATTGATGAAGCGAAAAGATATATTAACAGAATCAAAGAATTGGATCCAATTGAGGGTCTAGTTGCTGAGGGCCTTTTTTACGAAAAAACAAACGATATTGAAGAAGCGGGTCAAACTTATAATAAATTATTTCTCAATTTATTATCAATATTTGACAGTTGCTCAGATTCTTTTTTAAATTACTTAAAGAAGAACAGAAGAAATTTAGCCTATGATATAGGTAGAATAGCATCTGATTATCAATTAAGTACTGAGTTGGGAATTTGTGCACTTTCATTTTATGAAGAAAGGCATATTCTTCCAGATTCGATCCCTTTACCCTGGGTTTATTACCATATTGCCAAATTAGAAAAAATGAAAGGAGACATCTCGCGTATGGAAATTTTTATTTCGAAGGTCAAACCATATAAAAATGACTATCCTTCTATTTCCAGTTTAATTAATCAATTGATCCAACAATGAATTTACATTTTATAGCAATTGGCGGAAGTGCGATGCATAGTTTAGCTATCGTAATGAATCGTCTTGGCCATAAAGTTAGTGGTAGTGATGATTCTATTTTTGAACCTTCGAAAAGTAATTTAAAAAATGCTGGATTACTACCTCCAAGTTTGGGATGGTTTCCTGATAAAATAGATTCAGAAATTGACATTGTAATTTTAGGAATGCACTCTCAAAAAGATAATCCTGAATTATTAAAAGCACAATACATAGGATTAAATATTCAATCTTATCCTGAGTTTTTATCAGAAATATCAAGGAATAAAACAAAAGTAGTTATAGCAGGTAGTCATGGAAAGACAACTATAACAGCCATGATTATTCATGTTCTAAAATACCATACTATTGATATAGACTTCATGGTGGGTGCTCCTCAAATGAATATTAATGAAACGCTTGAAATTTCAGAAAAAAATAATTTCATTTTAATTGAAGGGGATGAATATTTGTCTTCACCAATTGATAGTAGACCAAAATTTTTATGGTACAAACCTGAAATAGCTCTAATAAGCGGAATTGCCTGGGACCACGTTAATGTATACCCTCTATTTGACGAATATATAAAACAATTCAATAGTTTTATTTCATCGATTCGACCAGGTGGTGTATTGATTTTTAATGAGGAAGATGAGCTACTTAAAGAACTGGTTGAAAAAAATTCAAACTTGATTAAAAAAATTCCATATAAAATTCCTAGTTTTTTTGTTGATGATGGTACAACTTATCTCGAGACACCAGAGGGAGAAATACCTTTATCTATTTTTGGCAATCACAACTTGTCAAATCTTTCTGGAGCTCAGTGGATTTTGCAAATGATGGGTGTAAATTCTTCTGATTTTTATGAAGCTATACCAACTTTTAGGGGAGCATCAAAACGTTTAGAATGTCTAGCAAAGGGTAAAACCTCACTTCTTTTTAATGATTTTGCTCATGCTCCAAGTAAAGTAAAAGCTACAGTGGACGCGGTTCATAATCAGTTTTTTGATTTTGAAATTACATTTTGCCTTGAGCTTCATACATTTAGTAGTTTAAATTTTGATTTCCTTAATCAATATTTTAATACCTTAAAAAAATCAAGTAATTCGATTATCTATTATAATCCTATTGTTTTAAAAAATAAAAGCAGAAGGCCTATTTCTGAGGATTTTATTAAAGACGCTTTTGGGGATAAATCTCTCAAATTATTCACCGATAAGAATATCTTATTGGATCACTTACTGAAAAAAAATTATGTCAAACATGTGCTAGTTTTTATGAGTTCTGGAAGTTTTGGTGGCATGGATTGGGAAAAAATTAAATCACACATTAGGAAATTTTAATTTTTTTAAAATTACATTTACCGTTTTATTTTAAAGGTTACCCATCTATCTTAAATGCTATTAGTTTATACTCATAAGATTACTCCTCGCATAAGATATATCTTCAAACATGTATTTGAAAATATGCTCATGATCAATTTTAATCTTACTTCTAAAGTTGAAATTTTTGTTGCGCATTCAGGTCCCAAACTTAGTTATTCAAAAAAATCTTTAGGGGATGAATTATTTATAAAATCACATTTGTTACTTTTTGAACAGGGAGTAACACCACAAAAGTTAAAACTTGATTTTTGGGATGATCTTCCAATTTTTTTTAAAACAAATGCAGATAGCGATTTTCCTTTTGACATATTTGCTGCTAGTTTTTTTCTCCTGAGTCGTTATGAAGAATGCTTGCCATATTTGAAAACAGATAAGGGGCACTTTGATCCATCTCAAAGTGTTTCATCAGAATTTGATTTTTTAGAACTACCAATTGTAGATTTATGGGTATCAAAATTTCAAAAAAAATTATCTTCGACTTTCAATGAAATAGACAAAAAAAATAGTGGTAAGCCATCTAAAAAAATTTTTTTGGAGGTTCCCTTAGCATTTAGATATTCTAACCGTTCGTTTCTTGAAAATTTGGAAGACTTTTTTTCTTCAATATGGAAATTAAATTTTAAGCAATTAATCATACAAATTTCAGTCTTAATTAGACTTAAAAATGATCCATATGATACTTTTGATTTATGGAAAGAATGGTTTAAAAAGAGTTCAATAAAACCCCAGGTATTCTTTCTTTTTTCTCATAGCTCATCTTACCAAGTAACGACTTCAATTTTTAATCTTAGATTTAGAAAAATTATTAAGAAGACTGGTGATTTCTTTTCTTTAGGTTTGCTGGCTTCAGTTAAAGCGCAAATTGATTCAAAAAAACAAATGATCAGAGAAAAAAATGATTTTCAGAAATTGACAAATAGAACAATATTTGATGTCCGTCTGAATAATGGTATTGTTGACTTGAGAAAAGATTATGAAATGCTTTCCGAGAATGAATTTAGAAATGACTATAGTATGGGATATTTAGATCAAGCTGGCTTTCGTGCCGGTACTGCAACGCCATTTTATTTTTATGATGTTTCAAGGGAATTTCAGATTTCATTAAAATTAATACCCATTTTTGCAACAGAAAATTCTCTAAAAAAATCGAATAATTCTTTTCCTTTTGAAAAATTGAGAACAGTTTATGAAAATCTTCCTTTGAAATCTTCAATTCTCAGTTTAGTTTTAACAAATGCATTTTTGGATCCCAATTTGAAAAACGATAACTTACAAAAGGGACTATTAGATTTTATTAGTGATTAATGTAAATAGAATATCAGATAT
Source organism: uncultured Bacteroidota bacterium (assembly GCA_902520765.1). GTDB lineage: Bacteria > Bacteroidota > Bacteroidia > Flavobacteriales > Flavobacteriaceae > MS024-2A. The sequence continues at coordinate 31,386 of CABYPG010000004.1, forward strand.
TTTTTTTGACTTAGATCACACTCTATGGGATTTTGAAAAAAACTCAGCGCTTACATTTGAATTGATTTTCAGTAAATTAAATTGTAAAGTAGAAATTCATGATTTCCTGGCTCACTACAATCCAATAAATCAAAATTGCTGGAGGTTGTATAGACAAAATAAAATCAGTCAAAAAGAATTGCGAATTCAAAGATTAGTTCAAACTTTCAATGCTTTAAATATAAAGATTAAAGTGAAAGAACTAAAGGAAATATCAAATCAGTATATTGAAAATCTTTCTAAGTTTCCTTATCTATTTGAAGGAGCAAATGATTTATTAAAACATTTAAAGAAAAATTATAAATTACATATAATAACAAATGGATTTGACAGAGTGCAGAATTTCAAGATTAAAAACTCTGGACTTAAACCTTACTTTAATTTCATTTTTACAGCAGAAAAGGTTGGTTTCAAAAAACCGCACCCCAAAATTTTTGAAACAGCTATGAATACTGTTGGCTCAACTCCCTATTCATCATTAATGATTGGTGACACTTTTGAAGCTGATATTCAAGGAGCCTTAAAATTAGGAATGCAAGCATTGCATTTTAATTCACACAATGAACCTGAACATAAAAGATGTACTATTATATATTCTTTAAAAGATATCCAACAAATTTTCAAATGAAATATATTATTTGTAGAATGCCAACTATAATGCTTATTTTTGGTTATGGATTTTACTGGAGCTCAAAAAGAGGTCGATGATTGGATCAAATCACACGGGGTGCGCTATTTTTCTGAATTAACTAATATGGCACAACTTGCAGAGGAAGTAGGTGAAGTTGCGCGAATAATTTCCAGACGGTATGGAGAGCAGTCTGAGAAAAAATCAGATAAAGATAAAGATCTTGGGGAGGAATTAGCGGATGTAATTTTTGTTGCAATTTGTCTTGCCAACCAAACAGGAATAGACCTTAGTGAGGCTTTTGAAAAAAAATTAATCAAAAAGAAAATGCGTGACCACAAACGTCATTATAACAATCCAAAGTTAAAATACTAAGTCATCGATGCATCTTGATATTAAGCATAATACCAAAGTGTGTAGAGGTAAACTAAATATTACTGGCTCAAAAAGCGAAACAAATAGATTATTATTATTACAAGCGTTTATCTCAGGTTTCAAAATAAAAAATAAATCCAATTCTGAAGACAGCAAGACAATGAGCGCTGCCCTTCTCTCAAAGGATAAAATCATTGATGTTAATCATGCTGGAACTGCAATGCGTTTTCTCACTGCTTATTTTTCTCAAATCGATGGGAGAGAAGTCTTACTTACCGGCTCAAAAAGAATGCAAGAGAGACCAATTGAAATACTTGTTGATTCATTAAATTCAATTGGTGCTGATATTACATATGAAAAAAAAAATGGTTATCCTCCATTGCGTATCAAAGGGAAAAAGCTAGAGGGTGGCTCCATAACCCTTCCAGCTAATATTAGCAGTCAATTTATTTCAGCATTAATTATGCTTGGACCATTTGTTGAAAAGGGGATTGAGCTAATATTGACTGGAGACATTACTTCAAAGCCTTATATAAGAATGACTCTATTATTATTAGAAAGATTTGGTATAAAAACTAAATTTGAAGGTCAAATAATAAAAGTTGAATATAATAATAGCCCAAAAAAAACTGAACAAGTAGTCGAATCCGACTGGAGTTCAGCATCATATATTTTTAGCATTGTTGCACTTTCTGAAGGGTCGGAAATTTTATTAAAAACTTTCAAGCAAAAAAGTTTACAGGGAGATTCAATTATTCAAAAAATTTACAAAAAACTTGGAGTTTCCTCTTTTTTCGATGGGAATGATCTACTATTAAAAAAAGAAAAAACTAAATTACCCAAAAAAATTTATTATGATCTCTCAAATTCACCGGATATAGCTCAGACAATTTCTGTAACCTGTTTTGGATTGGGCATAGAATGTGAATTAGTTGGTTTACATACCTTAAAATTAAAAGAAACAGATAGACTTTTTGCACTTTACACTGAATTGAAAAAGTTGGGAGCAGATATTTCAGTTACTGACAAAAGTCTTCATCTTTCATCTAATAATTCTTTTATTAATAATTGTTCCATTGCTACTTATGATGATCACAGAATGGCAATGGCTTTCGCTCCATTATCACTAAAAGTACCTTTATCAATTCAAGAAGCATCTGTTGTTTCAAAGTCTTATCCTGATTTTTGGAATGACCTTATTCAACTAAATTTTGATATAAAAAATAGATAAATCCTATTTTACTTGACAACGTCATTATCAAGTTGGTATATTTGCAGACAAAAAACCAATGAAACTCTCTGATTTCCATTTCGAACTTCCTAACTCACTTTTAGCCCAAAGACCTTCTCAAGACAGAGATGAATGTAGGTTAATGGTCCTTAATAGAAAAGAAGAAAAAATTGAGCACCATACATTTAAGGATATTATAGATTTTTTTGATCAAGACGATGTAATGGTTTTAAATAACACAAAAGTTTTTCCTGCTCGTCTTTTTGGAAACAAAGAAAAAACAGGAGCTCGAATTGAAGTATTTCTGCTTAGAGAATTGAATCAGGAGCAGAGACTTTGGGATGTTTTAGTTGATCCCGCGAGAAAAATTAGAATTGGTAATAAGCTTTATTTTGGAGATGATGATAGCCTAGTTGCAGAGGTAATTGATAACACTACTTCAAGGGGGAGAACTCTTAGATTTCTTTTTGACGGGAGCTATGAAAAATTTAGACTTAAATTAAAAGAGCTAGGTCAGACACCTTTACCGAAATATATAAAAAGGCCCTTGGAGGAGGAGGACAAAAATCGCTATCAAACGATTTATGCAAAACATGAAGGTGCCGTTGCAGCACCAACTGCGGGCCTTCATTTCTCAAAACATTTACTCAAACGCTTGGAGATTAAAGGAATTAATATTGCAGAACTCACACTACACGTTGGACTAGGAACCTTTAGTCCGGTAGAAGTAGAAGATTTATCTAAGCATAAGATGGATTCTGAAGAGTTAATTATTGAAAACTCGGCTGTTGAAAAAGTTAATAAAGCAAGGCTAAACCGAAAAAAAATATGTGCAGTTGGAACAACAGTTATGAGAGGTCTTGAGAGCTCTGTGTCATCTTCGGGAATGTTAAATCAATATGAGGGATGGACTCACAAATTTATTTTTCCACCGTATGAATTTTCTATTGCAAATTGTATGATTACAAACTTTCATACACCTAAATCTACGCTAATGATGATGGTTTCTGCTTTTGCAGGAGCAGATTTTATAAAGCATGCATATAAAACTGCGATTAAAGAAAAATATAATTTTTATTCATATGGAGATGCAATGTTTATAATTTAAATTTTTAATATCAGATTTTCGTTTTTATTTTAATTTGTGAAAAATATCAAAAAAGATATTCGCGCCCTCAGCATACAAGAATTACAGGATTTTTTTCTTTCAAATCACATTTCGTCATATAAAGGGATCCAGGTCTATAAGTGGCTTTGGGAGAAAGGGATTCATGATTTTGATGCGATGACAAACCTTTCATTATCTCATAGATCATTATTGAGAAAAAACTTTGAAATAAGGTATCTCAAAATTAAAAACAAACAACACAGTAATGATAAGACTATAAAATATTCAATTAAACTTCACGATAATTTAATAGTTGAGTCAGTACTGATTCCAAACTCAAAGAGAATAACAGCTTGCATTTCTTCACAAGTTGGATGTAGTTTAGATTGCATTTTCTGTGCTACCTCAATTTTAAATCGAATGCGTAATTTAAATACTGATGAAATTTTTGATCAAGTGTTTATGATGAATCAAGAAAGCTTATTAAATTTTAAGAGACCAATATCTAATATTGTATTCATGGGGATGGGTGAACCTCTTATGAATTGCAATAATGTACTAAAAGCAATTAAAAAATTGACAAGTTATGATGGATTCAGAATGTCCCCAAAAAGAATAACTCTTTCAACCTCAGGTATACCTAAGATGATTAGAAGGCTTGCTGATGAAAATGTGAAATTTAGGCTCGCTGTTTCTTTGCACAGTGCAATACAAAATGTTAGAGAGAAAATTATGCCTTTTGCAAATAAATTTAACTTGCAAGAATTATTAGATTCTCTTCTTTACTGGTACACTAAAACAAAAAGTATTGTAACTATTGAGTATATTATATGGGAAGGAATTAATGATAAAATTAGTGACATAGATGCTTTAGTTGAATTTTGCAAAAAAATTCCTTCCAAAGTAAATTTAATTCAATATAATCCTGTAGATAATTTTCAAACACGTGAGGCAAGCAAACAAGTCATAAATGCTTATATTGAATCTCTTAACTTTTCTAATATTAATGTCACATATAGAAGATCTAGAGGTAAAGACATAGACGCAGCATGTGGTCAGTTAGCGAATAAATTCATCTCAAACTGATAGCTTTTTTTGAGTTTTAAGATTCTTAGAGAATAATATATAAATACAAAATGAAAGTTGTTGAAATAATTAAAAAACCAATTTATTATGAGATGGAGGTCTTTGAAAAGAAATTCAGAGATTCCATGTCATCAAATGTGTCGCTACTAAATAGAATAACACATTTTATTGTAAATCGAAAGGGTAAGCAAATGCGACCCATGTTTGTTTTTCTAGTATCTAAAATGTTTGGAAATGGCAAGGTGAATGAGCGAACTTATCGGGGTGCAGCTGTAATTGAATTAATTCACACAGCCACTTTAGTCCACGATGATGTTGTAGATGATAGCTATAAGAGAAGAGGTTTTTTTTCAGTTAATGCTTTATGGAAAAATAAGATTGCAGTATTAGTTGGTGACTATCTTTTGTCAAAAGGATTGCTATTATCAATTGAGAATGAAGATTTTGATTTATTAAAAATTATATCTGTAGCTGTTAGAGAAATGAGTCAAGGAGAATTACTACAAATTGAAAAATCAAGATCATTAGATATTACAATAGATACCTATTTCGAAATTATACGTCAGAAAACGGCAACATTAATAGCTTCATGTTGTGCAATTGGAGCAAAGGCTGTAGGCTGTAATGAAAAAGAAGTCCAGAAAATGCACAAATTGGGTGAATTAATAGGGATGGCATTTCAAATAAAAGATGATCTATTTGATTATGGGAAAAAGAAAATTGGAAAACCTATTGGGATAGATATCAGAGAGAAAAAAATGACTCTCCCACTAATTCACGTTTTAAATAAATCTAGTAAATCTGACAAACGTACTATTATTAACATAATAAAAAATAGAAATAAAAATAAAACTAAAGTTGATGAGTTAATTCAGTTAGTTAAAGAAAAAGGGGGTATTGAATTTGCTGAAGAAAAAATGAATTTTTACCGTCAAAAGGCACTTAAAATTCTATGTGAATTTCCAAAGAATGATTATCGTGATTCACTTGAACTTATTCTGAACTATGTTATCGAGAGAAAAATATAACTAAATTTTTCCTCTTTAAGTTTGATAATAAAATGATAAATTTATAAAAACACCAGTTTGATATCAAAAAAAACAATAGATCAGGTATTTCAAACAGCAAGAGTAGAAGAGGTTATAGGGGACTTTTTGTCATTAAAAAAAGCAGGCTCAAATTTTAAGGGGCTCAGTCCTTTCTCACAAGAACGTACTCCCAGTTTCATGGTCTCACCAGTAAAGCAAATTTGGAAAGATTTTAGTAGTGGAAAAGGGGGAAATATAGTTGCGTTTTTAATGGAACATGAACATTTTAGCTATCCTGAGGCAATAAAATATTTGGCAAATAAGTATAATATTGAGGTTGAGGAGACAGCAACTAATGAAAAGGAAAAAGAAAAAAGGAATCATTTAGAAAGTCTGTATTTGATAAATCAATTTGCTCAAGAAAATTTTTCAAAAAATTTGTGGGAATCAAATGAAGGTAAGTCAATTGGATTAAGTTACTATAAAGAAAGAGGATTTGAAGAAAAAACAATACGTTTTTTTGGATTGGGATACTCACTTAAAAAATATGATAATTTGTATAATGAGTCGTTGGGTTATGGCTATGATAAAAAATACCTACTTGAAACAGGTTTAGTAATTAAAAATGATAAAGGATTCATCGATCGCTTTAGAGCTAGGGTTGTTTTTCCAATTAAGAGCATGGCGGGAAGAATTCTAGGATTTGGTGGAAGGACTCTTATCCGTGACACCAAAATAGCTAAATATATTAATTCACCTGAAAGCGATGCATATAATAAAGGATCAGTTCTTTATGGTTTATATGAAGCTAAAAAGGCAATAGCAAGGGAAGATTCGTGCTATTTAGTTGAAGGATATACTGATGTTATTCAAATGTATCAAAAGGGAATTGAAAATGTAGTCTCTTCATCTGGAACCGCATTAACCCTGCAGCAAATTAGGTTAATAAAAAGATTAACCTTAAATATAATTGTCTTATTTGATGGTGACTTAGCTGGACAAAGGGCAGCATTAAGAGGAATAGATTTAATTTTACAAGAGGGCATGAATGTTAGAGTTTGTTTTTTTCCTAATGGAGAAGACCCTGACAGCTTTGTTAGATCTAACGAACTTGAAAAAGTTAAAACTTACCTTTCAGAGCAAGCAAATGACTTTATTCAATTTAAAATAAACCTTCTTCTTCAAGAGTCTAAAGGTGATCCAATTAAAAAAGCTAAAACTGTTCGAGATATTGTTTCAAGTATATCTAAAATACCTGATGCTATACAAAGAGAAATTTACATAAAGGAATGTTCTCTCGCGATGGGAGTCACTGAACAAGTACTATTTAACGCACTTGCTCAAGAAAAAAACAAAAAAAATAAGCTTGGTAAAAACGGAACCAATATTCCCGAGGCTAACAGAGATTTGTCCTTAACGGAAAAAACAAGAAAACCAAATTTATATAATCCAATTTTAAATCTTGAAAAGCAGATACTAAGTATACTTATTCATTATGGAAGTGACGAAGCCTTTTTTGATGAAGTTCTAATTTTCTCTGATTCAGAGGGAAATTTAGTCGAAGAATCTAAGGTAGTACAATCAAAAGTTTATGAAAAAGTATTTTTAGATCTACAGCAGGACGAGATAGAAATGATTCAACCTGAATACCAATCATTATATACACAGATAATAGAATCTTATCAAAGAGAAGGTAAAATAAGGACTGAAAAAATAGTTCAACAAAAAGATAACAATACAGTGAAATTACTCACAGATATATTGTTATCAGATGAAGGGCATCAACTTCATGCTTGGGAAAAGAAAAATATCTTTGTTAAGGATCGAAAAAGTGTTGTAGGCCAGCTTGTAAGTGAAACCATCTTAACTTTTAGAAGATATCTGGTAGACCAAAAAATCGAAAATATTGTAAAAAAAATAAAAAATCAAGAGAGCAATTATGATGAAATATCATTTTTGGAAGAAGTAATACATTATCAAAATTTAAAAAAATTGCTTTCGCGAAAATTAAATAGAGTACTTTAAAGTATTCGTAGGTTAATTACTTGTTGATAAAGATCTACATTGTTATTTACACTTAGTTTTTTCATTAATCTGTTTTTATAAGTGTTTGTTGTCTTTTGATTTAAACCCAAAGATTTAGCTATTTGTACATTTCGTTTTCCTTTCAAAAGTAATCTAAGAACTTCAATTTCTCTCTTCGAAATTTTCTTTTTGAAGTTTATACTTGATAGTGGATCAATCTTATTATTTATATGAAACTCAAAATTAGAAGTTAAATGGTAACTATTTGTAGTAACTTTTTCTATTGCCGCTTGCAAAACCATCTTATCAACTTTTTTAGACAAATAACCTGAAGCACCTGCCTTTAACAATGAAATTTCATATTTTGATGGAGACTGAGAAGTAAAAATGAGAATTACTACTTTAGGGTATACCTTTTTTAATTTTTTAATAGTTTTTAAAGCGCTTCCATCTCCAAACCCAATCTCCATTATGACTAAGTCCGCTAAGTTTTCGTTAAGAAAGTTAAAAAGGTCTTTTCTTTTTTCGAATGCTCCAATTACATTAATTAAGTTACTTTTCTTGAAATAAGCTTTTATTCCTTTTAAAATTACCGGATGGGGATCAAGTAATACAACCTTCAACATTTCGTTTAATTTTCACTCAGCATTTAAAGAAAGTTTGAAGGTATAAGGCATACTGGAATTGGGTTCATTTTATGTCTATTTTTTTTATTGAAGTTGAGATATATATTAAATACTTCCATTTCTCGTTGAGTAAAAGTAGATTTGGATAGCTTATTCTTTTGAGCTTCCATAGCCCACTCAAGTTCAACATAACTTGCTCCAATTTGGTCTTCATCAGTACGATTATCTTCCCATAGGCCATCAGTTGGTGCGGCGTTTTGTATAGAATCCAGTATTTTTAAATGTTTTGCTAAAGAAAAGACCTGTGTTTTATTTAAATCTGCTATGGGGCTAATGTCAACACCTCCGTCGCCATATTTTGTATAAAATCCAACTCCAAAGTCCTCAACCTTATTTCCTGTCCCTGTAACTAAATAATTATTTAGTGCAGCAAAATAATATAAGCTTGTCATCCTTAATCTTGCGCGGGTATTGGCCAAGCTATGAAATTGTGCGTCTTGCTTATTTGTTTTAGGAATAATGTTAATAAAAGATGAGAAAACTTTATCTAAAGGTATTCTTGACGAGGATACATTTTTAAATTTTTTTTTCAGCCAGTTTATGTGATCCGATGCTCTAGAATCTTGAGACGATTGTTGCTTTATTGGCATTTCTAAACAAAGTAACTTAGAACCAGTTTTTGCACAAAGTGTAGAGGTTACAGCAGAGTCTATTCCTCCAGAAACCCCTACAACAAAGCCGTGCATTTTAGATTTTTCCATATAATCCTTTAGCCATTTTATAATATATCTTTCTACTTTTTCTGCTGATTTCATTATTTAATAATTAAAAAAAATAAATTTGCACAAAAATACGTTTTTGTTAATATGATAGCAAATCTTAAAATGGTACTGAGAGTTTTTTTTTCTTATTCTCACTTGTACTATAATATTTTTGTTTTATTTATTTTTTTTAACTCTTGTAATAATCGAAATAGTAATGATAATAGAAAACCAATTTCATTAAGTTTTGAGAGGTTTGATTTAAAATTTTACAATCAACCACCAAACGTGATTCCAAAATTGAAAAAAGATTATTCTTTTTTATTTCCAAAACAATTTTCCGATAGCATCTGGGAAAAAAGACAAAAAGATAGTTTACAATTAATTATCCAAAATGCAGTCCAAAACGAGTTTCCAGATTTATCAAATATTGAAAATGAAATAACAGATTTATTTGAAAAAATAAAATTTCAATTCCCTAAAATTAATCTATCAAGAGTAATTTTTTTAACTAATAATGTAGACTATCAGTTAAAGACTGTATTTGCCGACAGTATACTTTTGGTTTCCCTAGATACCTTCTTGGGAACAAATCATATTCTTTACGAGGGTATTCCAAGTTATATCAAAAAAGAATTAGACAGAAAGCATATTACGTCACAAATCGTAGATAAATTTGCTGCATATTTTTTTCCCCCTACAAATGAAAGAACTTTTCTTTCCAAAATATTGTACGAGGGAAAAAAAATGTACTTAAAGGATATTTTTCTTCCACACATTGAAGACAATATAAAAATTGCTTATACTGAAGATGAAATTAAATGGGCAAAAGACAATGAACGTTTCATTTGGCAATATTTTGTGGAAAAACAAATTTTGTATAAAACTGATTCCGATTTAATGGGGCGTTTTGTCGAACCTTCGCCTTTTTCTAAATTTTATTTACAAATTGATAATGAATCACCAGGGAAAATTGGTGTTTGGATAGGTTGGCAAATAGTTAAAAGCTACTGCAAGCAAAACCCTGAAATTCCATTAATAGAGCTTCTAAATCTTTCCTCTCAAGACCTTTTTAAACTTTCAAAGTACAAACCAAAACAATAATGACAATGCACAAAAAAACTCAAATTATAATTGATGTTAATCTAGATGAAAATAAAATACCAGAAAAAATAAGGTGGTCGGCAAAGGACGGTGGTATTTCAAAAATGGAATCAAAGGCTATGCTACTTTCATTTTGGGATTCAGAAAATCAAGAGACACTTAAAATGGATTTATGGGTTAAAGATATGCCTTTGGACCAGATGAAATTATTTTTTCATCAGACTTTTGTATCCATGAGTGAGGCATTTTTTAAAGCTACTAATGACGAGAAGATGACAGAAACAATAAGGGACTTTTGTGACTATTACGCAGAAGCTTTAAATTTAAAAAAAAATTAATTTTTAATATACTTGTGAAATTCAGAGTTAAGGGTTTTAATATAGTCCAAAACTTTTTCTTTTCCAGTATTTTTTTTAGAAGATGTTACAAAAATTGAAGGAATAGATTCCCAATTATTCTCATGCATTACAGCTTTGTATTCTAAAATATTTTTTTCTATTTGATAAATTTTCAGCTTGTCAGCCTTAGTAAAAATTATTGAAAAAGAAATTAAGTTTTTATTTAGCCATAACATAAAGTCAAGATCAAAAGTTTGCGGTTCGTGACGAATATCAATTAATAAAAAAGCATTTATTAATTGATTTCGTTTTTTGAAATAATTTTTTATAATTGTTTCAATTTTTTTTTTTTGGGTTTTAGACAACCTAGCATACCCATAACCAGGAAGATCAACTATGTACCAACTTTCGTTAATAAGATAATGATTAATTAGTGTTGTTTTTCCTGGAGTTGAAGAAGTTTTAGCAAGTTTTTTTTTATTACAAATAGAATTTATTAGAGAGGACTTACCAACATTAGATCTTCCTATGAAAGCATATTCTGGAAACCCATTTTTTGGGCACATTTCTACATTAGTGTTACTAATTATAAACCGGCTTGATTTAACTTGCATAGCTTTCTAGAAATTTCTAGCTTCAAGCCAATTCTCAAGAATTGCATTAAATTTATCTGGATGCTCCATCATAGGGGCGTGTCCACATCTATCGATCCAATACAAGTTTGAATCAGGAAGCAGTTCATTAAATTCTTTAGCTACATTTGGGGGTGTAACAGTGTCCTGTTTGCCCCAGATTATTGCAGTAGGAGTTTTAATTTTTGGTAATTCGTTTGCCATATTATGTCTAATTGCACTTTTTGCAAGAGCTAAAGTACGTACTAACTTGTTTCTGTCATTGACTGATTCAAATACTCTATCAACAATTTCTTTGCTTGCTATTTTTGGATCAAAAAATACAGCCTCACTTTTCTTCTTTATATATTCGTAATTACCTCTTTTAGGATACCCATCGCCCATATTATTTTCATATAAACCTGAACTTCCTGTTAATACAAGGCCTTTCACCAACTTAGGATAGCTTTTTATAAAAAGAAGACCTACGTGGCCTCCTAAAGAATTACCAAGTAAAATAATATTCTTAAGCTTTCTGAATGAAATAAATTTGTATAGATAATCCGAAAGTGATTTAACGGAAGTATTAAGAATTGGCAATGAGTATACTGGAAGTTCCGGTATAATTATATGATATTTTTTACTTGGGAAATAATTCATTACTCCAGAAAAATTACTTAACCCACCCATTAAGCCGTGAAGAATAATAATCGGTTGACCAACACCAGATTCTACGTATCGAAATTCATGTTTTTGAATTATGTTATTCATTATACCCAAATCCTCAAAAAATTTAAATTCAAATATAGACATTTACTACTTAGCTAATACTTTTTATTTCAATCCAACAAGTATTATAATACGGTGCAAAAGTGTCAAAACTTATTAACATTGTGGTAAAATGTGGTAAAATGTGGTAAATTAAATTTATATTTGATATAAATCATAATATTAGGTGGAACATCTTATCGGTACATATGAATGTAAAGTTGATACAAAAGGCCGTGTAATGATGCCAGTTGCTTTAAAAAAACAACTTTCAAAATTAATTAATGACGGTTTTGTTTTAAAACGATCTGTATTTAACCATTCTATTGAAATGTATCCTTTAAATGAGTGGGCTAAGCTTATGGATAAACTAAATGGATTAAATCGGTTCAGTAAAAAAAATAATGACTTTATTCGGAGATTCACTGCTGGTGTTAAATCAGTAGATATAGATAACTCTGGAAGATTTCTCATCCCCAAAGATTTGATAAAATACGCTAGCATAGATAAGCAAATTGTGGTATCCTCCGCAGTAAATATTTTGGAAATTTGGAATAAATCAATATACGAGAAAGTAATCAATGAAACAACTCTGAATTTTGGAGAATTAGCTGAAGAAGTAATGGGTGACAAAAATGATGGAAATATATCATAACTCAGTTTTAACGGAAGAAGTAATAAAAGGATTACAAATTTACCCAAGTGGTGTCTATGTTGATGTTACATATGGAGGTGGAGGTCATTCAAGAGCAATCCTAAAAAAATTAAATCAAAATGGGAAATTATTTGGTTTTGACCAAGATCCAGACTCTATTGATAACAAAATAGATGATAGTCGTTTTGAATTAATAGTAGCAAATTTTTCTTTTCTAACACAATTTTTAAAATATTATCAAATTGATTCTGTAGACGGAATACTTGCGGATTTTGGTGTTTCATCTCATCAGTTTGATCAAGAATCAAGAGGTTTTTCAATTCGCAAATCTGGCAGATTAGACATGCGTATGAATAAAACCCAAAGTTTAGATGCACATAAAGTGATTAATTCTTATGATGAGAAAGCATTGAATGAAATATTCAGAAAGTATGGTGAATTGAGAAATGCAAGAAAAATAACAAAGAATATTCTTAACTCTAGAAAAAAAAATGACATAATGACAACTTTTGATTTAATAGATGTCTTAAAACCACTAATTCCAAAGAGACTCAAAAATAAGTTTTTAGCACAAATTTTTCAAGCAATTCGTATTGAAGTAAATAATGAATTAGGGGTTTTAAAATCACTATTAAAGCAAGCATCCAATCTTCTAAAGCCTGGAGGTCGATTGGTTTGTATATCATACCACTCATTAGAAGATCGCTGTGTAAAAAACTTTTTTCAAAATGGGAATTTTGATAAACGGGAAGAGAAAGATTTTTTTGGAAACCCTCTAAAAATGCTTCATAAAGTTGGAAGATTAATTATTCCCTCTAATGCGGAGATAGAACTAAACCCCAGATCTAGAAGTGCGAAACTTAGAATTGCTCAAAAAAAATGAAAAATTTAAAATCATTTTTAAACATTGACTTTTTGGTTAAAGACAATTCTTCAAAGAATTGGAAAATGATTCTTTTTATTTCAACACTAGCTGTAATTATGATTTCAAGCGGCCACAGTGCAGACAAAAAGATTTTTAGAATTTCATCCCTAAATACAAGTATAAAATCCTTAAAAAGCGATTTCATACAAATTAAAGAAGAGCTTTTGATACTTAAAAAAGAATCATCTATAACTCAAAAATTATTGTCTAGAGGCGTAGTTCCAGCATCACTTCCACCAATTAAAATTATACTATCTGATGAATGATCAACATAATTTTTTTAAACGATTGATGTTGAGGTTTTATTTTTTTGCATTACTACTGACATTTTTTTCCTTTCTATTAATAGGAAAGTTAGTTTATATTCAATTTTATGAAAATAATGAAAGTCTTGATATTCAACCTGATACTCTTGTAAAAAATGTAGTTTTGGAACCAAGTAGAGGAGATATTTTTTCGGCAGATGGTAATATATTAGCAACTTCTATACCTCGTTTTGATTTGTATTGGGACGCAATAATTCCATCAGAAAATTTATTCAATTCTCAAAAAAAAGATTTAGCAGATTCAATATCAGTTTTTAAAAATATCCCAAGTGAAATAATTTTAAATAAATTAGAAAAAGCTAGAAAACAAAACCATAGGTATTTATTAATTGAAAAAGGATTAAGTTTCTCCGAATATAAAAGGTTTAAATCCTTTCCAATTTTTAATGAAAGTATTTATCGTGGAGGATTAATTGTTGAGCAAGACATTAAAAGAGAAAATCCACTTGGTAAATTAGCTGAGAGAACTATAGGTTATGAAATAAAAGATAAAAACGGTTCCTTTTTTAGAGTTGGTCTTGAAGGAGCTTTTTCAGAATTTCTTAGAGGTAACCCTGGGCTTAGATTAAAACAAAAAATTGCGAACGGACAGTGGAAACCCATTAGTGACTCCAACGAAAAAGAACCAACAGAAGGATATGATCTACATACAACTTTAGATGTAAATTTTCAGGATATTGTTCACAACTCACTTCTTTCGCAACTTGAGAAGTATAAAGCTGAGCATGGAACTGCTATTGTTATGGAAGTAAAAAGCGGTGCAATAAGAGCAATTGCAAACCTTGGAAGGACTAAAGAAGGAAAATACTTTGAAAAATTAAACTATGCAATAGGAGAAACAAATGAACCGGGATCAACTTTTAAGCTAATGGCTATCATTGCTGCTTTAGAAGATAAAGTAATTAACGAAAAATCAATTATAGATACAGGTAATGGAGAACTTACTTTCTTCAAAAAATATAAAGTTAAAGATTCTAAAAAGGGAGGTTATGGTCTCATAACTGCAGCAAAAGCTTTTGAAGTTTCGTCAAATGTAGGGTTGGTGAAAATTGTTTATGATAATTATAAAAATAATCCTAAAAAATTTGTTGATAGACTTTATAATATGGGCTTAAACAAAACTCTTAAACTCCCAATACTTGGTGAGGGAATACCTAAAATACCACATCCTTCAGATTCCGATTGGGATGGTCTAGATTTACCATGGATGGCCTATGGCTATGGTGTTAGCTTAACCCCGTTACAGATTTTAGCATTCTATAATGCAATTGCAAACGACGGTCAGTTAGTAAAACCTCGTTTTTTGAATAAAATTAGTATTAAGGGAAATGCACCAGCAAAAATATATAGTAAACAAATTTTAAACCCATCAATTTGTTCTAAAGAAACCTTGATAAAGGTAAAACAAATGATGTTAAATGTAGTTGACAAAAAGTGGGGGACAGCAAATAAAATTAAAGATCCATTCTTAAAAATGGCCGGTAAAACTGGAACTTGTCAAGTAGACTATCTTAAAAATGAAGTTCAATACGTTTCTAGTTTTGTTGGTTATTATCCGGCAGAAAAGCCAAAATATTCATGTATTGTTGTAATCCACAGACCAGAAAAATCTATTGGCTATTATGGAGCTACTGTTGCTGCGCCAGTATTTAAAAAAATTGCAAAAAAAATATACAATAATATTCCTTTTGAAATTAAAATTAGTTCAGAATTAGTATCCAATCTGGATAAAGTTGGAAATACATTAAAAATAAAAAATGTTGTACCAGATGTTGCTGGCCTTACTTATGAAGATGCAATAAAAGCTCTTAAAAAAATTGGATTAAAGGTAGAGGTTAGAGGAAGTGGAAAAGTAAAATCACAATCGATAAAACCAGGTACGAAAATAGAAATCAATCAAAAAATATTAATTGAGTTAACTTGAAAAAACTAAATGACATATTATATAAAGTACCTATAGAAGGAATTTTTGGCAATCCAAAAGTCAAAGTATCTTCTATAACCTTCGACAGTAGAAAGATTAAAAAAAATAGTTTGTTTATTGCTCAGAAGGGCACCAAATCAGACGGGAATCAATTTATTTCACAAGCAATTAAAAATGGTGCTATAGCGATTGTGTGTGAATTAATACCTGATTTACCAAATGCTAATATAACTTTTATTTTAGTCAAGAATGCATCTAAGGCTTTGGGAATAATTTCATCAAATTTTTTTTCAAGCCCATCTAAAGAATTAAGCCTAATTGGTATTACTGGCACAAATGGAAAAACTACGATAGTATCATTATTATATGAATTATTTTCTAGTCTGGGCTTAGAGAGTGGTTTGATTTCTACAGTTAAAGTTAAATTTTCTAATAAAGAGTTCGAAAACAAGTATACTACACCTGATTCAATATCGATTAATAATTATTTAAGGCAAATGGTTGATTTGGGAATAAAATATTGTTTTATGGAAGTTTCTTCACATGGGATTTCACAGCATCGAATTGAAGGACTAGATTTCTCAGGTGGAGTATTTACAAATATCACTCATGATCATCTTGACTACCATGGTAGTTTTATAAATTACAGAAATGTAAAAAAACAATTTTTCGATATTCTTCCCAAAAATGCTTTCGCACTGACAAACCTTGATGACAAAAATGGTTCATTTATGATCCAAAATACAAAAGCAAAAAAATATACATATTCAATAAATCAGTATGCGGACTATAAATTGAAAATTCTGGAGTGTCAATTTTCTGGGATGTTATTGAAAATTCAAAATCAAGAGGTATGGACAAATTTGGTAGGGAATTTTAACAGCCAAAATCTTTTAGCTGTTTATGCAGTGGCAGATATATTTCAGATTCCTAAACTAAACATTTTAAAAAATATTAGTCTGCTAAAATGTGTTGAGGGTCGTTTTCAAACATTTATATCAGAAGATGAAGTTACAGTTATTATTGATTATGCCCATACACCAAATGCTCTAGAAAATATTTTAGAAACAATAAATAAAATTAGAACACGAAATGAAACGTTTCTTGTTCTAGTTGGTTGTGGTGGTAACCGTGATCGTGAAAAAAGACCTATAATGGGAAAAATTGCTTCAGAATTATGTGACAAGGTAATATTTACTTCAGATAATCCTAGAAATGAAGATCCTTCTCAAATAATATCTGAAATGATTCAGGGTGTTGCAGCTGAAAACTATAAAAAAATAGTAAAAATATCACTAAGGGAAGAGGCAATTTTGATGTCAAAACGACTAGCAAAAGAGGGTGATATTGTCCTCATAGCAGGCAAGGGACACGAATCTTATCAAGAAATTGAAGGAAACCTTTATCCTTTTAATGATTTTAAAATTGCAAAAAAAATATTTTTAAAAATGGATTAATATGTTTTATTACTTATTCGAATTTTTTGAAAAACAATATAATCTTTCTGGAGCTAGTTTATTTCAATATATTTCATTCAGAGCCTCTTTAGCAGTAATATTTTCAACAACTTTTTCAATGCTTTTTGGCAAAAAATTCATAAAATTTTTAAATAAAAAGCAAATAGGCGAAACAGTAAGGGATCTAGGATTAAAAGGGCAAATTGAAAAACAGGGAACCCCTTCTATGGGAGGTTTAATAATTATTTTCGGAACCCTTATACCAGTATTTTTATTAGCAAAACTTGATAATATTTATGTCATTTTATTGATTTTAACCGTTTTATGGATTGGATTTATAGGATGGCTAGATGATTATATAAAAATTTTTAAAAAAAATAAAAAAGGCCTAAAAGCTAAATTTAAAGTTCTTGGACAAATGCTATTAGGTGCTTTTGTAGGGGCAGTTCTTTTTTTTCATCCAGAAGTGACTGTTAGAACTGAAGTAAATATGGGCATTGATAAATTTGTGAATAGTGGATCTAGTATTGTTGAGAAAAATGTTAAAGCTAGTTTAACCACAATCCCATTATTTAAAAACAATCAATTTGATTATTATAACTTAATTGAATGGACCGGTATAAATAGAAAATATACTTGGCTAATATTTATACCATTCGTAATATTTATAATTACAGCAGTTTCTAATGGGGCAAATCTGACAGACGGTATTGATGGTTTGGCTGCTGGAAGCTCGGCTATAATTGTATTTGTTTTGGCAATATTTTCATTTGTTTCAGGTAATATAAATTTTGCTTCCTATTTAAACATTATGTATATACCCAACATAGGGGAAATAGTTGTTTTTATATCATCATTTTTAGGTGCTTTAATTGGTTTTTTATGGTTTAATGCTTATCCGGCTGAAATTTTTATGGGGGATACAGGAAGCCTTACAATTGGAGCTGTTATTTCAGTCATTTCAATTATTATTAGAAAGGAATTATTAATTCCAATTCTTTGTGGCGTGTTTTTTATAGAAACATTATCTGTAGTTTTTCAAGTAAGCTATTTCAAATATTCAAGATCTAAGACAGGTGTTGGAAAACGAATTTTTAAAATGGCGCCATTACATCACCATTACCAAAAACTAGGCTTTCATGAAAGTAAAATAGTTGCTAGGTTCTGGATTTTAGGTATTGTACTTGCAGTTTTAACAATTGTGACCTTAAAAATTAGATGATGGGTAAAAAGCTAGTAGTTTTGGGTGCAGGCGAGAGTGGAATAGGTGCAGCTATTTTAGGAAAGAAGAAAGGTTATGAAGTTTTTCTTTCTGAAAATAAAAAAATTGATAGCAAGCTTGAAAAAATGCTACATAAAGAGGGAATTAAATGGGAGTCAGGTAGGCATTCAATAGAAAATTTAATTTCCGCTGATTATGTTGTAAAAAGCCCAGGAATTTCCTCTAATATTCCATTAATAAAATCCTTAAAAGAAAAGGGTAAAAATATAATTTCTGAAATTGAGTTTGCTGCATTACATACATCTGCTATTCTAATTGGGATTACAGGTACAAATGGAAAGACTACTACTACGCTTTTAACTTATCAAATATTGAAAGATGCTGGACTTAATGTTGGTATTGCTGGAAATATAGGAAATAGTTTTTCTTTACAGGTTGCCAAAATGGATTTTGATGTATATGTCCTTGAGATAAGTAGTTTTCAATTAGATGACATATGCAAATTTTCACCACACATAGCAGTAATTACAAATATAACATATGATCATTTAGACCGCTACAATTTTAATTTTGAAAATTATGTAAAGGCCAAATTGAAAATTATAAAGAATCAATCTAAAAAAGATTTTTTTCTTTTTAATTCCAATGATCCATTGTTAATGAAAGCATTAAAAAATATAAATGTGAAAGCAAAAGAAATTCCAATGTCAGATGTACCAATAAAAGAAGGAGTGTTCATTAAAAATAAAAATTTTATTGTTAAACAAAAAAACAAAAAAACTATGATAAACTTTGCAAACTTTACTTTATCAGGAAGGCATAATCTACTAAACGCAATGGCTGCATCTACAGTAGCCAGTTTATTAGATATTAGTAAAGATTCTATTAGAGAAAGCCTGACCCATTTTAAAGGGGCCCCTCATAGGATGGAAAAAGTACTTTCAATTCAAAGAGTTCAATATATAAATGATTCAAAAGCAACAAATACTAATGCAACCTTTTTTGCTCTTGACAGTATTGATACTCCTGTTGTTTGGATTGCTGGAGGGGTAGATAAAGGAAACAATTACGAGTCTCTTTTGCCCCTTATTAGAAAAAAAATTAAAGCGATCGTATGCTTAGGTATAAATAATGAAAAATTGTTTAACACCTTTGAGAATGTAGTCGAAATTTTAGTTGAAACTCAATCAATGAGTGAAGCAGTAAAAATTTCACACAAGATAGCATTAGCAAAAGAAACTGTTCTTCTTTCCCCAGCTTGTGCAAGTTTTGATTTATTTAAGAATTACGAAGACAGAGGTAATCAATTTAAGGAAGCGGTTAGAAATTTATAATTTATGTTAGAGTCAATAAAAGGTGATAAGGTTTTATGGGGCATATTAGCATTATTGGCTATATTTTCTTTTTTACCAATTTTTAGCTCTAGCACTAATTTAGTATATGTAGTCGGTAAAGGGACTCCCTGGGGATATTTCTTCAAGCATTTTATCATATTGAGTATAGGATTCTTTCTTATGTATTCAATTCATAAAGTTCCATTCAAATATTTTAAGGGGATTTCAATTCTTATGCTTCCAATTGTAATTCTTTTACTTATATACACTCTGTCTCAGGGGACAATAATTTCTGGAGCTAATGCGAGCAGATGGCTTAAAATTCCAATTGTAGGGATAAGCTTTCAAACCTCAACGCTGGCATCAATAGTTTTAATGGTTTATTCCGCTAGATATTTATCAAAATTGAAAATAAAAAAATCTAATTTGAAAAACTCATTACTAGAATTTTGGCTTCCCGTATTTGTTATTGTGCTTTTGATTTTACCTTCAAATTTGTCGACGGCTATTCTTTTGTTTAGCATGATTTTGATGCTAGCATTTATAGCCAGTTATCCTTTAAAGTTTCTAATTAGTATAATAATTTTAGGACTTACATCGCTATTCGTCTTCATAAGTCTTGCCAGAAGCTTTCCAGAAATTTTTCCAAACAGAATTGATACCTGGATAAATAGAATTGAAAATTTTAAAACAGGGCAAAGCGCTGATGGAAATTATCAATTATCCAGAGCAAAAACGGCCATAGTGAGTGGTAAATTTATTGGATTAGGAGCTGGAAAAAGCAGAATGAAAAACTTTTTACCCCAAAGCTCTTCTGATTTTATATATCCAATTATAGTTGAAGAATTTGGTCTTATTGGAGGTGTTGCGCTAATTTTACTTTATCTTTTATTATTATACAGGATAGTAGTAATTTCTTATAGAACCAAAAGTTCATTTGGTAAATTAACTGTTATAGGATTGGGAATACCTATTGTAACCCAAGCATTCGTCAATATTGGTGTAGCGCTTCAAGTCATTCCAGTTACCGGTCAAAACCTTCCAATGATAAGTAGTGGTGGAACATCAGCATGGATAACCTGTATAGCTATGGGAATTATTTTAAGTGTTAGTACAAAAATTGAATCAGATGATGATTTAAAAATAGAAAATAATAATCCTTTAAATATTTTAAGTGAAATCGATTAAATTTATAATATCTGGAGGGGGTACTGGCGGTCACATTTATCCAGCCTTAGCGATTGCTGCTGGAATAAAGGATAATTTTAAAAACCCTAAAATATTATTTGTTGGAGCTAGAGGGAAAATGGAAATGGATAAAATTCCTAGAGAGGGATATCCTATAATAGGTCTTTGGATAAGTGGATTTCAAAGATCGTTTTCATTTTCTAATTTATTATTTCCTTTAAAATTATTATTAAGCTTAATACACTCTCTACTAATTATATTAAGATATAAACCACAGATAGTCATTGGAACAGGAGGATTTGCAAGTGGACCTCTTTTGCAAGTAGCTACTTGGTTGAATTATCCAACTCTTATCCAAGAACAAAACTCTTATCCAGGTATAACTAACCGTATTTTGAGTAAAAAGGTAAATCGTATTTGTGTAGCATTTGATAACATGGAAAAATTTTTTCCAAAACAAAAAATTAGAATTACTGGCAACCCTGTAAGAAATTATCTAATAAAGCTCAAACCAAATAAAATTTCTAAACAATTTTTTGATTTGGATCTTAACAAGAAAACTCTAGTAATTATTGGAGGTAGTTTAGGCTCTAAATGCATTAATAATTTAATAAAGTCTGAATTAGAATATATTATGAGCTTTGGACTGCAAATTATTTGGCAGTGTGGTTCAGTTTATTATAAGACTCTGGAGGGATTAAAGTCAAATTCAGTTTTGATTAAACCTTACATTAATGAAATGAAACATTTATATAGTGTTGCTGATTTTATAATTTCTCGGGCTGGCGCAGGAAGTATTTCAGAATTGAGCTGTGTAGCAAAACCATCGTTACTTATTCCCTCTCCAAATGTTTCTGAAAATCATCAATGGCATAATGCAAATGTATTAGCTCAAAAAAAAGCTGTTTTGTTGATCCAAGAAGAAGAGCTTGATAAAAAATTCAGAAATCTTTTTTCACAACTTGTGTTAGATGAAAAAAAACAGAAAGAACTTGAAAAAAATTTAAAAAGTTTTGCTTTACCTGAAGCTACAAAGAATATTATTTCCGAAATCAAACAACTTTTATGAAAAGTGATTCAATAAATACTTATTTTTTCATTGGAATTGGTGGTGTTGGTATGTCAGCTCTTGCAAGGTTTTGTTTTCATTCTGGTCACAAGGTTTATGGACACGACAAAGCCCAATCAGATATAACAAATGCCCTCACACGTGAGGGCATAAGAATTTCTTATAGTGATTTATTAAACGCATTACCAATATTTTTACTTTCTAAAGATATAAAGGTAGTTTATTCTGCTGCCATTGAATTAAATCATCCACAGTTATCCTTCTATTTACAGCAAGGCAATCAAGTAATGAAACGTTCGGAATTTCTTGCTTCATTATGTAAAAATAAAAAAACCTTAGCTGTAGCTGGAACACATGGCAAAACGACAACTTCTTTAATTTTAACTCATTTCTTTTCTGAGACCAAACAATTGTTTACATCTTTAACTGGAGGTTTTTTTAATGGTTACGAGTCTAACCTAATAAAAACAGGATCAGAAACATTTATAGTTGAGGCAGACGAATACGATAGATCTTTTTTACAATTGTATCCAACGTTAGCTTGTATAACGTCAATAGAACCAGATCATTTAGATATATATAAAACTAAAAAAGAATTTTTAGAGGCATTTGTTCAATTTTCAAATCAAGTTGACAAAGAGTTAATTATTTCTCATGGACTCCCTTTTAACGGCATAACTTATGGAATAGATGTTTCTGCTGATTACCAAGCAAAAAAGTTAAAGAAAATCAAAAACGGATACAGATTTGATTTAAATACTCCTAACGATAAATATAAAGACGTTTGTCTTAACTTAATAGGAAGTCATAATGTTTCAAATGCTCTTGCTGCAATTGCAATAGCTGAACAATCTGGTTTAAATACTGGTGATTTTCTTAATGCTTTAGAAAACTTTCCAGGAGTTTATAGAAGAATGAACGTTTACCGATGGAACGAATCAATAATAATTGATGATTATGCGCATCACCCTTCTGAAATACAGAGCGTGTACAAAACTATAATAAACTTTTATCCATTTCATAAAAATTGCGTTGTATTTCAACCACATTTGTACTCAAGAACTAGAGATTTTATGAAAGAATTTTCAGTAGCACTAAGCATGTTTGATGAGATTATTTTGTTAGATATATATCCTGCAAGAGAAATACCAATTGAGGGGATAAATTCAAAAATTTTATTGAATAATATTTCAAAAAGAAAAAAAAGTTTTATAAGCAAAACAAAAATTAAATCTGCACTTGAAGAAAGTGATGCTAAAATTTTTGCGATTCTTGGTGCTGGTGATATAGGCCTCGAACTTAAAAAGTTAAAACTTGAAAAAATAGACAATGAATAAGAATAGATCAATTTTATTTTTATTGGTAATTACACTCCTTTTTATTGCGTGTGTGTACATGTCTCATATTAAACATAATTATAAAGATTACTTAAGCCTTCAAATAATATATACAGAAAAACCAATGCTTCTAAATGATTCAATAGTTAATAAATTGTTAACACAAAATCTATCGGGTGAGTTAGTCCTGAAAAAAGATGGATTAGATTTGAATATACTAGAAAACCGAATGAATAGCATACCAGAAGTTGAGAACGTTGAACTCTATGTAAACCTTAAAAAAAACTTGTTTTTAACTATCACAGAACGAAAGCCACTTTTTAAAGTAGAATCTTCACCCCCGTATTTTTCAGATTCAAATGGTATTCTTTTTAATTTTAAAGCACTCGATTCATTAGAAGTCCCCTCTTTTAAAACGAGTTCTTCAACACTATCATTAGGTACCACTGCAAAATTCATAAAAAATTTAAAAGCTGATATATTTTTGAATAGTGAGCTTGAAACAATTTTTTTGAAAAATAATACATATGAAATAAAATTAAAATCCTATGATTTTAAAATAATTTTTGGCAAGCCAACAAATGTGAAGACAAAAATAAAAAAGCTCAAAGTGTTTTGTGCACTTAAAAATATTAGGGACAGTATAGATGATTACATAAAAATTAATCTCAGCTACAATAACCAAATTGTAGCATTAACATCATAGATATTTATGGAAGAATTAAATTTTTCGGTCGGACTTGATATAGGTACTACTAAAATCGTTGCATTAGTAGGGAAAAAAAATGAATTTAAGAAAGTTGAAATTCTTGGTATTGGAAAATCCAAAAGCCTTGGAGTACATCGTGGAGTTGTTAATAATATAACTCAAACTATACAGTCTATTCAAGAGGCTGTTGATAACGCCAATTCTAATTCAGGATTAACTATAAAAGACGTTGTTGTTGGTATCGCTGGACAGCATATTAGGAGCATTCAACATAGCGATTATATTACTAGAGAAAATCCTGAATCAGTAATCAATGAGGAAGATATTCAAAGATTGATTCAGCAAGTGTATAAATTAGTAATGCTACCAGGAGAAGAAATAATACATGTATTACCTCAAGAATACAAAGTAGACGGTCAGAGTGAGATAAAAGAACCCATTGGAATGCACGGATGTAGACTTGAAGCCAATTTTCATGTAGTTGTTGGACAAGTCACGTCAATTAAAAATATCGGTAGATGCATTAAAAGTGCTGGTTTAACAATGGCAAGTATTACTCTTGAACCCTTAGCATCTTCCGAAGCGGTACTTAGCTTTGAGGAAAAAGAAGCTGGTGTAGCTCTTATTGATATAGGAGGAGGAACAACAGACCTAGCAATCTTTAAAGATGGTATTATAAGACATACAGCAGTAATACCGTATGGTGGGAATGTTATAACAGAGGATATAAAAGAAGGTTGTTCAATAATTGAAAAAAAGGCTGAATTATTAAAAATAAAATTTGGGTCTGCTTGGCCAGGTGAAAATCGTGATACTGAAATTGTTTCAATACCAGGATTAGAGGGTCGTGACCCAAAGGAGATTTCTTTAAAAACGCTTTCAAAAATTATTAATGCTCGCGTTGTTGAGATTATTGAACAAGTTTTTTTAGAAATTAAAAACTATGGACATATGGATCAGAAAAAAAAGCTCATAGCAGGAATAGTTTTAACAGGAGGAGGAAGTCAACTAAAACACCTTAAGCAACTTGTAGAATATGTAACAGGCATGGATACTAGAGTTGGATACCCAAGTGGACATTTAGCTGGTAATACAATAGATTCTGTTTCGAGCCCACTTTTTGCTACTTCGGTCGGTTTACTTATGAATGCACTTGATGAAATTTCTCCAGAAAATATTGACAATAACGATCAAACCAAAACTCCTAAATTAGAAAACGATCAAATAGATAACAAATTTTCAAAAAAGCGAAAATCAATTTTAGATCGTTTCGGAGAGAAATTAAAAGAATTTTTAGATAACGCATAATATTTTTAATATGTATAACGAAGAAACTAGAGCAATAAACTTTGATTTGCCAAAAAATCAAAGTAATGTTATTAAAGTAATCGGTGTAGGTGGCGGTGGTAGCAATGCGATAAATTACATGTTTCAGCAGGGTATTAAGGGCGTAGATTTTGTTATAACCAATACGGATGCTCAGGCCCTTTCTGAAAGTGGAGTCCCCATAAAAGTACAGTTAGGCGCTACCCTTACAGAGGGATTAGGCGCTGGAGCTAACCCTGAGATTGGTGCAAGGGCAGCCAAAGAAAGTGAAGATCAGATAAAAAGTATTTTATCTACACAAACTAAAATGATATTTATAACTGCAGGAATGGGTGGTGGAACAGGAACTGGTGCAGCACCTGTAATAGCTCTAATGGCGAAAGAAATGGATATTCTTACAGTAGGTATAGTAACAATGCCTTTTCAATTTGAGGGACGCTTAAGATTAGACCAGGCTCAAAAAGGGCTTGAAAACTTAAAAGAAACCGTTGACGCGCTAATAGTAATAAATAATAATAAATTAAGAGAAGTATATGGAAATCTTGGATTTAAATCAGGATTTGCAAAAGCAGATGAAGTATTAGCCACTGCAGCAAGAGGTATAGCAGAAGTAATTACCCATCACTTTACACAAAATATCGATTTGAAAGATGCAAAAACCGTACTTACTAATTCTGGTACTGCTATAATGGGGTCAGCCTCTGCATCTGGAAGTAATAGAGCTCAGGAAGCTATTATTAAAGCTCTTGATTCCCCATTATTAAATGATAACAAAATTAATGGTTCTAAAAATGTTTTATTGTTGATTGTATCTGGTACTGACGAAATTACAATTGACGAAATAGGAGAAATAAATGATTATATCCAAACAGAAGCAGGGAATCAAACAAACATTATAATGGGCGTAGGAGATGACGAGAATTTGGGTAATGAAATCTCAGTAACGGTAATAGCAACTGGGTTTGCCCAAGAACAACAAAATGAAATATCAAATACTGAAGCAAAAAAAATAATTCACGCATTGGAAGATGATCAAAAAATTGAACATAATCTTAGTGATGAAAAATGTGATCAAATAAACCAAGATAAATATAATGACCACAAAAAAATAAGAGACACTGAAGAAAGCTTTAAAGAAAAAAAAGAAATTAATCTAGAGCCACTAATTCCAATGAATTCAATTTTATATAATATTGAGACTGATGCTGAGATTTTAGAGTGTTCTATTAACCAAAACATTTTTGAAAATGAACCTGAAATAACAATAGATAATTCATCAAATACAAATCAACAAGAAAGTCTTTTTGAGCCTGATTTTGATTCTGTAGTAGAAGAAAATGATGAATCTGAATTTAAAGAGAATATTCTAATCACAGACACTCTTGATGAGGAAAAAAACGAAGATAACTATAAATTCAATAATTTAGATCAATCAGTTTTAAGCATAGATGTTATTGATCATGAAATAGTTGATTCTATAGAACAAGTTGAAATAAATTTTGAAACCCCTATTTCTGAAAATAATTTTGAGAAAGAAAACCCCTTAGAAAATGTATCCAAAAAAATAGACTTTGATAACATAAATTTAGAAGTAAAATTTGAAGTTAAAAGTAGTCAGGAAACTCAACTATCAAAAACTACAAATACTAGAGTCGAGACTGGTATTGAATCTAATGTGGAATCTCAAAAAAATGTACTATTTGAAAAAACAATCGATGACACTATATCTTCAGAATCAAAAAAAAGAAAGTCTCATTTAGAAAAATTCAATCATAAATTTTCAAATCAGTATAGTAAGATTGAAGACTTAGAAAAAGAACCAGCATATAAAAGAAAAGGTATTGAAATTGATAGCTCATCTGGACAGTTTCCTTCAAGGTTATCTCTTGATAATGACAGTAATGACGATTTACAAATAAGATCAAATAATTCCTTTTTACATGATAATGTAGACTGATTATGGGAATATTAGAGAATTTAAATAACGAATTAAAAAATGCCATAAAAACTAAAGATAGTTTAAAGCTTGATTCTCTTAGAGCAATTAAGTCTGCCGTTCTTATGGCACAAACTGCAAAGAATTATAATGGATCTCTTGAAGATGATGAAATCATTAAACTTTTACAACGACTAGTAAAGCAGCGCAGAGAAAGTGCAAAAATATACAAAGAACAAAATCGTCATGACTTGGCAGAACCAGAAGAGTTGCAAGCTGAAATTATAAGTTCTTATTTACCAGAACAATTATCAGAGACTGAGCTACTCAAAGTTGTTAGAGAAACAATTTCAGAAATAGATGCTATAGGCATTAAGGACATGGGTAAAACTATAGGGATGGTAAATAAAAAAGTTAGTGGTAAAGCAGAAGGAAAACTAATTGCTTCTCTTGTGAAAAAGGAACTTTCAGAATAAATTTATTTCTATAGAAGGCATAATCAGCTAAATAATCTTTCAAAATATTTGTATTTTAATATAATGTTATAAAAAATATTTTTTGACTATGAGGCCCAGTAGTTCAACTGGATAGAATATCAGATTTCGGCTCTGAGGGTTGGGGGTTCGAATCCTCCCTGGGTCACTTAATAAATTTAAATTTTTTAATAAACTAGGACCAATTTTGGAATTTATAAACTTTTAAATAAAAATTAATTTAATTCATTGAACGATTTACATCAAATTGAAATTAAAGAGGCAAATAAATTCGACAATGGAATGGAATTTTTTAACACATTCGGTGGAAATCCTGTTTCATGCGCAATAGCAAATAAAGTTCTAGAAATTGTACAAAATGAAAAACTTCAACAAAATGCTTTTAAAGTTGGAAATTTTTTAAAAAAGGGAATTAAAAAATTGGTTGAAAATCCAACTAATTATTTTAATGTAAGAGGTCAAGGCCTTTTTCTTGGAATTGAATTTGTTGATGAAAATCTTTTACCCAAGGCTGATAAAGCCAACTATGTAGTAGACAGAATGAAATTTTTTGGTATTCTTTTAAGTACTGATGGACCAGATAAAAATGTTATAAAAATTAAACCCCCTCTTATTTTTTCAATGGATAATGCGAAATTTTTTTTAAAACTTTTTTCTAAAATTATTAATGAGGACTTCATGTCAAAATGATTAAAATGTCTTAAATTGAATGAATTAATTTTTTTTGTAACTTAGATTAACAAAAGAGTAAATAATGAGCGAGTTAGTTATTGTTCTTATCGGTGCAGTTATTATTGTAGGTGGAGTTATTTTATATGCTGTTATTTCAACTGCAACTGGATTAGAAGAAGATGAAAATCAAAATTATATTCCGGATTGGATTGAAAGAAGATTCCCAAAAATCTTCAAGGGAAGTAAAGACCTAGATAAATAGTTTGTTTATATCCAGGTCATTCAATAAACAATCACTTAAACAACTAATCATTTATTTTGGTAAATAAATCCATTGTACATGAAATTTTTTAGAGGCTCAATAATATTATTTTTATTACTTTTAAATAACCAACTTTTTGCCCAATCACAAGAAAATCCATGGGTTTTTTCTATTAATTCATCTATTATTAATCTTCAGGGTGATCTTAATGAGAAAGGAATAAATTTTGGTTTACCAGCAATAAGTTTTAGTCGCCATTTGGGTGGGGGTATTTCAATCGGAGCTCAAACCTCAATTGCAGATGTAGAAAACTTTTCAACATTATATAGTTACAGATCATTAGATGGTTTTGCTAAAATTAATTTAGGTAAAGGTAACTTTATTCCAAGTTTGATAGGTGGTTATGGTTTCTCTCAATTTGCTGACGGTTTAGAAAGAGAAGGGTTTTTCCCTTCAACTGAGACAAGTAGGACGGTGTTTGGAGGGCTTGGATTTTCAATTTATTTAAGTAATAAATTAGCTATAAATCTACAATCAACTTATCGTTCAATGAATGAAAACGATGGTTTTGATCACTTACAGCACAATTTCGGTATAAGCTTAGGCTTTGGTTCAAATGATTCAGATAAAGATGGAGTATCTGATAAGAAGGATAAGTGTCCGACAGTGCCTGGATTAAAGAAATATGAAGGTTGTCCTGATACAGATGGTGATGGAATTATTGACAAAGACGATAAATGTCCTGAGGTTAAAGGTTTAGAAGAATTTAATGGATGTTTAGATTCTGATAATGATGGAATTCCTGATCCTGAAGATGCATGTCCCAATAAAAAAGGAAACAATGAGATGAGTGGTTGCCCTGACTCTGATGGAGATAGTGTTCCTGATAATATTGATAAATGTATTGATATACCAGGACCAAAAGAAAATGAAGGTTGCCCGTGGCCTGATACTGATGGGGATGGTGTTAATGATAATGAAGATCTATGTAAGGAAGAAAAAGGAACTCTAGAGAATAATGGTTGTCCTGAGCTCTCAGAGGAAATTGTAAAAACACTCAATGAGTTTGGATCACGAATCAACTTTCCAGCCAACAGTTTTCAGATAATTGGACGAAAGACCATTGAAAATTTAATAAATATCAAAAAGCTTTTAGATGAGAATATTGATGGCAATTTGATAATAGAGGGTTACGCTTCTTCAGACGGAGAAGAACAATATAATGTTCAATTATCTTTGAATAGAGCAGAAGCTGTTAGAGATTATTTAATTAAACTTGGTGTTGCTGCTGAAAGACTTGATGTTAAAGGTTTTGGCGAAAAAAATCCACTTGAAGATAATGAGAGTCCAGAGGGAAGAGCAATAAATAGAAGGGTTCAATTTAAATCAAATTAAAACTTTTTCAATTTTTCAATATTCAGCGCAGGATCTTCTGCTTTAAAAACATAATTTCCAGCTACTAGAACATCCGCGCCGCACGAAATTAATTTATTTGCATTTAGATCATTTACCCCTCCATCAACTTCGATTAGGCATTTACTATTTTTATTTTCAATTAGTTCTTTTAATTGGCTAACTTTTATATAAGTATTCTCAATAAAAGTTTGGCCTCCAAAGCCAGGATTAACGCCCATTAAACAAACTAGGTCAACATCCACTATTATGTCAATTAATAAATTTATGTTTGAGTGAGGGTTGAGTGCTACTCCAGCTTTCATTCCAAAGGCCTTAATTTTTTGAATGCTTCGATGAATATGATTGCACGCCTCATAGTGCACTGTTAGAATTTGTGAACCTAGTTTTGAAAATGTTTCAATGTAACGATCTGGCTCCATGATCATCAAATGAACATCAAGAGGTTTTGATGCAAGTTTTGAAATAGTTTTTACAATAGGCATTCCGAAAGAAATATTTGGAACGAATAGCCCATCCATTATATCCAAATGAAACCAATCTGCTTTTGAATTATTTATCAATCTAACTTCTCGTTCTAAGTTGCCGAAATCAGCAGCAAGAATTGAAGGGGCAATTTTGACTGACATATTTTTTAATAAAGTTTAATGATTGAGTCAGAGAAATTTAGCCTAAGTATGTTTTTAGAATTTTACTTCTTGAAGTATGTTTTAGTCTTCGAATAGCCTTTTCTTTTATCTGTCTAACGCGCTCTCTTGTTAAATCAAATGTTTCTCCAATTTCTTCTAAAGTCATAGCATGTTGATTTGCTAGCCCAAAGTATAAACGAACAACGTCTGCCTCTCTTGGTGTTAGTGTTTCAAGCGCCCTTTCAATTTCTGTTCTAAGAGATTCATGTAATAACGTTTTATCTGGATTTGGAGATTCACCGCTGTTTAGGACATCGTACAAGTTAGAATCTTCTCCTTCAACTAGAGGGGCATCCATTGATACATGGCGCCCTGAATTCTTTAATGATTCTTTAACATCATTAATGGTCATATCTAATTCTTTAGCAATTTCTTCCGCTGAAGGTGCACGTTCGTGCGCTTGCTCTAAAAATGCGTAAGTTTTATTAATTTTATTAATTGAACCAATTTTATTTAGTGGAAGCCGAACTATTCTAGATTGTTCTGCTAAAGCCTGTAAAATTGATTGGCGAATCCACCAAACAGCATAAGATATGAATTTAAAACCTCTTGTTTCATCAAATCTTTGGGCAGCTTTGATTAATCCCAAGTTACCTTCATTTATCAAATCTGGTAGAGTTAATCCTTGGTTTTGATACTGCTTTGCTACCGATACTACAAATCTTAAATTTGCTTTGGTAAGTTTTTCAAGAGCAATCTGGTCACCAGCTTTGATTCGTTGAGCTAATTCTACTTCTTCCTCGGCAGTTATTAAGTCAACTTTACCAATCTCTTGAAGATATTTGTCGAGTGAAGCTGTTTCACGGTTCGTAACTTGCTTAGTTATTTTAAGTTGCCTCATTTCTAATAAAAATTAAATAATACCTATAATACGCAAAAATCTAAAAAATGTTTCAAAAATTTTAAAAATTAATCTTTTTTATCTGGTTTTGGTAGCAATGCTTTCAGTGATATTTTCTCTTTGCGTGTTCTTGAATCTACTCCAAAATATTTAACCTCTAATACATCTCCCATCTTAACCACATCGGTTACATTTTCTGTTCTTTCCCAAGCAAGTTCGCTTACATGAAGAAGGACTTCATTTCCGGGTGCTTTAGTGTATTCAACTACGGCTCCAAAATCCAATATTTTAATAACTTTTACTTCATATTTTTCACCTACTTTAGGTTTAAATGTTATTGAATCAATTTTTGATTCAACCATAGCTATTCCTTCGGGAGATGTTCCTAAAATTTCAATAACCCCCTCTTCAGTTTTTGGATCTTCATTGACTACAATTGTACACCCTGATTCTTTCTGAAGTTCTTGAATAACTTTTCCACCTGGACCAATTAATGCTCCGATATAATCATTTGGAATTCTTCGATATATCATCTTCGGTGCATGGTCTTTTACGTGATCATTTGGAGAAGGGATAGTATTCGTTATCTGCTCTAATATTTCTAATCTTCCTTTTCTTGCTTGTTCAAGCGCTTTAGTCATTATATCGAAACTTAGCCCTTTGATTTTAATATCCATCTGGCAGGCAGTTATTCCGTCAGAAGTCCCAGTTACCTTAAAGTCCATATCGCCGAGGTGATCTTCGTCACCTAATATGTCAGATAGAACAGCGAATTTATCTTTTTCAGTGATTAGTCCCATTGCAATTCCGGATACAGGTTTTTTAATCATAATTCCTGCATCCATAAGAGCCATAGTCCCAGCACAAACAGTAGCCATAGAAGAAGAACCATTAGATTCTAAAACTTCAGAAACGATTCTAATTGTGTATGGACAATCACTTGGG
Source organism: uncultured Bacteroidota bacterium (assembly GCA_902520765.1). Taxonomy (GTDB): domain Bacteria; phylum Bacteroidota; class Bacteroidia; order Flavobacteriales; family Flavobacteriaceae; genus MS024-2A. Next base: position 63,838 of record CABYPG010000004.1, read on the forward strand.
ATTACATTTTTTAACGCTCTTTGAGCCAAATTCCCATGACCTATCTCACGTCTTGAAGTGCCACGAAGGGGCCTGGCTTCACCAGTAGAAAATGGAGGAAAATTGTAATGTAGGTAAAATCTTTCTTCATCTTGCTCAGTTGGTAAATCAATAACATTTGCCTCTTTTGAGGTTCCTAAAGTAGCAGTTGCAAGAGCTTGAGTTTCTCCCCTTGTAAAAATTGATGATCCGTGTGCAGATGGAAGGTAATCAACTTCGCACCAGATAGGACGAATTTCAGATGTCATTCTCCCATCAAGACGAATACCTTCATTTAAAACTAAATCTCGGACAGCTTTTTTTTGTGACTCTTTTAGATATCTTGAAATTAAATCTGATTTCTCATCTATTTCATCTTCAGAGAATTTTTTTAAAAATTCATCCTTAATCTCTAAAAACTGTTCAGACCTTTCTCCTTTCGATAAACCTTTTTTTGCTACATTATAAAAACTTTGATAAGTAGTTTTAAGAATTTGTTTTTCTAATTCATCATCTGAAGCCTCATTTTCATAAGTTCTTGTGTCCTTTTTTCCAAATGCATCAGCCAAAGCAATTTGAGCATTTATTTGATCTTTTATAGCAGAGTGCCCATATGATATTGCATCAAGCATTTCTTCTTCAGTAATTTCATCAAATTCGCCCTCAACCATCGCAATCGAATTCTCACTAGCACCAATAATAATGTCAATATCTGATGTGAGTAACTGATTTTTACTTGGGTTTATCACAAACATACCATCTACTCTACCTACTCTAACTTCAGATATAGGATATTCAAATGGTATATCAGAAAGTTGAATTGCTGCTGAAGCAGCCAGACCAGCAAGTGCGTCAGGCATTATATTCTCGTCATGTGACATAAGCTGAATCATAACTTGTGTTTCTGCGTGATAATCACTTGGAAACAAAGGACGTAATACACGATCAACTAATCTCATGGTTAGAATTTCCTGATCACTAGGACGAGCTTCTCGTTTAAAAAACCCACCCGGAAATCTTCCAGCAGCAGCAAATTTCTCACGATAATCTACTGTCAGTGGTAAAAAGTCTACTGGACTTGGAGTTCTTGAAGAGACAACAGTCGCTAAAAGCATACACTTGCCCATTCTCACAACAACTGAGCCATCTGCTTGTTTTGCAAGTTTTCCGGTTTCTATAATAATTTTTCTTCCATCTTCAAGATGGATTTCTTCAGATAAAATTTTTGGAATCATTTTTCATTTTTAGATTATAACTTCGTTTGTTGTGTGTCGCTGCAACCAATGAAAAACATAAGGGCTTAATTTTTTTTACTATTTACGTAAACCTAATTCTTTTACAATATTTCTATACCTTTCTATGTCCTTGGACTTTAAGTAATCTAGAAGACTTCGTCGCTTACCTACTAAACGAACTAATGATCTTTCTGTATTGAAATCTTTTCGATTAAATTTAAGATGATTAGATAAGTGATGAATCCTATGTGTAAAAAGCGCTATTTGGCCTTCGGGTGATCCAGTATTTTTTTTTGAATTTCCGAATTTTTTGAAAATGTCTTCTTTACTTTCTTTTGAATTATACATGCCAATATTAATGTTAATAGTTTTTATGTACCTGATAATAAAGCAGCAAATATACGAGTAATCTAGTTTAAACCAACAATTTAAATTATAATTAATAGGGGTTATTTTTTAGATTTTGTCACCTTATTTCTTGATTCAAAATTAAATCTACATACAAGTTTATATTATTCTTTAACAGGCTTCTGTGGGAGATAAAATCCAAAAATCCCTTTTGTAATTGAAATTCACTTGTCTGAAAGCCTTCTGGTAAATCTTTTCCAGTTGTATCTTTAACCACACGAGGCCCAGCAAAAGCAATTAAAGCTTTAGGTTCAGCTATATTAATATCACCTAACATAGCGTAAGATGCTGTTATGCCTCCTGTAGTTGGGTCTGTGCAAAGGGAAATATATGGTATTTTAGCCTCTGCCAGTTGAGCCAATTTTGCTGCAGTTTTTGCCATTTGCATTAATGAGGTTGCTGATTCCATCATTCTAGCCCCTCCTGATTTAGAGATAATTAATAAAGGCAAACTATGCATAATACAATAGTCAGTTGCTCTAGAAATTTTTTCTCCAACTACTGAGCCCATAGAACCACCAATAAACCTGAAGTCCATACAAGCGATTACTATTTTCTTCCCTTTTGAGTTGCCAACTGCAGTTCTAATAGCATCATAAAGGCCTGTTTTTTTGTGAGCCTCTTTTAGACGATTTATGTATTTTTTTGAATCTTCGAATTTCAAGAAGTCTTTCGATTTTAAATCAACATCAAATTCTTCAAATTTATTATCATCAAACAATATTTCGAAATACTCTTTGCTACCTATATGAACGTGATAATCGTCTTCAGGACTAACATATTTATTATCGGCAAGTTCTTTAGCCTCAATTATTTTACCTGTAGGAGTTTGATACCAAAGTCCCTTAGGAATATCTTTTTTTTCTTCAGTTTTAGTATGAATTCCTTTTTCACTCCTTTTAAACCAACTCATATTAACAATTTAGTCAAATATATAAATTATGGATATTTATAGTGTATTTAAATTATTTAAGTCTTTAAAAGCTTTTTCTAGGCGCTTTTTGAAGCTTTCTTCTCCTAAGCGTAACCATTTTCTCGGATCGTAATATTTTTTGTTTGGCTTATCTTTACCATCAGGATTTCCAATCTGATTTTTTAAATACTCAATTTCCTCATTCATATAGTCTCTTATGCCTTCGGTAAATGCAAACTGAAGATCGGTGTCAATATTCATTTTAACTACTCCATAGCTTATAGCTTCAATGATCTCCTTGTCACTTGACCCAGATCCTCCATGAAAAACGAAGTCAACCGTGTTTTGTGGTAGTTTAAATTTTTTAGAAATAAATTGTTGGGAATTTTTTAAAATTTTTGGTGTCAATTTAACATTTCCAGGTTTATAAACACCATGAACATTTCCAAAAGCAGCGGCTATTGTAAATTGGGAACTTATTTTTCTTAATTCTTCAAATGCAAATGCAACCTCGTGTGGTTGTGTATAAAGTTTTGAAGCATCAATGTCAGAATTGTCAACACCGTCTTCCTCACCCCCAGTGACTCCAAGTTCAATTTCAAGTGTCATTCCCATTTTCGACATCCGCTTTAAATATTTCTTACAAATATTTATATTTTCTTCTAGCGATTCCTCTGATAAATCAATCATATGGGAGCTAAAGAGTGGTTTACCCATTGCTTTAAAATTCATTTCACTTGCATTTATTAGACCATCTAACCAAGGCAATAATTTTTTAGCGCAATGATCCGTATGTAGTATTACAGTAGCATTGTATAGTTTTGCAAGTTGGTGAACATGTTTTGCACCGGCTATAGCACCTGCTATAGCAGAGTTTTGATTGTTGTTTGGAAGACTTTTTCCTGCATTAAATTGAGCTCCACCATTTGAAAATTGGATAATTACAGGACTTTTAAGTTTAGAAGCTGTTTCTAGGACTGCATTTATACTATTACTTCCAATAACATTAACAGCTGGAAGAGCGAATTTTTTTTCTTTAGCAAGTTTAAAAATCTTTTGAACATCTTTTCCAGTAATTACTCCTGAGGGTATAGAATTAGTCATCAATTCAGTTTGTTGCAAATATAAAATTATTTGTTTTTAGAAAGGATAATTAATACCAATATTAAGCACTGCATTTCTAATATTAAATTCTGAAAACCAACGCTTTTCGTTTATTAGAGCAGGATTGTAAGTTTTAAAACCTGTGTCAAATCTAAAAACAAAAAAGTCAAAATCATACCTAAACCCTAAGCCAGAACCAATTGCAAGCTCACCTAAGTCTTTGAGGCCTGAAAAATTCATAGTATCATCATCGACATCATCCCACAAATTCCAAATATTTCCTATATCGATAAAAAACCCTCCATTTAATGGGCCGCTGATAGGAAATCGGTATTCAAGGTTGAAAGCCAATTTAAAGTTAGCTTCATTAAATTCATTAATATTTTTACTGCTTCCCGGGCCTAATTCGTAAGCTCTCCAAGCCCTATTATCATTAGCTCCTCCAGAAAAGTAAGAACGAGCAAAAGGAACATTTGATGAATTACCATATGGAATTGCAATTCCCGAGAATGCATGAAATGCAAATATTCTTTCCCTCCCAAATGACCAATGTTTAATGTAATCTATTTCTGTTTTAATATATTGAGAAGGACTAACTCCACCAAGCGTATAATTATTTATTTCATTCTGATTCGCGTTAATACTTTTTAAAAAAAGTCTCAAAAAGTTACCAATCCAATCGATTTTCCATCTGAATTGATAAAAGTTTTCATCAAAAATACTCTCCTGATTATTTATATTTAAACTGAAGGAAGACCCTAATATTAAATTGTTTGCAGTTAATCTGTCATAACGTTCTTTCAAGGTATTAACAGTTTTGTATTCTTCATCTTCTAAGGTTAGATTAGTTTCATTATTTAGGACATCTAAAATAAAACTGTTTACACCATCTGGAATATTCAGATTACCTTCAGTATCAAATAATAATTCATTAGATGTAGTAATCTTTGCTATACTATTTAGTCTATCATAAGAATTTCTATAAACATTGAAGTAATTTGAAAGGTTTCTATTATTTATAAATTCTAGATCAATTAGTCTAAATTGCATCTTTTTTTTATCATTTGGTTTCCAATCAAATTGATAATTTACCTTAAAAAATTGTTTATCTAAGCCAACATTTTCCTGAAGGCTCGATCCTAAAATAATCTCAGTTTTTGGATACATTGATGCTGGAAATAAATCTTTTTTAAACGTTGGGAAAAGTAATCTAGATACACTCAGTTTTATGTCAGCACCTAATTCAAAAATATTAAAGAATTGGTTATCAGTATTTGAGATATCTCGTGACGCTCCCAAAGTATTTTTGATATTTATTTCTAAAAGCTCAGCACCTTGAAAAACATTTCTGATTCCCAAACCTCCACCTACCCCCAAACCAAAATCTTGAATATTTGAATGAGATAAATCTAAATCAAAACCCAATGAAAATCTTTCTTTAGGACTCAACAATATTCTAGTATTAAGTTTATTATCTTTCAGCAATGTGTAGTTAATATTTGGATATTTAAAATTTTTTAAGCTTGTGAAATAACGATACGTTAGATTTCTATCCAAATCACTATAAAATTTTCCTTTCTTTATATAAATACCTGATGTAATAGCTTTAGGATTATATTTCAATTTACCTTTGCTAAGTATTTTAAAACCATTGTAGTTAATGGAATCACTATATTCATTAAGATTTGCAATTTGCTTTTCATTATTAATAAAGATTGAAACATCTTTTATCTTATAACTTTTATATGGTATTTTTATTATAGAGTCATCTACACGCTTCTGAATATTTGAAATCTTAATATTTATTGGAATTTTTAAATCTTTACCCGTACTATCTATTGCAGCTGTAAATTGAATGCTATTTTGTTGAAAGTTGTATACTCCATTATTTCGAAATATTGTGAATAATCGTTCTCTTTCGTCATCAAATTTATTTATTTCAAAGGGCTCTCCCTCTTTAATGATTTGATCTTTCTTATTTTCTTCATACAAGAAGGATAGTTCTGGTGATTCAATGGATGCTTTAATTGAATCAATTAAATATCTATTTTTAGGTTTAACTATATATTTTACTATTACATTTCTTTTTTTAACTTCTTCAGTTTCTGATTCTACCTCTACGTTAAAATATCCCAAATTTTTATAATACTGAGCTATATTATCTTTCGATATTTTAACATCCAAACTATCATATAATGCTGGAGCTTCTCCTGTTTTTTTTAGCCAATCATTAAATTTAATTACATAGTTGTTTAGGGCCACTATTTGTTTGTTTGAAATCCAATTTTCCAAACGTTTTCTCCTTTTTTCTTTTTTATCTAACCATTTTTTGAATTGAGCCTCAGGATCAGTATTCGAGATTTCGTATAGTATTTTCTTTAAAGGTATACCTAAAATTTTCTTATTTGATTTTGTTTTTATAACAAAATTTATGGGATCATTTTTTAAAATAATCCCGTTTTCATATATTTCATTTCTATCAATTATATACCCTGAGCTTTCAAAAATACGTGTACTGGAACAACTTCCAAAAAGTAATGTAAGGAAAAATAGATTGACTAATTTTGTCAAAAATTTATACACTAAGTATTATATTTTATAAATCAAAAATAAGTCATTTTTATGGTGAGCAAGAATCAAGTTAAACAAATACATAAATTGAAGCATAAAAAATATCGAACAAGATTTGGATATTTTGTTGCTGAAGGTGAAAAAATAGTTAATGACCTAATTAATTGTTCCTGGCATGCTCACTATCTATATTCATTGGAGGATAACTTTCATCCTAAAGCTATTAAAATTGATTTTTCTTTAATGAAACAAATTACCCACTTAAAAACTCCAAGCCCAGTGTTAGGTGTTTTTAAAATACCAAACCAAATAAAGACTAAACCTTGCTTACTAACTATAGCAATTGATAGATTAATTGATCCAGGAAATTTGGGTTCTATAATTCGTCTTTGTGATTGGTTTGGAATAAATGAATTAGTATGTAGTTCTGACACTGTTGATTGTTATAATTCTAAAGCAATCCAGTCTAGTATGGGTTCTATAGCAAGAGTGAGATGCAATTATCAGACTAACTTAGAAGATTATCTGAAATCACTTAACAAGCCTATTTTTGGTGCCACATTGGACGGACAATCAATTTATAAAAAAAATCTTCCTACAAAAGCTATATATGTTTTCGGAAACGAATCAAATGGGATTTCAGAATCCATAAATAAAATTCTTGACGAAAAACTTACAATTCCTAACCAAAGATCAATAAAAAGGCCAAATAGTCTAAACGTATCTACTTCAGCAGCTATTTTTTTAAGTGAAATTTTTAGATAGGTTTAATTATTCAAATGTGATAATTAATGATAATCCTCTACTAAACATATTAATTATATTTTTAGTCCAAGGACTTTCTTCTGATGCATCTTGAATCAATTCGTTTTGTAGTGAAAAAATACCTCTTAATGATGGAGAAAATTTGAAGTAATACAAATAAAATTCGAAACCTAGCCCTAATTCATAGTTAAAACTTTTTGTAGTAGTCCTGAAAACATTACTTGCATTATCATCACTATTATTCTCATTACTTGAAAGATTAAAATCTGTCGAGACACCCATTAGTATGAAAGGGCGAAAATTATTAATTCTTTTCGCGTTAATTTTTAAATATAATGGCAAATGGATATATGTTGATTTGACTTCTCTAAACCTGTCGGATTCTCTTGTAAACTCTTTATATTCCGGATATACTAAGTCTCTTTGGTTATAATATAGTCCAGGTTCGAATCTTAAATTTAGGAATTTATTAATTCTTAAATCACCTATTAATCCTACATTAAATCCTTTTTTTTGATTTACTGTGATATCTCTATACATCAACTCTTCATAATATGAATCAATATATTCGAATTTAAAATCATATTGATTGGTACCTAAAAAATATCCATAGTGCAAAGCCTTATTGTCAAAATTCGGGAGATTAATTATTTTTTCTGTTACCTCTGGATATTGAGCGATTGAAAACTGTGCGCCAAAAATGATTAATATTTTATATAAATAGAATTTATTTTTATAATTTTTTCGCAAAACAAATTAAAGCTTTTCTCAGTTTTTTTTAATTAACTTTCTCATTTATAAACCTAATTTTTATAAAAATATTGTTCTTTCTTTAAGTATTATTTTCATTGATCTTATCTTATTTTAAAGATTAATAATCTAATGTCTTAGCTGTTAATATTTTTTAATTTTTCTAAAATCAATAATTTTTTATTAATAGATTTTAAATGATTTTCAAATAAGTTTAGAAAGATCGTTTTATACGGGCAGGTCTAATATTCGTATATTTACAAACTTTTTGTATAGATATTTATGAAAATAATTATTGCAGGAGGGGGTGAAGTTGGTTTCCATTTAGCCAAACTCCTTTCATATGAGTCATTGGATATAACTTTAATAGATACTGACAAAGACCGCCTAAATTATGCAGAATCACATTTAGATATTCGTGGTATTCGTGGTGACGCATTGTCTCTAAAATTAATGCAAGATGCCCAAGTTGTTAATTCAGATTTATTTATAGCAGTTACAGCAGAAGAGGCCACAAATATTACTATATGTGCTTTAGCTAAACAGTTAGGCAGTAAAAGAACTATAGCGAGAATATCTAATTTTGAACTCACTAAGGCTCAAGATTTAATTAGTTTTCAAAATATTGGTGTTGATGAACTTATATCACCAGAAGAATTAGCAGCTGAAGAAATACAACAATTACTTGATCAGTCAGCCTTTTCAAATAGTTATGAATTTGAGGGAGGAGCATTGACTTTAATAGGTACTAGATTAGAAGATGAGGTGCCATTTGTCGGCAATACTGTTAAAGAAGCTGCTTCTATCTTTTCAGATGTTCATTTTATGCCAGTAGCAGTTCAAAGAAAAGGAAAGCAAACTACCATAATACCTAGAGGTGATACAGTATTTGAAGTTGGTGATACAGTATTTTTTATTACATCAAAAGAAGGTGTAGAAGAAATATATAAGCTAACAGGAAAAACTAAAACATCAATAAAAAATATTATGATACTTGGAGGAGGCAGAATTGGATACAATACTGCAAGAGAATTGTGTGAAAAAAAATTTAATGTAAGTCTTATAGAAAAGAATAAGGAAAAAGCATTTGAGATTTCGGAACTATTACCAGACGCTTTAATTATTCATGGGGATGGAAGAAATGCTGAATTATTGGATGAGGAAAATCTTTCTTCAATGGATGCCTTTATATCTGTAACAGAAAATTCAGAAACCAATATAATGAGTTGTTTAATGGCCCATTCCAAAAAAGTGAAAAAAACAATTGCGCTCGTTGAAAATATGGATTATTTTCAACTCTCGCACTCGATAGGTATTGACTCTTTAATTAACAAAAAATTACTTACCGCAAATACAATTTTTAGATACGTTAGAAAAGGTGATGTTGTAGATATGAAAACTCTAAATAATTTAAATGTTGAAATTTTGGAATTCGTTGTTAACCCAAATTCCAAAGTGGCAAACTTTAAAATTAGAGATATTGATTTTCCCAGAACAGCAATAATTGGAGGAGTCATAAAAGAAGGACAAGGGGTTACTGCTTTAGGTGATTATCAAATTATTCCTGGAGATCGAATTGTTGTTTGTTGTCTGCCAAGATCAATTAAGCGAATTGAACGCTTATTTTTATGATTTATGATTAATTATTTTAATTACAAAATTGTAGTTTTTTTAATGGGAGTCTTGTTACTTGTCAATGGTGGCTTCATGTTACTTTCTTCTTTGATAAGTTTGTTGTTTAATGATGGTTTTGTTAAAGAGATTACAATTTCCTCATTTATTGTTCTTTCTACAGGAGTTGTTTTTTTATTTTTTGGAAGGAGATATGAAAAGCAGATTCAAAAACGTGAAGGATATTTAATTGTAACACTAGGTTGGATTTTAATGGCTCTAACAGGAACTATTCCTTATATTATGACGGGTACAATTCCACAATTTACTTCAAGTTTTTTTGAAACAATGTCAGGTTACACCACAACTGGAGCAACTATTGTTGAAAAAATAGATTCCTTACCTAAAGGAATTTTATTTTGGCGCACAACAACTCATTGGATTGGTGGAATGGGAATTATTGTACTGGCAATCGCTATACTACCTTTTCTCGGTATTGGGGGAACTCAACTATTTTCAGCTGAAGCTCCTGGCCCTGCTAGTGATAAATTACATCCAAGAATAACAGATACTGCTAAACGCTTATGGTTAATTTATCTGACTTACACTATCGTTCAAACAGTTTTACTCTATATTGCTGGGATGACAGTTTTTGATGCTGTAAACCACGCTATGAGTACAATTTCAACAGGGGGATTTTCTACAAAAAGTGAAAGTATTGCTTTTTGGGACGACAAACCATTAATTCAATACATAATTATAGCATTTATGTTTTTAGCAGGAACTAATTTTGTTTTAAGCTATTTTGCTTTTAAAAGAAAATTTCAAAAGATTTTTCAAGATGAGGAATTTAAACTTTACACTCGCTTCACAATCTTTTTTTCTCTTATTGTGATAATTTTTATTTTAATATCTCAAAATCTTCCTGCTAATTCAATATTAAATATAATAGAACCTACAGCTCGTAATGCAGTATTTCAGGTAGTTTCAATTATAACAACAACAGGATTTGTAACCTATGATTTTACTCAGTGGGCACCAATAGTAACAATAATATTTTTTGGACTCATGTTTTTAGGCGGATCATCTGGATCGACCTCAGGAGGTATAAAAATAGTTCGCCATATGCTAATGATTAAAACGGGTTTTTTAGAATTTAAAAGGGCATTACATCCAAATGCAATTATTCAATCTAGGTATAACAATAAAACAGTCAGTGAGGCAATCTCATTTAATATTTTGGGTTTTTTTATTTTATATATGTTGAGTTTTATCGTTGGATCAATAGGTTTTGGAATTCTTGGTACAGATTTTGATTCTTCATTAGGATTAGCAGCCTCAACATTAGGAAATATTGGCCCTGCTCTAGGTTCATTTGGACCTAGCCATAGTTATGCGTCATTATCTGAAATGGGTAAGCTATGGGCAACTTTTTTAATGTTATTAGGTCGTTTAGAATTATTTACTGTATTAATATTATTTTCACCATTTTTTTGGAAAAAGAATTACTAAAAATATTTAAAGTACTAATAATTAAATCCTTTGTCTTACTATTTCAAATAGACTTATGCCACAAGCAACCGAAACATTTAAAGAGTTAATCTTATTCTGCATTGGTATACTAGCATGACTATCTATTATTTCAAGTATTCCTTTCGAAATTCCTTTTTCTTCAGAACCCAAAACAATAGCAAGAGGAACGTTTAAAGATTTATTATAAATCATCTCTTCAGCTTTTTCAGTAATTGCAATAACGTATACATCGTTAGCTTTGAGGGTATAAATAACATCTTTAAGATTTTTTACTTTGGATATTGATATATGAAAAATGTTACCTGCTGAAGTTTTAACTACATCTCCATTTAGAGGGGCACTATTACTGATAGGGGTAAACACAGCATCTACTCCTGCAGCAACTGATGAACGTATAATCGCTCCAAAATTATGTACATCCGTTATAGAGTCTAATAGAACAAAAATGGGTGATTCTTTTTTTTCCAAAATTTCTTCAATTAGTGGCTCCATATCGAATGTTTTAATTAGAGAAATTCTAGCAACTGCTCGCTGATGATTTTTTTTTGATAATTGTTCCAACTTTTCTTCTGGTACAAAACTAAATGGAATAGTTTTAGATTTTAGAGTGAAAATTAATCTATCGTAAAGTTTACTTTTACCACCTTTCAATAGCCAAACTTTTTCGATAGGAGTTTCTGACTTTATTGCTTCTAGAATTGAATGTATACCAAATATGTTAGTTGTTTTCATTTTATAAAAATAACTATTTCTTTAAGGGCAATAGAAAAACAATAAATTTTAGAGTTGATTTTTTCCAACTTCTTTCTTAATTTGAAAATGTAATGAAAATAAAATCAAATTATTCTTTATCTAATTGTTTAAACATTTTTATAGTATTTTCATTTTTAAACTGTTCATCCGAAACAATATTTAAATATAAATCTCATATATCAATTAATTTATCAATCAAAGGGAATGGGACAGTAAAACCCGAGTCAGGCGTTTATGAGATAAATAATAGAGTTGTTTTTGAAGCTAAAGCAGATTCAGGATATTATTTTGATCGTTGGGAAGGATTCGCTGAAGTTATAAAAAAAGAAAAATATGAATTTGTTTTAACTGATGATTTAAATTTAACTGCAATTTTTTCACCTATTCCTGAGTTGAGTAGTGAGATAAAAATCTATAATCCAAAAAAAATTGACCCCAATCCTATTTTTATTGTTGAAAATGGAGGTAATAAGGCATATTTAACTGATAAGACAGGTGAAAAACTTAAAATATGGAATTTTGATTCAAAATTAGGGAATGATTTAGAATTAATGTTAGATGGTAGTTTGATTGGTCTTTTTAAATCAGATAATGTATTTTTTTCGTTTGGTGGATATGGTGGAATTATTAAAAAATTTTATCCGAGTGGAATATTGGAGTGGCAATATGAAGTCAATAATGAAAATGAACTTGCACACCATGATTTTGAGATTCTACCTAATGGAAATATTTTATTACTAGTTTGGGAGCGATTTACAGAAGAAGAGGCGATAAATTTTGGATTTAGCGGGATTGGAGAAATTTTTTTAGAGAAAATTATTGAAATCAATCCAAATAACGATACTATCGTATGGGAATGGAGAAGTGTTGACCATTTAATTCAGGACTTTGATTCAATCAAACCAAATTATGGTAATATATCAGAATACCCAGCAAAAATTAATCTTAATTATAACCAAATTGAAAATGGAGATTTAATGCATGCTAACGGAATTTGCTATGACCGAAAAAGAAATTTAATATTTTTAAGTGTAAATTTTTATAGTGAGGTTTGGGCTATACCTCACCAATATGACACTGAAGCTACTAAAACTGAAAAAGGAGATTTGGCTTTTAGATTTGGTAATCCGAATGCTTTTGATTCTTCTGATGAGCGAATATTTTTCAATAATCATCATCCAAATATTGTTTCTCTGCATCCAGAAACTTTAGATAATTTTTTGATTTACATGAATGGGTCTAAAAATAATCAATCTATAGTTTATGAATTTACCTTTCCTTCACAATTTGAAAGTGACCCTAGAAATTGGAAAAAGCCCGAACTATTTTGGAAATTTTCTGATGTTCATTTATTTAGTGCTAAAATATCTGGATGTATACGTTTACCCAATGGGAATACATTAATTTGTGAAGGTGATTACGGTTATTGGGAGGTAACAACAGACAAAGAAGTTGTTTGGAAGTATAAAGGGGAAAGTACTTTTTGGAGAGGATATGTTTATCCACAGGACAGATAATAAAGTATTAAATTATGAGACTTCCTTTGAAATACTTTTAAAATATCTACTGACAAATGCTTAATATCTTTTCTCCCCCAGGACCGTTGGCTTCATTGAAACTATCCTGACCTCTCGATCCATCAAGTTTTGTATAAGATATAGTATATGAAGTTTCTTCAGGGTACCTACCTACAATCCACTCCCATTTCATGTTTGTGGCATTCGAAGGTATCGTGACTGTTGAATATCCAGAATTATCGTCACCTGTATAAGATTCTAAAGTTTTATTAATTTCTATTCCACTTGTGTAGGGGCTTGGAATTGCAAAGAAATAAACTTGTCCGTCAACAGTAAGTTTTAATCTGCTATCTTGCCATCCATCACCGTATGAATCCTGCATTTTGATTTTATAAACTCCAGGGATGGCGGATCCGTTAACTACATTGCACAGAACAATTTTATTATAAACAAATGGTGAAGAAAAATATGAACCTGTCATAGATCCAGTTACCTCATCTTCAGAATACGACTTTCCATTACTAAGATTCAATTGAAGTCTTATTTTCACCGTACTGCCACCTATAAATCCAATTTGATTTTCGACATCCGTAAGTGGAATTCGAAGTATTGTTCTAGGAAGTCCTGTGGGTCCAATGGAAAATTCAGTAGGCTGTATTGTTTTATATAGAATTTCAGCACCACCATCAACTGAAATATAAACTTCGACATTTTCCATCAAATCACCATTTTCAGCATCATGTTCTTCAAATTCTAATTCAAATATTGAATTAATTTGATCATAGAAATTATAGTCACCATTAGTACCAATAGTCCTAATTACTGCTCCTTTTTCAAAGTTTTCAAGAACGAAGTTAACGGTGTTGTCAGGGCTTTCACAGGTGTAAAATAAAATTACAATACCTATAAGTGATAATAATTTTTTCATATTTATTTTTATTTTAAGCTTGTAGGCCCATTAGAGTTCCAAAATACGCGTTCTGTTTTAGAGCTCCTTTGATTAGCGTTTTTATTTGTATTGACATAATTTGCTGGATAATATTGGATTAATGGAAACTGTCCAGGATCTGGTTCAATATTAGGTTGCAAAGATCTAGGATAGCCATTTCTCCTGTAAGAATTATATGCATCTATACCATTACCTGTTAACGATATAAAGAATTCAGTAGCCCACATGTCTAGTTTTTCATCTAATGAAGTAGCTGCATTCCAATCTGAGGTAAATGCTGCAACATAATTTGAAATATCTTCTCCACTAAGTTCAGGTCCACCTAAATCATCTGTTTTTATTAGCGCTTGTTCAAGGGCTATAAGAGTTTCATTGGTTGGATCACCCCCAGTATTTACATTTACTTCAGCGTTCATAAAGTGCATCCAAGATGATAAGATTATTGGTGTAATTCCAAAACCTCCTCGTCCGTCTCCATCCACTTTGCCTTCAAAACTTTCGTCATCAAAGGCTCCACCTGCAGGATAAACACCTCTGAGGGTCCTTTTAAATCCATCTGGTGGAATTCCATTATCGTTTCCATGATCTCTTCCCCAATAACCATTTGCTGGCTTACTTGAGGAATTTGTAGGAGCACAGAAAGGGGTGTCACTGCCACGTAATTGTGGAGGGACATAATATCCTGGTAATCCACACTCTAAGACTTCTTCATCAGCAGAGCTATCGAATCCAGGTGTATTGTCAACTTGTCTATAGAAGTAGTAATTGATTCTTGGATCAGAATTACCAGCGTGCCCATTTATCATGTTAAACATTAGCCAATTTGACATGTATTCTCCACCTCCAGTAGATGTGTAGTTTGATCTATACAATGGATGTCTTGTATCCGGTGTTGCAGGGCTTGTACCCCAAACAAATTGAAAATCATCGGAAGGATTAATAATATAGTTAGTTATTGAATTATAATTTGAAAAATCACCCAAATTTAGTAGTGCTTTTTTCTTAATACTATTCGCTGCTTTGATCCATTTATCTGCGTCTCCCTGATAATAATAATCATTAGTAGGGACTGGACCTCCGGAATTAAAGTCTGAAATTGCACTTTCGAGTGTAGATATTGCTGCGCTATATACGCTCTCACCACTGTCAGAAATAGGATTCAATATAGCCTCAGCACCTTGAAGAGCTTCTGTGTAAGGAATATCACCGAAATAATCCACTAGAGTTAATAATATATAGGCTTGGAATACTTTACCCATACCTCTGTGATAAGTAAGTCCAGCTTCATCTGCCAGAACGTTCATTAAGCGGATGTCCTCAAGCATACCTCTGTAGGCAGATGACCAAACACTATTCCAACTATCAGGTGAGTAAACATTATTGTATGTCCTACCAGACATATAATTTATCCGGGTTAATTCACCACCTCTATCTCCCATACTACTTACCCAAAAAGCAAAATCTATTTGAATAGAATTTAGAAAGAAGCCTGCATCTGCTTGGCTCGGACTTAATGCATTAGGGTTTTCAGTTAAGTCTAATTCAAGGGTATCACAAGATATTAATGTAAATAAAACGCATAAAAAGAGAGTTAAAATATTTCTGCTATTTTTCATTATAGTAAGTTTCATATTTAAAATGTAAGTTTTATACTTCCACCGTACCTTCTGGCACTTGGACCATTAAGAAAATCAAATCCTCTTCCATTTCCAACACCTACACCTGCAATATTAGGGTCAAAATTAGTTCCTTTAGGGGTGTTCCAAGCATTATATGCTAGATTGAATCCTGAGGCGGTTACCGATATACTTCCAAATGGTGTATTCTCAATAATTTTGTCAGGTAAACTGTAAGTTAACGATAACTCTCCCAATCTCCAGTGACTAGCATCGTAAACTAGCATTTCGTCGGGACCATATAGAACGTTGCTAAAATAGAATGTAGAATTATTTATCATCTTAGAATTAGGCTGACCATTGGAATTTACACCTGGTAGAACAAAACTAAGTTCTCTATCCAAGGTATCAGTTGTTAAGCCTCTTCCTAAAAGAGTTGCCACCGTGTAGGTAAAAATATCTCCACCCTGCTGGTAATTAAATAAAAAGTTTAAACTTAAATTTTTGTATGATATAGAGTTACTCAAATTGGCAATCCAATCCGGATTTGCATCACCAATTATTGTTGGGTCAAAAGTTTCATCGTAACTACCTTGGTTATTTACAACGGGATCACCAGTATCAATCCACCTAGAGTTTTCGATAGTACCACCGTATCTTGTAATTGAAGAACCAATTATGGATCCAAGAGATTCTCCAGGAATAGCAGCATTACCTAAGGTACCAAATCCCGCATAAACTATTCTATCTGTATCTTCGCCTAGATCTATTACTATCGCATCATTTGTAGACCAATTAAAAGAACTATTCCAATTTAAACCTTCAGTATTTTCTAACCAATTCATTGAAAGATCTAGTTCAATCCCTTTATTTTCAATTAAACCAATATTTGTTTGAGTTGAAGTGTAACCAGTTGAAGGATCTAGAGGTCTATTAATTATCAGATCATTTGTTTTTTTATTGTAAATCGAGAGATCTAATGTGAGTCTGTTCTCTAAAAAACGACCTTCAATTCCAAGCTCGATTTCATCAATTCTTTCAGGCTTTAAATTAGGGTTACCTAAAATGGAACCAGAAGTATTAGAAATCACATATCCTCCGTTTTTGATAAATGATTGAGTGTCGATGTTTAAAGTTGCGGCAATAGGATAACCAAATGGGAAGTTGGCAGAGGTTCCATAGCCGGCCCTAACTTTAATAAAATTAAGCAGATCGCTTTTGATCTCAGGGAAAGCCTGAGAGGGTATAAACGATACACTTGCAGATGGATAAATTATTGATCTGTTTTCCTCTGATAGATTTGATACCCAATCTTTTCTTGCAGCTAGTGTCAGATAAACATAACGATTATAATCGATTTCTGTTTGAGCAAAAGCACCGATAATATTTCTTTTTTCATAGTATTGAATTTCATCTTGCTGTTCAAAGTTAAAATGTCTTAAAACATTAAAAACCTGCTGACCTGTACTACGAGTTCCATTTTGGTCAAATGTGTCGCTTCTAGAGTCAACACCGACATTAAAGGTTATCCCAAAATCATCAATATCATAGTCTCCACTAATATTAAAGTTGTGATTATAAATGGATTTTGTGTTATTCCATGTTTCGTAGATACCATTTCGGTTAACCAGTGAACCGGTTTTACCTCCTTTGTTTGAATAGTTTATATTGTTTTCGGAATAAACATCAAGTCCATATCTGTAGGAAACATTTAGATTATCATTTATCCCATATGATATGTTAGCCCCTCCAAAAACTCGATTAGTGTTTTGAATATTTGCTGTGTTATTTACTGTCCAAAGAGGGTGTTGGATTGAATTATTCTGTCTGTAATAAATTGATTCTCCAGTTACAGGATTTTGATAGGGTAGCCCCATTAAATCAACACTTCTTGGGGTATAAAAAACATTTGCAAAAACTGAAGAACCCTCACCTCCAACATTACTACCATAATTTGCAGCTACTGGTGGGGTCTGAAATTTTGTTTGAGAAAAGTTCAACGTACCTCCAACTACAAAGCCATTTGAAAGCTGTGAATTACCACCGAAACTAAGTGTGTTTCTATTAACTGTGTTTCCTGGGGTAAAACCAACGTCTTCAAGATTACCATAATTTATATTATAATTTACAGTTCCATCACTTGTAGAACCTCTTACATTGATATTGTTACTAAATACGTGTCCAGTCCTAAAAAATTCGCCAACACTGTCATAAGGTTTCCACTCATATAGTTCGTCAGACGCTATCCCAAGGGCATCTAATATTTGTGGGATTCCAGTTGCTGAACTTGCAGTAGTAAAAGGATGTCTTAAGAAACCAGGTGTTCCAGAAACAGCACCATTAATTGAAGATTGTCCACCCCATCCTGCTGGTCCTCCTTCATCGAAGCTTGGTCCCCAATTTGAAAAAAACCAGCCAAAGGCTTGATCAAATCCATTACCATACTGCATTTGGTAATCTGGCTTAGAAGCAAATTCTACGTTGAAATAAGAAGAATTAATTGTTATTTCATTTTTACTTGCCTCACCAGTAGAGGAGCTACCCGATTTTGTAGTAATTAAAATAACCCCATTTCGACCTTGTGTACCATAAAGAGTAGCTGCAGCTAATCCTTTAAGAACACTAACTGATTCTATGTTATTTGGATCAATATCAAGAAAACGCGATGACCCATTGTTACCATCTACAAAACTTCCCTGAGAATTTGTCTCGCTGCTAAATGGAATTCCATCCACAATAAATAAAGGTTGATTTCCCTGTGAGAATGTATTAAATCCTCTGATTATTATGTTAGTACCAGATCCTGATAATCCACTCTGATTGGTAATCTGAACTCCTGATGCTTTTCCAGTTAAAACTCTTCCTATATCTCCTTCGGCTCTTTGTTCTATGGCATCGTTATTAACTTCTGACACCGCATATCCAAGAGCCTGCTTTTCACGTTTAATTCCAAGAGATGTAACTATAACTTCATCTAGCTGATTACCAAGCTGTAATATAAAGTCAATTTGATCTTGACCATCAACTAAGATTGTTAATGATTCATAGCCTACAAAACTTGCTGATATCTCTACACCGTCTTCTATTGTAATTGAATAGTTACCATCAAAATCGGTTGTAGTACCGTTATTTGTTCCTTCTTCTAAAACCGTTGCCCCAGGAAGTGGAACTCCCTGATCGTCATAAACGATTCCAGTTATTGTTCTTTGAGCTATTGATAATTGTGTAAATAACAACAAAGACAATAAAGCGTAAAGATATCTCATAATATAATTTGTTTTTCGGAAGTTTAATTTACTAAATTATAACTAATTAAATAAAAAAAGCCACCTTACGAGGGTGGCTTTTTTAAAAGATCCTTGAATCTTAGTTCTTATCCCAACTATTTTTTGGGCTAAACAAAGTACCATCAGGTACATTTGGGTTAAATAAGATTTCAAATTCTGAGTAGTTCCATCTAACTGGTATCTGTGAACCTGAAGTGGGTACTATATCTGGAAAATCATTTCTTCTGAGATCATTGAATACCTCTGGTTGAATAAATAGACCTATATATTTTTGAGTTAAAATATGGTCTTCTAAATCCAAACTTGCACCACCTGGGTTAACTGCAGCCTGAGCAACGTAAGTGTCATACTCAGCTTCAGTTAAGCCGCTTTCTAGGAAAGAAGCCTTGATACCATTTAAGTATGCTGTTTCCATCTCAGCGGCACTACCGTTTGTCCTACTTAGACATTCTGCAATGATGAACTGAATTTCTCTGTATGAGATGTATGCTTGCGTGTAGTTAGGTTTCAAATACGGGTGACTTGTATTAAAAGTCACGTCCCAAACACCAAGTCTGTCTGTGTCATTTAACCCAGTCATAATCCCTCTTAAATGTGGATGAAATTCTATATCACCTAATCTACCATCATTGAATCTCCACCAACCAGCTTGCTGTGTAGTCCCAAAGGTGTAGGTCATATTATCATCTTGCGAAGTGAGAGATGCTTTAGCTGCTGCTAAAGCTTCTGCATACTGTCCTAAATGTAAGTGAGCCCGTGCTTTTATAGCATTTGCTACTTTAATCCATTTACTAGTATCACCACCATAAATGACATCGTCATTTCCAACAGAAAACCCTCCGTCACTTAAGCCCATATTAGTGGATCCTGAGGCTAAAAGATTGAAAACTTCTGTATAGATTGATTCTTGTGTATCGAAAGTAGGATTCACTTCTTCAATACCTGAAGCAGCTGTTGTGTAAGGAATACTACCCCACCAGTCTGTCATATCTAATAAAGCCGCAGCTTTTTGGATTTGACCAATACCAACATAGTGATTATAACCATCTTCTTGAGCATCAGCAATCATAGAGTTTACTTCGACTAGTAATTCTCCGTAGTAAATGTTCCATACAGCATTAAAACGTGTAGGTTGCATTCCAGAATAATCGTTAAATGAAGACCATTGTCTTGCAACACCCTCAGTTTGCTGAGAAAACATAGAGTTTACCCTTGAAGTCTGACCACCATAAACATCCATATGTCTAATTTGGATACTTGGCAATATAGCATTATAAGATACCGAACTAGGGTTGTTTGGATCTAAGTTTATGTCATCTGCAATAAAAGATTCACAAGCACTGAAAAATAGTACGGTAAGTGAAATTGCAATAAAATAATTTAATCTTTTCATGATTTTATAAATTTAATTTTAGTTTGGCCAAAACTGATCTTGTACCTGGCATGTTGAAATAATCAACACCTTGCCCGTTACCAACACCAGTAAGTGAAGTTTCTGGATCAACACCATTGTAGTCCGTAGAATACCAGAGGTTTCTACCTACAATGCTAAGATTTGCGCTATCGATAAAGTCAATTCCAATGCTTGAAACTGGGATATTGTAGCCTAAACTAACTTCACGCAACCTTATCCATCCAGCGTCATCAGTGAATTGTTCCCATACCGAACCGAAACCTCCAACTGAGGACTGGTAATAATACTGGTCTCTTACAACGGGTATGTTGTTTGGAGAACCGTCAGGGAGTACACCGGGTATAGGAGCTGGTGCTTCATTTCTTGTATCCGCAGTTAACTGTGATCTACCAAAAAACGAAAGAGCCCAACCTACACCATTTAGCATATCTCCTCCTTCTTTCCAGTCAAATAAGAATCCAATGTTTACAGGACCTAATCTGATTTGGTTATTCCAACCCATTATGAAATCTGGATTAGGATTACCAATAGCCCTTTGTTGTGGATCAACCGCTTGGAAACCATATTCGTTTGATGATGCATTGTCGTTTATAACTATATCACCATCGGGAATATTAAGACCATCGTCACCTGGTCCGCCATTTCCTGACCTTAAGTATGCTCCTCCTACGAGGGCACCATACTGATTACCAGCAATCAGGTAAGAACCACCACTTGAAAACCCAGCTAGGAATAATTTGTCAAGCCCTGGAGCTAATTCTTCGACAATGTTTTCATTACTGGTGAAATTTATTTGAGAATTCCAACTGAAATTTTCAGACTCAACTATTCCTAAGTTTAAAGTAGCTTCAATACCTCTACCTGACATTCTTCCTGAATTAAGCCAAACATTGTTGTAGCCTGTAGATGGTGGTAATGACGCATTTAGAATTGCATCAGTCATTTGTCTTTCATAGTAAGCAAGATCTAATCCTATTCTGTTGTTAAAAAATCTAAAGTCGATTCCAAACTCTATTTCTTCTGTGAGCTCAGAAGTAAGATCACTATTCCCAAGAATACTATCGATTTCAAAACCGGTGACGCCCTGAATAGGCCAGTTAAGTGAGTCTCCCCATCCATCTCCAACATTGGTTATAGAGTATCCGGAAGTAGTCAGATATGCAAAAGGAGGTGGTCCACCCACTTGTGCCCATGATGCTCTAATTTTAGCAAAACTTAATACATCATTTTGTGGTAATAATTCACTTAAAAGGATTGAAATTGACGCAGCAGGGTATACGAATGAGAAATCACCTGCATTAAATTCTCTACCTGGTACACCAAGTCTCGAATCATAATCTTGTCTTGCAGCAAGAGTCAGATAGAATGTACTATCCCAATCCATTTCAACTTGTCCAACAAATCCCATCTGAGTAGTTCTCAAGAAATTTTCACTACCAGCAACATTTGAGGCATTAGCAAGATTAATAAAACCTAAGAAGGCAAAATTGGAACCATTTGAATTTAAAGCAGAACGTGTTCTATCAAATGCGTTAGCACTGACTAGATAATTTAAATTTAGCTTGTCAGTAATGGCATCACCACCACTAATATTTAAGATAGCATCAGTTAAAAATGAGTTGTATTGAGTGAGTGATACATACCCAGGTGACCTTGTAGCAGAGCCTTTTTCAAAATTTTGCTTACGGCTATCGCTAGTAAAGTCAGCTCCAATGATTAGCGAAGCATTTAACCATTTGCTGTAATTCCAATCAGCTGTAAAACTTCCATACACACGGTTAACAGTTTCATTTCTGAGTCCATTATTTATTAGCCAATAAGGGTTGTCATAACCACCGTTACCACGATAACTTCTTTGCAACCCGTTAGCAAATTGGTAAGCTGATCTTTCGTCAACTGCTTCTTCTGTCGTAAAACCATTTGCATTGTCAAATGATACAGGAGTTCTGTATAAACCAAGCATTAGCCCGGATGTATTCGAACCTTGTTGAATTCTTTGATAATCAGATCGGACATAATTAAAAGTTGTAGATATTTTTAATTTGTCAGATGCTTGAAGAGTTCCAGCTAATCTGAACGTTTTTCTACCATACTCTTCATTAGGAACAATACCCTCATTTGTTAAAAATGAAGTTGAAAATGCATAAGTAGCTTTTTCAGTACCACCTTGTATACTTAGGTTGTTTAAAGACTGTATAGCTTCTCTAAAAAATCCACGATAATTATCTTGATAATTGTTACCGGGGATTCCATTTCCAGTTCCTCTAGTTACTAAGAAGCCGTTTTTATCATAAAGATAATTCCCGTCTGAATCAAAATGACTAGCTGCAGGTGCTTCTGGGTGATTAGGATCTGTTGAATATTCTAAATCAGCAAGTGCAGGGCCGTATGAAGAAGATTCACCAGTGCCTGGTGATCTCCAATATGGAGTTCTATCGGATCTGCTTCTGTTACGCCCTTGAGCATATGTATCCTGTAAATCAAAAAGAGTTGATAACCAGTCTACACCGGTTGAGTGAGTATATGAAACTTTCATTTCGCCTTCTTCACCCTTTTTTGTTGTTACTACAATAACCCCAGGTGCACCCGCTGTTCCATAAAGTGCTGTTGCAGCAGATCCCTTAAGAATATTGATACTTTCGATATCTTCATTGTTTAAGTCCATTAAACGGTTTGAAGTAGCAGTACCCGCTGTATTTGAACCTGAGTTTAATGTCTCATTGTTTGTGATTATACCATCAATAACAATAAGTGGTTGGTTGTTACCGATCATGGACGTTACACCTCGAATCAAAATCCTAGAACCACCTCCAGCTGAACCTGCAGATCTTGTAATCTGAACTCCAGCAGCTTTTCCAACTAGAGCATCAAGAGCATTGTTAGAACCAGAGTTAACTATATCGTCGCTTCCCACGCTTTGAATTGAATATCCAAGGGCCTTAGCTTCCCTTTTGATACCAAGTGATGTTACAACTACCTCGTCTAGCTCGTTGGACTGATTCAGAGAAAAGTTTAATTGATCTTGTCCATCAACCGCAAGTGTTGTTGTTTCATAACCAACAAAACTTACAGCTAATGACGCATCGTCACTAACCGAGATGGAATAATTTCCATCGAAATCGGTAGTTGTACCATTATTAGTCCCAACTTCCACGACTGTTGCTCCAGGTAAGGGAACGCCTTGGTCGTCAGTAACATTTCCTGCTACGGTAATTTGTGCAAAGGCTATTTGTAAGCTCAGCAAAAAAGCCGTAAATAAATAGATTTGTTTCATATCAAAATTAGTTTTTAGTGGCGCAAAATAAGGAATAAAATATACATATGTTAAAGATTTGTGAAAAAAGTTTAAAAAAAACTCAAAACCGTTAAACAATACATAAAAATCCTCGTCTCAACTACCCCTATATTGTTTAGTTGAATTAGATTATTGTGAATTTAATTAATATTAAATTTTCACAGCAAACATAAATTCTGATTTTATCAAAATAGTTTCCTTGTTAAAAAAAAAAATCTTTTTTACCGAGTTTATAAAAAAGATGTTTTTAATTATAATTTTAATAATTATTTATAACAAATTTTAAGAAATTATTAAAAAAAACAGGTTTTGGAATAAAAAATCTTATACAATATTCAATTTTTATTGATCTCAACTAGTACTTCTAGAATGTCTGAAGGCTTTTTAAATTTTAATTTTTTTTCCTTGATAATTTTTTTTAATAGCCCCGGTTCTTCATCCAAAATATTAATTATACTTTTTTTGTTTAGTCTTATTTCCTTAAACATACTCTTGTTTATTGATATAAAATATTTAAATTTTTTAACGTAACGAGGAGGAAAGGATCTCTCCAACGATGTTTTTGCTTCTGATCCTTCCATAAAAATTTTTATTCTTTTTTCACAAAATTTATATTTAGTTCCCAGGAATAATTCAACCAAATATCCCTTTTGTTTGATGTTTTTATCATCAACATAATTAACGTAATTGTATTTATTACTTTCAATTTGACATGAAATATTTGTGTGTTTCATCAATATTTTATCTGAGCTAACGGCTTTAGGATTATTTGTAAATTCAATTTCATCTTTATATGCATTATATCTCAAAAAAATATTTTGGTTTAAATCTTTACCAAAATATCTAACATCTCCGGACTTAAATTTATCATCGAAATACTCACTGCCTTTTACTTTTGCGTTAGTGTTGGAATTTTTATCTACTCTGTTCTTAATTAGCTCAAATAAATCACTTATCCTGGAATCAGATTTTACACCATTTGAGCCAATATTTTGAGAAAATAATAAACATGTATTTAAAATAAAAAATGAATAAAAAAGATATTTCAAATTATTTAGAATTGTGACGTGAGTTTAAAAATACAATTTGATATTCTAAATTAGACATAAACAAGTTGTCAAAATTAGATATTAAATCAAGTTTGGGATTGACTCTAATAATTTAGTTTTATTCATTTGTAAATAACTTAATTTTTAATAAATCCTTGACTTTGAAGCCCACAATTCATTAGTTAAATATATTTTTTGTCAAAAGCTTAAATTTTTACAATATTACGGTTTGAAACACCAAAAAAAAACTATACATTTGCACGCCAATAAAAATGGCCTAATTAAACAAATTTATGCCAACTATAGCGCAATTAGTTAGAAAAGGAAGGATAAGTCTTTCTAAAAAAAGTAAGTCTGCAGCTCTCGACTCTTGCCCACAGAGGCGTGGTGTGTGTACCAGAGTTTACACTACAACTCCAAAAAAACCAAATTCTGCAATGCGTAAAGTCGCACGTGTTAGACTGACTAATGGCAAAGAAGTTAATGCATATATTCCTGGTGAAGGACACAACCTACAAGAACATTCAATTGTACTAGTTAGAGGTGGAAGGGTGAAAGATCTACCAGGTGTTCGTTATCATATTGTTCGTGGTGCATTAGACACAGCAGGTGTTGAAGGACGTCTCCAAAGACGTTCTAAGTACGGTGCAAAAAAACCCAAAAGCAAGTAAATATTTTCTAGATGAGAAAAAAGCAAGCTAAAAAAAGACCGTTAGAACCAGATCCAAAATTTAAAGATCAGCTTGTAACAAGATTTGTAAACAATTTGATGTGGAATGGTAAAAAATCAGTAGCGTTTTCAATTTTCTATGATGCAATCGAAATAGTTGACAAAAGAAAGCAGGATGAAGAAAAATCAGCACTAGAGGTTTGGAAAGAGGCTCTTTCCAATGTTATGCCTCATGTTGAGGTAAGAAGCAGAAGAGTGGGAGGAGCGACTTTTCAGATACCAATGCAAATTAGACCTGATCGAAAAGTTTCTTTAGCCATGAAATGGTTAATAAGCTTCTCAAGAAAACGTAATGAAAAATCCATGGCTCTCAGGTTAGCAAGCGAAATTCTAGCAGCGTCAAAAGAAGAAGGTTCAGCTGTCAAAAAAAGACAAGACACTCATAAAATGGCCGAAGCAAATAAGGCATTTTCTCACTTTAGATTTTAAAATATTTCATTACTATGGCTCGAGATTTAAAATACACTAGAAATATTGGAATAGCAGCTCATATTGATGCAGGGAAAACAACTACAACTGAAAGGATACTCTTTTATACTGGTGTTAGTCATAAGATTGGAGAGGTTCATGACGGTGCTGCAACCATGGATTGGATGGAACAGGAACAAGAACGGGGCATAACGATCACTTCCGCTGCAACTACATGTATTTGGAATTTTCCACAGGAACAAGGAAAACCAACTTCTGATTCCAAGCCTTACCACTTTAATATTATTGATACCCCTGGTCACGTAGATTTCACTGTTGAAGTAAACAGATCTTTAAGAGTTTTAGATGGACTTGTCTTTTTGTTTTCGGCTGTAGATGGTGTTGAACCACAGTCAGAAACAAATTGGAGATTAGCTGACAACTACCGCGTTCCCAGAATTGGATTCGTCAATAAAATGGACCGCCAAGGGGCAAATTTTCTGAATGTTTGTACCCAAGTTCGCGAAATGTTAAAATCTAATGCCGTTCCTATTGTTTTAAATATTGGTGAAGAGGAAGATTTTAAGGGAATTGTAGACTTAGTTACTAACAAAGCGATTGTGTGGCACGAAGAAAGATTTGGGTCTACATTTGATGAGATACCAATACCAGAAGACATGGTAGCAGAAGTAGAAATGCTCCGTGAACAATTAATAGAAGCAGTGGCAGAATATGATGAAAACTTATTAGAAAAGTTTTTTGAAGACCCAAGCAGTATAAGCGCTGATGAAATTCATAGCGCACTTAGAGCAGCGACACAAGACATGAGTATAATCCCAATGATATGCGGGTCCTCCTTTAAAAATAAGGGTGTGCAATATTTATTAGATGCTGTTTGTCGTTACTTACCCTCCCCTGAAGACAAAGATGCAATAATAGGTATTAACCCAAACAATGAAGAGGAAATTTCTCGAAAGCCATCAGCCATCGAACCATTTTCCGCGTTAGCTTTTAAAATTGCTACTGACCCATTTGTTGGCAGACTAGCTTTTTTTAGGGCTTATTCAGGACATCTTGATGCAGGGTCTTATGTCCTAAATAACAGAACCGGGAACAAAGAGCGCATATCAAGAATTTACCAGATGCACTCAAATAAACAAAATGCTATTGATTTTATTGAAGCAGGAGATATTGGAGCAGCTGTTGGATTTAAAGATATTAAAACTGGCGACACTTTATCGGCTGAGAAATCACCAATAATTCTTGAAAGTATGGATTTCCCTGATCCTGTAATTGGAATAGCAGTTGAACCCAAGACAAAAGCCGACGTCGATAAACTTGGCATGGCGTTAGGAAAACTCGCAGAAGAAGATCCTACCTTCCAGGTTAAAACTGACGAATCTTCAGGGCAAACCATTATATCTGGGATGGGAGAATTGCACCTTGACATAATTGTTGATCGTCTTAGACGTGAATTCAAAGTTGAAGTAAATCAAGGAAAACCACAAGTAGAATATAAAGAGGCACTTACTTCAAAATCAAATCACCGTGAGGTATACAAAAAACAAACTGGAGGTAGAGGAAAATTTGCTGATATTGTCTTTACAATGGAACCAGGCGAAAATGGTAAATCTGGGCTAGAATTTATCAATTTAATAAAAGGTGGAAACATACCAAAAGAGTATATTCCTTCTGTTGAAAAAGGCTTTAAGGAAGCTATGAATAATGGTCCACTTGCTGGTTTTGAGCTAGATTCAATGAAAATTACACTTAAAGACGGTTCTTTTCATCCTGTAGATTCCGATTCTCTATCTTTTGAGTTAGCAGCTAAACTTGGATTTAAGGAGGCTGCCCGTGGTGCTAGCCCTGTAATAATGGAACC
Organism: uncultured Bacteroidota bacterium; assembly: GCA_902520765.1. GTDB lineage: Bacteria > Bacteroidota > Bacteroidia > Flavobacteriales > Flavobacteriaceae > MS024-2A. The sequence goes on from CABYPG010000004.1 coordinate 91,646, forward strand.
CATTATGAAACTTGAAGTTTTAACACCAGAGGAAAATATGGGAGACATCGTAGGAGACTTAAATCGCCGAAGAGGTCAAGTTAATTCAATGGATGATCGTGCGGGGTCAAAGGTTGTAAAAGCAGAAGTGCCTTTGTCGGAAATGTTTGGATATGTAACTTCTCTCAGAACTTTATCATCTGGAAGAGCTACCTCAACGATGGAATTCGCACAATATGCCGAAACTCCGTCTAGTATATCTGAAATTGTAATTTCAGAGATAAATGGAATTTCAGATTAAATATTAATAAAATGAGTCAAAAAATTAGAATCAAGTTAAAATCCTACGACTTCAATTTAGTTGATAAATCAGCTGACAAAATTGTAAAGACAGTTAAAAATACAGGTGCAGTTGTTACCGGTCCTATACCTCTACCGACTCATAAAAAAATTTTTACAGTTCTAAGATCCCCTCACGTAAATAAAAAGTCACGTGAACAATTTAAATTATCATCATACAAAAGACTACTTGATATATATAGTTCATCATCTAAAACTATAGATGCATTGATGAAGTTAGAGCTGCCAAGTGGTGTAGAGGTTGAAATAAAAGTCTAAATAATTTATTATGTCAGGTTTAATTGGAAAAAAAATAGGTATGACAAGTCTTTACGACAATTCAGGGAAAAACGTTGCCTGCACTGTGTTAGAGGCTGGACCGTGCTCTGTTTCACAAATAAAGACTAATGAAAGAGATGGATATCAAGCTATTCAGCTTGCTTATGATGATAAAAATGAAAAAAAAATAATTAATTCTGAAAGGGGTCACTTTAATAAAGCAAATTTAAAAACCAAAAAAAAATTGGTTGAGTTCAAAAATTTTGAAGAGGAAATAAGTCTTGGAGACACAATAAGTGTTGGACACTTTTCAGAAGGAGATTATGTAGACGTGTCAGCATTTTCGAAGGGGAAAGGCTTCCAAGGTGTAGTAAAAAGGCATGGCTTTAGTGGTGTAGGACAGGCAACGCACGGCCAACATAATCGTTTAAGAGCCCCTGGTTCTATTGGAGCTGCTTCTTATCCTGCGCGTGTATTTAAGGGAATGAGAATGGCTGGACAAATGGGAAACCAAAAAGTTAAAATTTTAAATTTAAGAGTAATTAAAATTGTCCCCGAAAAAAACTTACTCATTCTTAAAGGATCTATTCCAGGTCCCAAAAATGCTTACGTAACTATTCAGAAATAATGGAATTATTCGTTTATAAAATAGATGGCAAAAAGACTAGCAAAAAAATTAAGCTCGATAATTCTGTTTTTGGAGTAGAACCAAATGCTCATGCGATTTATTTAGATATAAAGTCTTTTTTGGCAAATAAAAGGCAGGGTACCCATAAATCAAAACAACGTGCAGATATTAAGGGTAGTACACGAAAAATAAAAAAGCAGAAAGGAACTGGAACAGCAAGAGCAGGTAGTATCAAAAATCCTTTATTTAGGGGAGGTGGAAGAATTTTTGGACCTATCCCTAGAGATTATTCTCAGAAAGTAAATAAAAAAGTTAAGCGTTTAGCTCGTAAATCCGCTTTAAGTATAAAGGCTAAGGAAAAATCAATCTTTATAGTTGAAGACTTTCAAATGGATAAACCCAATACCAAAGAATTTATAAAAATTCTCACAGGCCTTGGTTTAGTTGAGAAAAAAAATCTTTTAGTCTTGGAAGAGTTGAATAAAAATGTATATTTGTCGTCGCGTAATTTAAAAAATTCAAATGTTGTAATCAACTCTGAATTAAATACTTATGGAATTACAAATGCTAACAATCTAATTATTAGTGAAGGAGCAATTCCAAAAATTGAATCACTTCTTAACCGATAATTATGAATATTTTATTTAAACCAATAATTACTGAAAAAGCTACAAAAATTAGTGAAAGGCTAAACCAATATACTTTTTTTGTTAATAATAAGTCAAACAAAATTCAAATCAAAAAAGCAGTTGAAGACATGTATGGTGTAAAGGTTGACAAAGTTTGTACAATAAACTATGGTTCAGAAAGAAAAAGGCGCTACACTAAAAATGGGATACAAAATGGGAAATCCAATTCCATAAAAAAAGCGATTGTGAAGGTTGCTGAAGGTGACAAAATTGATTTTTACGATAAATTATAAGAAATTAAGATGCCAGTTAGAAAGTTAAAACCCATTACACCTGCACAGCGTTTTCGAGTTGTTAACGGCTTTGATGCTATTACAACTGACAAACCTGAAAAAAGTTTATTAAAGCCTAAGAAAAGCTCTGGCGGGCGAAATAATAAAGGGAAAATGACTTCGCGCTACTTAGGAGGGGGTCACAAAAAAAGATATCGTGTAATTGATTTTAAGCGGAATAAGTTTAATATTCCAGCTGTAATTAAGTCTATTGAGTATGACCCTAATCGCTCTGCATTTATTGCTTTGACTGAATTTGAGGACGGAGAAAAAAGATACATTATTGCTCCTAGCGGTTTGAAGATTGGTCAATCTGTTGTATCTGGTGAAAAGGCTACTCCTGAAATTGGTAATGCTTTATTTCTGTCTGATATTCCATTAGGGACAATAATCTCAAATATCGAATTAAGTCCAGGCCGAGGTGCATCAATTGTACGAAGTGCTGGGTCATTCGCTCAACTTATGGCTAGAGACGGTAAATTTGCAACAATTAAATTACCCTCGGGCGAAACCCGTTTAATACTAGTGACATGCATGGCTGTAATTGGTTCAGTATCAAATTCAGATCATCAACTTTTAGTTTCAGGGAAAGCAGGAAGAAATAGATGGCTTGGCAGAAGACCTAGAACACGCCCTGTGGCTATGAATCCAGTTGATCATCCAATGGGAGGTGGTGAAGGAAGAGCTTCAGGTGGACATCCCAGATCCCGCAATGGGATTCCTGCAAAAGGTTTTCGAACTAGAGCAAAATCTAAGTCAACTAATAAATTTATAATTGAAAGAAGAAAAAAATAAATTGATATGGCACGTTCATTAAAAAAAGGACCATTTGTTCATCATAGTCTTGAGAAAAAACTGATTAAAAACGTTGAGGATGGCAAAAAAAATGTTATCAAAACATGGTCTCGTGCCTCCTTAATAACCCCAGATTTTGTTGGCCAAACTATAGGAGTTCATAATGGAAAGACTTTTGTTCCTGTTTACATTACCGAAAATATGGTTGGACACAAACTTGGGGAATTTTCTATAACTAGAAACTTTAGAGGACATTCAGGAGCAAAAAATAAAGGGAATAAATAAATTTTGACATGGGAAATCGAAAAAGACAATCTGCTCAAGCTATCAAGGAATCAAAAAAACCTATATCACTTGCTATACTTAGAAATTGTCCTACTTCGCCAAGAAAGATGCGATTAGTTGCTAACCAAATTAGAGGTAAATCAATTGATAATGCACTATCCGTATTGAAATTTAGCCCCAAAGAGGCATCAAAAAAATTAGAAAAACTTTTGCTATCAGCGATTTCAAACTGGCAACTAAAAAATGAAAAAGAAGATATTGAAAAAGCAAAACTTTTTATTTCTGAAATTAAAGTCGATGGAGGAAAAATGTTAAAAAGACTGAGACCAGCTCCTCAAGGAAGAGCTCATAGAATTCGTAAAAGGTCAAATCATGTCACTGTTATATTAGGATCAAATTTAATTAAAGCATAAAATGGGACAAAAGACAAATCCAATTGGTAATCGTTTGGGGATCATAAGGGGATGGGACTCAAACTGGTATGGTGGGAGAAACTATGGAGATAAACTTGCTGAGGATGAAAAAATAAGGAAGTATATTCACGCTCGCCTTTCAAAAGCAAGTGTTTCAAACGTTATAATAGAGAGGACTCTAAAAATAATTACGATTACTATAACTACTGCTCGACCCGGAATAATAATTGGAAAAGCAGGCCAAGAGGTCGATAAATTGAAGGAAGAATTAAGAAAAATAACCTCCAAAGAAGTGCAGATTAATATTTTCGAGATTAAGCGCCCTGAACTTGACGCCAAGTTAGTAGGTTCCAGCATTGCTAGACAAATCGAAAGTAGAATATCATACAGACGTGCTATTAAAATGGCTATTGCCGCAGCTATAAGGATGAATGCCGAAGGGATCAAAGTGCAGATTTCAGGCAGACTTAATGGTGCTGAAATGGCAAGATCGGAATCCTACAAAGAAGGTAGAATACCTTTATCTACATTTCGAGCCGACATTGACTACGCAGTCGTTGAAGCTCACACAACATATGGTAGGTTGGGTATAAAAGTTTGGATTATGAAAGGAGAGGTATATGGTAAAAGAGAGCTTTCTCCTCTTATCGGTATTACTAAGAAAACTCAGACAAAGGGAAATTCTTCAGGCGGAACTGATCGCCAAAGACGCCGAAAATAAAATTATAATTATATCATGCTACAACCAAAAAAGACAAAATATCGAAAAGCTCAAAAAGGCAAGATGAAAGGACTTTCATCGCGCGGAAACCAGCTTTCTAATGGCATGTTCGGGATAAAAGCTCTAGACTCAGTATTTATTACCTCCAGACAAATAGAGGCTGCACGAATTGCAGCAACCAGATACATGAAAAGAGAAGGACAGCTTTGGATAAAAATCTTTCCAGACAAGCCTATAACCAAAAAACCTCTTGAGGTACGTATGGGAAAAGGAAAAGGGGCTCCAGAGTATTTTGTTGCAGTAACTAAAGCTGGACGAGTTATATTTGAAGTTGCTGGTGTCCCATATAACACAGCAAAAGAAGCTTTGAGACTTGCAGCACAAAAACTCCCTGTTAAAACAAAATTTATAGTTGCTCGAGATTTTGAAAATTAAAATTAGTGATGAAACAAACTGAAATAAAAAAACTATCAAATCAAGACCTTAGGGATAAATTAGTTGAGTGTCAGGAAAAATTAATTGAATTTAAAATGTCTCATGCTATTTCCCCTATTGAGAATCCTTTACAAATAAGGATTACTCGGCGTATTATTGCAAAAATTAAAACAGCTATTTTGAATAAAACAGAATCATAGACAATTATGGAAACAAGAAACTTGAGAAAAGAGAGAGTAGGTGTTGTTGTTAGTAACAAAATGGAAAAATCTATTGTTGTTTCAGAAGTTAAAAAAGTAAAACATCCCATGTATGGAAAGTTTGTCTTAAAAACAAAAAAATATACAGTTCATGACGAAAAAAATGACTGCAACATTGGGGATACAGTTAAAATTATGGAAACAAGGCCACTAAGTAAATCAAAGTGTTGGCGAATGGTAGAAATAATAGAAAGAGCAAAATAACATGGTACAACAGGAATCTAGACTTAAAGTAGCAGATAATACCGGTGCAAAAGAGGTATTGACTATACGTGTTTTGGGAGGAACAAAAAGGAGATATGCATACATTGGAGATAAAATTGTTGTAACTGTCAAAGAGGCTTCTCCATCAGGAACAATAAAAAAAGGACAAGTATCTATTGCAGTGGTTGTGAGAACTAGGAAAGAAGTTAGACGTCCTGACGGATCTTACATCAGATTCGATGAAAACGCCTGTGTTCTTCTAAATCCAACTGGTGAAATGAGAGGAACTAGAGTTTTTGGACCAGTTGCAAGAGAGCTTAGGGACAAACAATTTATGAAAATAGTATCATTGGCCCCTGAAGTATTATAAATTAAATGAAAATGGGAATTAAAATTAAAAAGGGAGACAAAGTCAGAGTGATATCTGGATCTAATAAGGGTTCGGAAGGTGAGGTTATAAGTATTAAGAAAGGGACTAATAAGGCCATAGTGAAAGGTGTCAATATAGTTAAAAAGCACAATAAACCAAGTGCTCAGAGTCCTCAAGGAGGCATATCTGAGAAGGAAGCCCCGATACATATATCTAACTTATCTTTGATAACACCTGACGGGAAAACAACACGTGTAGGTTTTAGGATTGATGAAGGAGCCAAAGTGCGATATTTAAAAAAAACTAACGAAGTTATTTAGATCATGACATATACTCCAAGATTAAAATACGATTATAATAAAAGAATCGTTTCAAGCCTTAAAGAATCCTATAGCTACAAAAGCGTTATGCAAGTTCCGAAACTTCTTAAGATTGTTTTAAGCAGGGGAGTTGGTTCCGCGGTAGCTGACAAAAAAAATATTGATCATGCAATTGAAGAACTATCAATCATTACTGGTCAAAAGGCAATAGCAACAGTCTCAAAAAAAGATGTTGCAACCTTTAAACTCCGAAAAGGTATGCCTATAGGAGCCAAGGTTACACTCCGCGGCGAACGCATGTTTGAATTTATGGACCGCTTAGTAACAACCGCACTGCCACGCGTACGTGATTTTCAGGGTGTAAAAACAACTGGTTTTGATGGACGTGGTAACTACACTTTAGGTGTAACTGAGCAGATTATATTTCCTGAAATTGACATAGATAAAGTGAATAAGATAAATGGTATGGATATAACCTTTGTAACCTCAGCAAAAACAGACCAGGAGGCAAAATCATTATTAACGGAATTGGGAATTCCCTTTAAAAAGAATTAAGATGGCTAAAGAATCAATGAAAGCACGTGAAAAAAAGCGTGCAAAAACAGTTGCAAAGTATTCAGAAAAAAGAAAAGCACTAAAAGAGGCAGGCGATTTTTTGGGTTTACAGAAACTTCCGAAAGATGCTTCTCCTGTAAGGATGCATAATCGTTGCAAAATAACGGGCAGACCGAAGGGCTATATACGTCAATTCGGTATTTCAAGAGTAACATTTAGAGAAATGGCTAATAAAGGGCTAATACCTGGAGTAACAAAAGCCAGCTGGTAATAACAATAAATATTATACACATGTTCACAGATCCAATAGCAGATTATTTAACTCGTATAAGAAATGCTAATCGTGCTTCGCACCGGATAGTAGAAATTCCTTCGTCCAAAATCAAAAAGGATATCACAAAAATTCTTTTTGACCAAGGTTATATTTTAAGTTATAAGTTCGAAGAAACTACAAATAAGCAAGGAATTATAAAAATTGCGCTCAAATATGACAAGTTCACTAAAGAGCCTGTCATAAAAAAATTACAAAGAATAAGTACTCCTGGTTTGCGAAAATATTCTTCTTCTAATACACTACCCAGAATATTAAATGGGTTAGGAATCTCGATAGTTTCGACTTCAAAGGGAGTGATGACAGGAAAGCAAGCTGCTATGGAAAATGTAGGTGGTGAACTAATTTGTTATGTTTATTAAAAAATTTCGTTTATGTCAAGAATAGGAAATAGTCCAATCGAAATACCAGAAGGTGTAACAGTAGATCTTCAACCATCACATATAAATATTAAAGGAAAGCTCGGTGAACTTTCCCAAAAATATAATGACGTGGAAATAAAAATTCAGGACAATGTAATATCAGTTTTAAGATCTTCTGAAAGCAAAAATGTAAAGTCGAAACATGGATTGTATAGGTCATTAATATATAATATGGTACAAGGGGTTAGTATAGGTTTTATTAAGGAATTAGAACTTGTAGGTGTAGGTTATCGAGCAAGTAATCAAGGGCAAAGATTAGATCTTGCGCTGGGATTTTCCCATAATATACTTTTCGAAATAGCGCCTGAAGTCAAAATTGAAACAATATCTGAAAAGGGTAAAAACCCAATTGTGAAGTTGACCTCTCACGATAAGCAATTAGTTGGTTATGTTGCATCAAAAATACGTTCTTTTAGAAAGCCAGAGCCATATAAAGGAAAGGGAATCAAGTATGTTGGGGAACAGATAAGAAGAAAAGCTGGTAAGTCAGCATAATTAATTTTAATATGAGTTTAACAAAATTAGAACGCAGAAATAGAATTCGAAAGCGAATTCGAAAAGTTGTAAACGGAACAGGGTCAATACCTAGGCTCTCGGTGTATAGAAGCAATAAAGAAATCTATGCTCAGCTAATAGATGATAATTTGGGCAAAACAATTGTGTCAGCTTCGTCACGAGATAAAGAAATATCAAAAGAAAAATTATCTAATAAGACTGAAACAGCATCTATCGTTGGGAAACAAATAGCTGTATTAGCTGTGAAAAACGGCATTTCTAAAGTAAAGTTTGATCGAAACGGATATTTGTACCATGGTAGAGTTAAGGCATTGGCTGATGGTGCTCGTGAGGGAGGAATAAAATTTTAATTCGCATATGTATCAAGATTATAAAAACGTAGAACTAGTTAAGCCAGCTGGCTTAGATCTAAAAGACCGCCTAGTAGGCGTTCAACGTGTAACAAAAGTGACAAAAGGAGGAAGAGCTTTTGGATTTTCAGCTATTGTTGTAGTTGGGGATGAAAACGGTGTAATTGGCCAAGGCTTAGGTAAGTCCAAAGAAGTTTCTGAAGCAATAGCCAAGGCTGTTGAGGATGCTAAGAAAAACCTAATTCGTATCCCTATTCTTAAGGGGACCCTTCCTCACGAACAAAAAGGGAAATATGGAGGAGCTAGAGTTTTTCTTAAACCAGCATCAGAAGGAACTGGTGTTATCGCAGGTGGCGCAGTTCGAGCTGTGCTAGATGCAGTTGGTATACACAATGTATTATCAAAATCCCAAGGGTCTTCTAATCCTCATAACGTGGTTAAGGCTACTTTTGATGCACTTTTGAAACTGAGAAATCCTCAGCAAATAGCCAAACAGAGGGGGGTTTCCATTAATAAAGTTTTTAACGGATAAATATTAAATATGGCACAAATTAAAATTAAGCAAGTAAGAAGTAGGATCAAACGTTTACAAAAACAAAAGCTTACACTAGATTCCTTGGGACTTAAACGTATTGGTAGTGAAGTAGTGCATGAAGCAACACCGAGTATATTGGGTATGGTAAATAAGGTTAGGCATTTGGTTTCTATTAAAGAATTATAAAATTGTAAGTTATGAGTTTAGATAACATTTCACCTGCAGATGGATCAAATAGGGAATCCGGAAAGCGACTTGGAAGAGGGCAGGCCTCAGGTAAGGGGGGTACCTCTTCAAGAGGGCATAAAGGAGCTAAATCGCGATCTGGTTATTCAAAAAAGATTGGGTTTGAAGGTGGTCAGATGCCCCTACAAAGAAGAATACCAAAATATGGGTTTAAAAATTTAAACCGTGTTGAATATCAGCCGATCAACCTTGATAAGATCCAAAGCTTAGCTGAAAATAAAAAAATTAAGAAAGAATTAGATATTGATCAAATGGTAAGACTACGTTTGGTTCATAAAAATGATCGAGTTAAAATACTGGGTCGCGGTAAACTCACTGTTCCAGTCAAAATTACAGCTCATAAGTTTTCAACCTCTGCAAAATCAGCAATAGAATCTGCTGGAGGTGAAGCTATAACTTTATAAATTGTTTTAATGAGAAAATTATTAGAAACTCTTTACAATATTTATAAAATAGAAGAATTACGTGACAGGGTTGTTTTGACCCTTAGTTTGCTTTTGGTTTATAGACTTGGTGCACAGGTCGTGCTGCCTGGAATAGACCCAATTCAACTTGCTGAGCTTAGCGAAAGAACAGATGGTGGAGGTCTATTAGGTATATTAAATGCTTTCACCGGAGGAGCATTTGCTAATGCATCAATATTTGCTTTAGGGATAATGCCTTACATATCCGCTTCAATCGTTGTTCAGCTTATGGGAATTGCAGTTCCATACCTTCAAAAACTTCAAAAAGAAGGTGAAAGTGGAAGGAAAACAATAAACCAGATAACGAGATGGCTTACAATTGCAATATGCGTTGTACAAGCCCCTGCATACCTTTTTGGCCTGAGCGCTCTGGGTGTGCCTGAAAGTGCTTTTATACTAGGTAAGGGACCTATATTCATATTTTCATCAGTGATTATTTTAGTTACAGGTACTATTTTTGCTATGTGGTTAGGAGAAAAAATAACAGATAAGGGAATAGGAAATGGTATATCTTTGTTAATCATGGTTGGAATAATTGCCAACTTACCACTATCTTTCACCCAAGAATTTGTTTCTAGAGTATCTGAGAACAATGGTGGTTTAATGCTTGTTTTAATAGAGCTAGTGCTCTGGATAGTTATTATTTTGCTCTCAATACTTCTTACTTTAGCAGTCAGACGAATCCCTGTTCAATATGCCAGAAGACAAACAGGTGGCTCTTCTACAGATCGAACAGTTTATGGTTCTCGTCAATACATTCCTTTAAAGCTAAATGCATCTGGAGTTATGCCCATTATCTTTGCTCAAGCTATAATGTTTGCACCAGCATATATTGGTGGTGCACTAGGTGATTCTAACACAGGCCAATGGATGCAAACAAATTTTTCAGACATATTTGGATTGTGGTATAATGTTCTGTTTTCGCTTTTAATTATTGTTTTCACATATTTTTATACAGCTATAACCGTACCCACAAATAAAATGTCTGATGATCTAAAGCGTAGCGGTGGATTTGTGCCAGGAATTCGCCCTGGAAACGAGACATCAGAATATTTAGATAAAGTTATGTCACACATAACCTTTCCAGGTTCAATTTTTTTGGCTATTATTGCAATTTTTCCTGCAATTGTAGTTAAACTTATTGGTATTCAACAAGGGTGGGCTCTTTTTTATGGGGGTACTTCATTGCTAATTATGGTAGGAGTCGCTATTGACACAATCCAACAGGTCAATTCATATTTGTTAAATAGGCATTATGATGGTTTAATGAAATCAGGAAAAATTAGAAGAACTGTAAATTAGAATGGCAAAGCAACCAGCAATAGAACAAGAAGGAACAATAATTGAGGCGTTGTCAAATGCTATGTTTAGAGTTGAACTAGAGAATGGTCATGTTGTAACAGCTCACATTTCAGGAAAAATGAGATTACATTATATTAAATTACTACCGGGTGATAAAGTTAAACTAGAAATGAGCCCTTATGATTTATCTAAAGCTAGAATAACCTTTAGGTTTTAATACAAATTAATAATATGAAAACAAGAGCATCAGTAAAAAAAAGAAGTGCGGAATGTAAAATAGTTAGAAGAAAGGGACGTTTATATGTAATAAATAAAAAAAATCCGCGGTTTAAACAAAGACAAGGTTAATTATGGCAAGAATATCAGGAGTAGACATTCCCAAGCACAAAAGAGGTGTTATATCTCTTACCTACATTTTTGGTATAGGTAAAAGCCGAGCACAATCAATTTTACAAAAAGCAAAAGTTGATGAGGAAAAAAAAGTTCAAGACTGGACTGATGATGAAACTTCACGAATAAGAGAAGTTGTTGGAACTTTCAAGATTGAAGGAGAGTTACGCTCAGAAGTACAGTTGAGTATAAAAAGACTTATGGACATAGGGTGTTATCGGGGTATTAGACATAGAACAGGACTGCCACTTCGTGGACAAAGAACAAAAAATAACTCTCGGACGAGAAAAGGGAAGCGAAAGACAGTCGCAAATAAAAAGAAAGCAACTAAATAATATTTTGTAATTATGGCAAAAGTAACAGGTAAAAAAAGAAAAGTGTTGGTTGAAGCAATCGGAGAAGCTCATATCAATGCCTCATTCAATAATATTATTATTTCTTTGACTAATTTAAAGGGAGATGTAATTGCATGGTCATCTGCTGGGAAAATGGGATTTAGGGGGTCAAAAAAAAATACACCTTACGCAGCTCAAACTGCTGCCGAAGATTGTGCGAAAACCGCACAAGACGCTGGGTTAAGAAAAGTAAAGGCATTTGTTAAAGGTCCAGGGAATGGACGTGAATCTGCAATACGTACTCTTCACAACAATGGTATAGAAGTATTAGAAATTGTAGATGTTACACCACTTCCTCATAATGGATGTAGACCACCCAAAAGAAGAAGGGTTTAATTGTTTGTAATAAGTAAAAATAAATAAATATAAATGGCAAGATATACTGGTCCAAAAACTAAAATTGCTCGAAAATTTGGAGAACCTATCTTTGGTATTGATAAGTCCTTTGAGAAAAGGAACTATCCCCCAGGTCAGCATGGTGTCTCTAAACGAAGAGGTAAAAAATCTGAATACTCAATTCAACTTATGGAAAAACAGAAGGCCAAATTCACTTATGGGATTTTAGAGCGTCAGTTTAGAAATCTTTTCGATAAGGCAAGTAGGAGTAAGGGAGTAACTGGAGAAGTTTTACTTCAATTATGTGAATCTAGACTTGATAATTTAGTCTATCGTTTTGGATTATCACCATCAAGAAGTGGAGCAAGACAGTTGGTCTCTCACCGCCACATTACAGTAAATGGTTCTATAGTAAACATCCCATCATACCAACTTAAAGTGGGAGACGTTATAGGAGTGAGAGAAAAATCTAAAACTCTGAACATTATTCAAGAAATAAAAACAAAAAACCAATCCGTGTATGAGTGGTTAAGTTGGAACAATGATGAATTTAACGGGACATTTGTAAAAATTCCTGAAAGAGCTCAAATTCCTGAAAATATAAAAGAACAATTAATAGTTGAACTATACTCAAAATAAATAAACAGAACTTCAAAACTATGGCAATATTGAATTTTCAAAAACCAGACAAAGTAATCATGATAGATTCCTCGGAATTCGAGGGTAAATTTGAATTTCGTCCTTTGGAACCAGGATATGGATTAACTGTAGGAAACGCATTAAGACGTGTTCTATTGTCCTCTTTGGAGGGATTTGCAATAACCTCAGTGAAAATAGAAAACGTCGAGCATGAGTTTTCCACTATACCAGGAGTTGTTGAGGATGTAACTGAAATAATTTTAAATTTGAAGCAAATACGTTTTAAAAGACAAATTGAGGAATCTGAGGAGGAAAAAGTCACTATCTCTTCAGGGGGACAAGACCAGATAAAGGCTGCTGATTTCCAGAGATTTATATCAGGATTCCAGATACTAAACCCTGATTTGGTTATCTGTAATCTTGAGAAACAGGTTCAACTTAGTATGACTATCACAATAGAGAAGGGTAGAGGCTATGTTCCTGCAGAAGAAAATAAAAAAACTTCTACTGAGTTAGGCGTCATTGCAATCGATTCTATTTTCACGCCGATAAAAAATGTGAAATATAGTATTGAAAATTATCGTGTAGAACAAAAAACAGATTACGAAAAATTAGTATTTGAAATAATTTCTGATGGTTCAATTCATCCCAAGGATGCCTTGACTGAAGCTGCAAAAACATTAATCCACCATTTTATGCTTTTCTCAGATGAACGAATTACACTTGAAGCTGACGAAATAGCTCAAACAGAAACTTATGATGAAGAGTCTCTACACATGCGACAACTTTTGAAAACAAAACTTATTGATATGGATTTATCTGTAAGAGCTTTGAATTGCTTAAAAGCAGCTGAAGTGGACACCTTAGGTGATTTGGTTTCATATAATAAAAATGATCTCATGAAATTCAGAAATTTTGGTAAAAAATCATTAACAGAATTGGAAGAATTAGTCGTTCTCAAAGGTCTTTCATTTGGCATGGATCTTTCAAAATATAAATTGGACAAAGATTAATAAAGAAATAAATAAATGAGACACGGAAAAAAAGTTATCCATTTAGGACGTAAAACTGCTCACAGAAAGTCAATGCTAGCCAATTTAGGTTGCTCTTTAATTGAACACAAGAGAATTAATACCACTGTAACAAAAGCAAAAGCATTGAAGCGCTTTATTGAGCCTATAATAACTAAATCAAAAAGTGACTCTACCCATAATAGGAGAATTGCATTCTCTTTGTTAAGAGATAAAAAAGTAATTTCAGAGCTCTTTAGAGAGGTAGCTTCTAAAGTTGGGGATCGTCCAGGAGGTTACACTAGAGTAATAAAACTTGGCAACAGACTTGGTGATAATGCTTCAATGGCGATGATTGAATTGGTCGATTTCAATGAGATCTATAATACTGAGACAAAAACAAAGAAAAAAACTAGAAGGCGTGCTGGCAACAAAAATAATGCTATAGAATCTAAAGAAAAAGCATCAAACGATATAGTCAAACCTAGTGATGATTCAACTAATAACAATTCTTCTGAAAAAAAATCCAATCAGTGAATTGGATATATAATAACATTATTTTCTTTATCCAATATTAAGGTACAAACCTTTTAGTTTATCCTTTTTTTGATTTATCTTGTGACTGATATCATGGCATACAGATTAAAAAAACAGGCTTTTGTTTTACTTGCTGATGGAACCCAATTTTTTGGAAAGTCAATAGGCATTAATGGGGACGCTTTCGGAGAAATCTGTTTTAACACCGGGATGACAGGTTATCAAGAAATTTTTACAGACCCATCTTATTTTGGCCAGATTATGGTCACAACCAATACTCATATTGGTAATTATGGAATTGAAAAAACCGAATCTCAATCTAAAGGGATATCCATTGCAGGATTAATATGTAAGGACTTTAGTTTTAATTACTCCAGACCTAGCGGAACAGAGTCATTATTTGATTATTTAAGGAATCACAAACTAGTTACAATTTGTGATGTAGATACTCGGGCAGTCGTAAATTATATTAGAGAAAACGGAGCTATGAATGCGGTTGTATCCACAAATGTTGGAATGGAAGAAAAACTTCTTAAAGAACTGGCTAACTCTCCAAGTATGGAAGGTTTAGAATTAGCCTCAAAGGTATCAACAAAAAAACCTTACACGGTTGGTAACTCTGACTCCAAGTACAGAATTGCAGCTATTGATCTAGGAGTAAAAAAAAATATCTTGCACAAGATGGTTGAAAGAAATATGTTTGTTAAGGTATTTCCGTATGACACACCTTATGAAGTCTTAGAAGCTTTCAAACCGGACGGATATTTTATATCTAACGGACCTGGAGACCCTTTACCCCTAAAAGGTGTTCAATCAGTTGCAAAAACAATTATTGAAAATAATAAGCCTTTATTTGGTATTTGCCTTGGTCATCAAATAATTGCATTGGCAAATGGAATTCCAACATTTAAGATGTTTAATGGGCACAGGGGAATTAATCATCCAGTAAAAAATATAATAACAGGTAAGGGTGAAATTACATCGCAAAATCATGGGTTTGCAGTAGATATGAAAGCTGCTAAAGAGAACCCAGAAGTTGAAATTACCCACGTTCATCTTAATGACGGAACACTCGCTGGAATGAGATTAAAAAATAAAAGGTGTTTTTCAGTTCAGTATCATCCTGAAGCTGGCCCCGGTCCTAATGATGCTACTTATCTTTTTGACATTTTTAAAAAATATTTAGATAAGACATAAACCAAATTAAAATATTAAGAATTCGATGAGTGCAATAATTAGAATACACGCAAGACAAATATTTGATTCCAGAGGAAATCCAACCATTGAGGTCGATGCCATAACAGAAAATGGAATTTTAGGAAGAGCTGCAGTACCTTCTGGAGCATCAACGGGAGAACATGAAGCCGTTGAGTTACGTGATGGAGGAGAAAAATATATGGGTAAAGCCGTAGGGAAAGCTATAAAAAACGTCAATGAAATTATTTCAAAAGAAATTTTAGGCATCTCTGTATTTGAACAAGAAAAAATTGATCGTTCAATGATAAAATTAGATGGAACTGAAAATAAGGCTAAATTAGGTGCTAATGCTATTTTAGGTGTTTCTCTTGCAATTTCCAAAGCTGCTGCGAATGAGCTTGGTCTTCCTCTTTACCGTTATATAGGAGGGATTAATGCTAAAACTCTTCCAGTCCCTATGATGAATATCATAAATGGAGGATCACATTCAGATGCACCAATTGCTTTTCAGGAATTTATGATTATGCCCATAGGTGCAACATCATTTTCACACGCAATGCAAATAGGTTCTGAAATTTTTCATAACCTTAAAAAAGATTTAAATAAGCGTAATTTAAGTACTGCTGTTGGAGATGAAGGAGGTTTTGCTCCTAGATTGAAAGGAACTGAAGACGCATTAGACACAATTATTGAATCCATAACTAAAGCTGGATACAAAGCTGGGTCTGAAGTAATGATAGCTCTTGACTGTGCAGCAGCAGAATTTTATAGAGATGGTATTTATGACTATACTATTTTTGAGGGTAAAGATGGTTTAAAACTTAGCTCCGAAGAGCAGGCTTTATATTTAAAAAAACTAGTAGAAAAATATCCTATAATATCTATTGAGGATGGAATGGATGAAAATGATTGGGAAGGTTGGAGATATTTAACGAAGTTAATAGGTGAAAAAACTCAATTGGTTGGTGATGATTTATTTGTAACTAACGTAAAACGACTCGCCAAAGGGATTGATCAAAAAATTGGAAACTCAATACTTATTAAAGTAAACCAAATAGGAACACTAACAGAGACAATCGCAGCAGTTGATATGGCACACAAGTCTGGATATACTTCAGTAATGTCCCATCGTTCAGGTGAAACTGAAGACAATACAATTGCTGATTTAGCAGTTGCACTCAATACAGGTCAAATTAAAACTGGCTCAGTTTCAAGAAGTGATCGTATGTCAAAATACAATCAATTGCTAAGAATTGAAGAGGAGCTTAGTAAGTCAGCTTATTTTCCAAAAGAGAATGCATTTAAGCACCTTTAAATTAAGATGATTTTATTATATTAATGTGGTGTAGTTTCTTAAAATAAATTTGTAAATGAGTAATTCAATTAAAATAAGTTATAATAGCAAAGAATATGAATTTCCTCTAATTGAAGGTTCAGAGAAAGAAAAGGCGATTGATATCAAAACCCTTAGGGCCCAAACAGGACTAATTACTTACGATCCTGGATACAAAAATACAGGCTCTTGTAAAAGTGAAATTACATATCTTAATGGTGAAGAAGGAATCTTGCATCATCGAGGATATTCAATTGAAGAGCTATGCTCAAAGGCGAGCTTCCTAGAGGTTGCTTTTCTATTGATTTTTGGTGATATGCCAACTAAAAAAGAATTAGACCTTTTGAACGATGAAATTAGAAAAGACTCACTCGTTGATGAGGATATAAAGTTAATTTTAAAAAGCTTTCCTAAGTCTGCACACCCTATGGGTATATTAGCTTCATTGACTTCGGGTCTTATAGCTTTTAATCCAAGTACTGTTAATATAGAATCAGAAGATGACATGCGTGAGGCTATAATAATGTTGATGGCAAAGTTCCCAATTTTATGCTCATGGACTCACAGAAAAGTTAAAGGTCTACCTCTGAACTACGCAAACACTTCACTTTCATATGTTGAAAATATAGCTCATATGCTATTCAAACTTCCACACCAAGATTTCACACCTAGTCCTATTGTAGTTGATGCTTTAAATAAGTTGCTAATTCTTCACGCTGACCATGAACAAAATTGTTCAACGTCTACTGTAAGGATTGTGGGCTCCTCAGAGGCAGGACTTTTTGCATCAGTTTCAGCTGGTGTTTCAGCGCTATGGGGAAGGCTTCATGGTGGTGCGAATCAGGGTGTTATAGAGATGCTGAAGGCAATTAAAAGAGATGGGGGGGACACAAAAAAGTTCATGGCTAGAGCCAAAGATAAAAATGACAGTTTCAGATTGATGGGATTCGGCCATAGGGTGTATAAGAACTTTGATCCTAGAGCCCGTATTATAAAAAAAGCTGCTGATGAAGTTTTAGGCGAGCTTGGTATTAATGATCCAATTCTTAAAATTGCGAATGACTTGGAAGAAGAAGCTCTTTCAGATCCATATTTTATTGACAGGAAATTATATCCTAATGTCGATTTTTATTCTGGAATTATTTATCGTGCACTTGCAATACCAACAGAAATGTTTACTGTCATGTTTGCGTTAGGTCGACTACCTGGATGGATCGCACAGTGGGCCGAAATGAGAAGAAATAATGAGCCTATAGGGAGACCTCGTCAAATTTATACAGGAAAAACAAAACGTTCCATCTAAGAGCTAGATTTTAATCGTCAATTGAGGGTAGACTATCAGACAATCTGTTTTTAATGATTTTTTTAAAAAACTTGTGTATAGATTTCTTGTCAGCTAAAACCTTTATATACAAACTGTCTTTATAAATTGAATACTCTTCGGCTTTGCCCTTGTAAATTTTGAGCTTAAAGTAGGGTATAATTAGGCCATAAGTCTCTAATAAGCTTCTAAAATAAACGATTAAACCTTTTGGACGCAATTCGATATTACATTTATTTATATTATTATCCAACACAAGAAGATTTTTAATATTGACTGATGCACTAGAAATAATCAATTTTTCTGATCCTATTCCTCCCATCTGTAATCGTTCTTTAATTGAAAAAGGTTTTCCAACCAGTTTATCAATTTCTTTTTTTTGTTCTATATTATTGTAAGAAATATTTAAAAGCATTTTTAAATTTAAGATATATATGTTAAGAGCCATAATTGGACAATAATAATATTTATCTTTAACTCGAAAATAATTGATGAGCACAAATTATAATACCCATTTTTCTAATTCGCTAAAAACGTTCTTTAAATCTAAATATGATTTAGAAATTAACACTTTTGATTTTCAAAATACAAGAAAAGAGTTTAAGGGTAATGTCACTCTATTGGTATTTCCCATTCTCAAATATTTAAAAATAGATGCTGAAAAATTGGCAAAACTTATAGGAGAATATTTAATTGAAAATAACAAAAATGTAGAGAGTTTTAATGTTGTGAAGGGTTTTTTAAATCTTTCATTAAGTGATGCTTTTTTTTTCGATCGATTCTCAGCTATATATGAAGATAAAAATTTTGGTCACAAAATTTTAAATAAAAATTCACCCAAAGTGATGGTTGAATTTTCCTCACCCAATACAAATAAGCCACTTCATCTAGGTCACATAAGAAATAACCTATTAGGTTATTCTATTTCTAAAATTCTTGAGGCCGATGGCAAAAAGGTTATTAAAACTCAAATAATAAACGATAGGGGTATCCATATATGTAAATCCATGATTGCTTGGATTAAATATGGAAAAGGGGATACACCCAAAAAATCTGGTATAAAAGGTGACCAATTAGTTGGAAAATATTATGTCATTTTTGAATTAGAATATAAAAAACAAATTGCAAGTTTAATTTCGAAAGGTAAATCAATAAAAGAGGCTGAGAAGATAGCTCCGATTATTCTAGAGGCACAAGAAATGTTAAGACTTTGGGAGTCAAAAGACTCTAAAGTAATTTTATTATGGAAAAAAATGAACCGGTGGGTTTATGATGGATTTGAAAAAACATATAAAAAACTTGGGGTTGATTTTGATTCATATTATTATGAAAGTAAAACATATTTAGTTGGAAAAGAAATTGTTGAGAAAGGTTTAAAAAAAGGTCTATTTTTTAAAAAAAATGATGGGTCAGTATGGATTGATTTATCCGATGAAGGATTAGGAGAAAAACTTCTTCTTCGTTCTGATGGTACGTCAGTTTATATAACGCAAGACTTAGGTACTGCTTTATTGCGTATGGAAAAAAATCCAGAATTAAATGGATTGGTATTTACAGTTGGAAATGAACAAGATTATCATTTTAAGGTGCTTTTTGCAATTATAAAAAAGTTAGGATTTAATTGGTCAAGCTCACTCTATCACTTAAGTTATGGAATGGTAGACTTACCAAGTGGTAAAATGAAAAGTAGAGAAGGAACAGTTGTCGATGCAGATAATCTAATTGATGAAATGACCAAAAAGGCTAAATCAATTGCAAAGTCTGTAGGCAAACTAGAGACTTTAAAAAAATCTGAACGTGAAAATCTATATAATATTATAGGATTAGGAGCATTAAAATATTTTATTTTGAAGGTAGATCCAAAGAAAAGAATACTTTTTGATCCTGAGGCATCTATAGATTTTAATGGTAATACAGGGCCGTTTATACAATACACCTATGCGCGAATCAAATCCTTGATTAAAAATATTAAAGATCATTCCACACTAGACCGTATAAGTTATAGTTTAGACGAAAAAGAAAGAAAATTAGTAACCCATTTAAACCACTATCCATCAATTATTTCCCAAGCAGCTGAACAGTACAGTCCCGCAATTATTGCAAATTATCTATACGAATTGGTAAAAAATTACAATACTTTTTACCAAAATATAAAAGTACTTGGCGTCAATGATCCATATAAAAAGCAGTTTAGAATTGCTTTATCTAGAAAGGTAGGACAAGTTATAAAAAGGGCATCATCTCTTTTGGGTATTAATCTTCCTGAAACTATGTAAAAAAAAAATCGCTCCGAGGAGCGATTTAATTCTTTTTCATAACATTTACGTTATTTTGATTGAACGGCTAGATTATAAACGACTAAACCGAATCCGATTTTGTTGATAGCATCACCAACATTATATACGACGTCCATAGGAAGGCCTCCAAAAATACCACTGTACCATCCTTCAGTTCCAGCCATATATCCAATTGGATAGATTGCCCAACCAACTAATACAAACCAACATAATGATTTGTGTGCAGCTTGCACTGCGCCTCCAGCTGATGCTGCAAGTTTTGAAGCACCTCCAAGCCATATTTCATATACAACATAGAAATAAGCAATACCTGAAATAAGACCAAAAACTGCAGGACCTGAGCCTGTAGTGTAAACAGCTTCGCCGAAGTAACCGAAAACCAACATGATGGTGGACGCAAAAATCATTTTCCACATCAATTGTTTAGTTGCACCTGCTGCTTTTAGTATTAAATAAAATTCAACACACATCAGAGGAACAGTTAGGACCCAGTCAACATATCTAAAGAAAGTTGGAGATGTTGCATTAGTTGCCCAATAGTCTCTCATATACCAATAGTGTACTGCTGCAATGAACGTTATTAATCCTGATACTAAAATGGATGTTTTCCATTTAGAATCAAAAGAGTTCATTGAAAGAAAGAAGAACGCTGATGCTGCCATCATCGCCATACAACCTACGAAGAAAGTAAATCCAACGTAGTCATCTGTGGCCATTGCTGGCGCTACAGTCATTAAGCTAAGAATTTTTTCCATGATTAAATCAATTATTTATTTTTGTTTAGGTAAATTTAGAAAAAATTAAACTCATTTACTTTATTTTTATAATTATTTTTTTTTGAAACCCATAACTACTTCATACTCAAACAATAATAAATTTTCAATTACCCATTATTTGACACTATTTTGTGTGTTTTTCACCCTATTTTGTCCAGATAAAGCTCAAAACATCATATCTGCAATAGGTATACTTTCTTTTGGTATACTCCATGGAGCAAATGATATTAAGATATTAGTTAAAAAAAACTCTACTTCAAAACCATTATTAAAACTCCTATATCTAATGTCATATATTTTTGTTGTTTTTTTAGGAGTCTCAATTTTTTTCTTTTTCCCAGCATTAGGTCTTATAACTTTTATTGCGGTAAGTTGTTATCATTTTGGAGAGCAACACTGGCAAAGTAAACTCATTAGAATTAGAGAAAAGAGATTATTTTTCTTTACGTATGGGACTTTGATATTTTCAATTCTTTTTATTTTTCACTACCCAGCAATAAATAAAATCATCTTTCAAATTTCAAACTATGATTTGTCGTATGAGTATTTAAAAAATATTTTCATTTTTTCGACCATTGTTATGTTGCTCTTAGTTATTAAAAATTCAAATAGAATTAAAAACTTGTGGATTGAATTTGTAATTATTGTGTTTCTTGGAATTATATTCTCCCAAGGCTCATTATTATTTGGTTTTGGCTTCTATTTTATAATATGGCATAGTTTACCGTCATTAAAATCCCAAATAAGATTTTTGTATGAAGGACAAGTAATAAATCCTTATATAAAATATCTAAAGTCTGGTTTTATTTATTGGATATTTGCAATAATAGGATTAGTGGGGTTTTATTTTTTAGGTGTTTTACCTAAAGAGCAATATATATCAGTTTTTTTCTCGTTTCTAGCAGCTATAACTTTTCCCCATGTTGTTGTTATGGGTTTAATGTTTAAATCATCTAATTAGAGAGAAATAATTGAAAGCCATTCATTATTTTTGTTTATTAAAAAAGTATACTAAATGTTCGAGAACCTTAGTAGTAAATTAGACAAGGCGTTTCAAATACTGAAAGGACACGGTAAAATAACTGAAATTAATGTAGCTGAAACGTTAAAGGAAGTCAGAAGAGCATTACTAGATGCAGATGTTAACTATAAGATTGCTAAAGAATTTACATCAACTGTTAAAGAAAAAGCGCTAGGCCAAAAAGTATTAACAAGTCTGCAGCCTGGTCAATTGATGGTCAAAATTGTAAGAGATGAACTCGCCAGATTAATGGGTTCAGATGCAGTAGGTTTAAGCTTAGAATCTAAACCTTCTGTGATATTAATGTCTGGACTTCAGGGTTCAGGTAAAACAACATTTACAGGAAAGTTAGCTCTTCATCTAAAAAAGAGGCTTAAGAAAAATCCTTTATTAGTTGCATGCGATGTGTATCGTCCAGCAGCAATTGACCAATTAGGGGTTGTCGCTGAGCAAGTAGGTGCTAGTTGGTATTTTGATAAAGAAGAAAAAAACCCAGTTAAAATAGCAAAAGCTGGCTTAAAAAAAGCGAGTGAAGACAAGCATGATGTTGTAATTATTGATACAGCTGGAAGATTGGCTATTGATGATGTTTTAATGAATGAAATTAAGGAGATTCATTCTGCTATAAGACCTTCGGAAACGCTTTTTGTTGTTGATTCTATGACAGGACAAGATGCTGTCAATACTGCTAAAGCATTCAATAGTGTTTTAAATTTTGATGGTGTAATTTTAACAAAGTTGGATGGTGATACAAGAGGAGGGGCTGCGTTATCAATAAAATCTGTTGTAGATAAACCGATTAAGTTTATTGGCACAGGTGAAAAAATGGAAGCTATTGATATCTTTTATCCTGACCGTATGGCTGATAGGATCTTAGGAATGGGTGATGTAGTTTCTTTAGTTGAGAGGGCTCAAGAACAATTTGATGAAGAAAAAGCCAAAATAATAAGTAAAAAGATTGCAAAAAATCAGTTTGGTTATGATGATTTTCTGTCACAGATCCAACAAGTAAAAAAGATGGGTAACATGAAAGATTTAATGGGCATGATTCCGGGAGTTGGTAAAATTACAAAAGACATTGATATTGATGACAATGCATTTAAGGGAATTGAGGTTATTATTGGTTCAATGACTCAAAAAGAGCGTTCCCAACCCCAATTAATGAACCATAGTAGAAAAATGCGAATAGCTAAAGGTTCAGGTAAACCGATTGAGGAAGTAAATCAATTGATAAAGCAATTTGAACAAATGAGTAAAATGATGAAAATGATGCAAGGAGGTAAAGGAAAACACATTATGCAGATGATGCAAAAATTCCGTTAAAGACATGATTATTTTAGATGGAAAAAAAACTTCAGATCAAATCAAACTAGAAATAAGAGATGAAGTAAATAAAATGAAATTAAAAGGTAAAAGAGTTCCGCATTTAGCAGCTGTTTTAGTAGGTAATGATGGGGCGAGTCTCACATATGTAGGGAGTAAAGTTCGATCATGTGATTACGTTGGTTTTAAGTCAAGCTTAATAAAATTAAATAATGATATTTCTGAAAAAAAACTTTTAGGAGAAATTAAAAAATTAAATGATAATCCTAACTTGGACGGTTATATAGTCCAATTGCCACTTCCAAAACATATAAATGAGCAAACAATTTTATTAGCCATCGATCCAAAAAAAGATGTAGATGGCTTTCATCCAGAAAATTTTGGAAGAATGGCACTACAGCTAAACTCCTACATACCGGCAACTCCTTTTGGAATCATTCAATTGCTGGAGAGATACAAAGTTCCTACTAGCGGTAAACATTGCGTAGTGGTTGGGCGAAGTCATATTGTAGGGAAGCCAATTAGTATTTTAATGAGTCAAAAAAGATCTGCAGGAAACTCTACTGTTACATTAGCTCACAGCAGAACTAAAAATTTAGGTGCTATCACACGCCAAGCAGATATAATAATCGTGGCACTAGGAATACCTGAGTATTTAAAAGCAGATATGGTTAAAAATGGGGTAACCATAATAGATGTTGGAATTACTAGAGTTGCTGATAAGAATAATTCAAAGGGATATTCAATTAAAGGTGATGTGGCATTTGATGAGGTATCAAAAAAAGCAAGCTTTATAACACCTGTTCCCGGTGGCGTGGGACCAATGACTATTGCAATGTTATTAAAAAACACTTTACTCGCTAGACAGTGGAACTAATCTTAGCATCTTCGATCGCATTGTAAATTTTTAAAATTAAATAAGCAAAGGTTACTCCAGTTAAAATAAGAATCATTGTCAAATATCCAGTTGCTGAAAAAGAAAGACGAATTAATATTGTTGCAATTATGAACCCTGTATTTCTTATTAGTTTACTGTACTCTTCTGTGTAACGAAATGATATAAGTAAAATTACTACATCAGCTAAAATTAAAAGTGTAAAGAATTGGTTAAAAAAAAGACTGTCTATTTGGGGTACTGATTTTTGATTTAAAATGTCAGCTATCCACTGAAAGAAAGTTGAAGATAACATAATAGTTAGAACTCCAAAAAGAATAACACTTACAGTTTTTTTTGAGTTTATAAATCTAACAAGTTTTGGTTCTTCAACAGGTTTTTTAGGGATTCGATTTTTGTTTTTATTAAATAAAAAGATCAACATAAATAAAAATAAAAACCCCAATAAATCAATCATTAATTCCAGGTTATGACCACTAAACATCCATTTATCATCTAAATCCATTTGAGGAATATCTTTAAAAATTTTACGAATTACTATAAGAGAGATAATTTCAAATTGTTTTGAAATACAAGATGTAAATGAACGAGGTAAATAAAACAATAATAAGTAAACCTCATAAATTAATATAAGTGAAAATGGAGTGTAAATTGCAGCAATAGGGTCATTTAGTAATTCAGGATAGATAGACGATATAGTTACAATTTTTTGTTTATTCAAGAAAATCAGTAAAAGATGAATTCCAAAGCCAAGGCCTGCTGAAATTAAAATTATTTTTTCTATAATTTTTTGTGTTTTTGAATCAAAAAACGAATTAAATAATTTATTAAAAATTGAATAAAATGATCCCATAAGATTATTTGGCAAAAATTTGATCTATATTTTTAAAGCTTTTAAATTCAAGTGCATTTCCAGAAGGATCATAAAAGAACATAGTCATTTGTTCTCCAGGCTGATTCTTAAAACGAAGGTAAGGTGAGATTTGGAATTCAATATTTTTTTCTATCAATTTACTGCTAAAGAAATTAAAATCATCCCATTTTAACACAACTCCAAAATGTGGTATTGGAACAGCCTTGCCATCAACTTTATTAAAATGCTTTTGACCCTCGTATTTCTTGTCTTCATGTAATACTAACTGATGACCAAATAAGGAATAATCAGCCCATTGCTTTGAAAAGCGACCTGGAGTGCATTCTAAAGTATTCTCATAAAAATCTTGAGCGATAGCTAGATTAGATACAGGAATAGCTAAATGAAAAGGTGTTAAAAGACTCATACTTAAAGGTACGTAAATTTAAAAAAAGGGAAGTATTATATACTATATTTACATTTTAATAAATATGGTTTTAAACGATAAACTATCAGTTGGAAAAGTACTTCCTTTAATGGAATCTTTTCATTCACTTCAGGGTGAGGGTTACCACAGTGGATTACCTGCTTATTTTATTCGTTTGGGTGGTTGTGATATTGGTTGTCATTGGTGTGATGTCAAAGAAAGCTGGGATTTTCAAAAGCATCAACTAACACCTATTAAAAATATTGTCGAAAATGTAGTTGATAACGTTGAAAATATTGTAATTACAGGCGGAGAACCTTTGATGTGGAACATGGATCTATTGACTAAGGCTTTAAAGTCAAAAAATAAAAAAACTCATCTTGAAACATCAGGAGCATATAAAATATCTGGGATTTGGGATTGGTTTTGTTTGTCACCAAAAAAAAATAAACTTCCTACTGAACAAGCATACACCCAAGCTGATGAACTTAAAATTATAATTTATAATAAACATGACTTAGAATTTGCAGAAAGTTGTGCTAAAAATGTTAAAAAAGATTGTTTACTTTACCTTCAACCAGAATGGGGTAAAAGGGAAGTTTCAATGTCGCTTGTAGTTGAGTATATTATGCAAAATCCAAAATGGAAAATTTCTCTACAAACTCACAAATATTTAAATATACCCTAGTTATAAATCAAATATTTTTTTCTAATCTTTTTGAATAATTTAAGTTGTGGTTCCCAACTTTTTCTAATTTCCTTCTCGCTTGAAAAAGATATCAACTGCTTCTTTAATTTATCATTTCCAGCAATATTATTAAACCCCTTTAAAAAAAAACTTTCAGGTTTAGGAAAATAACTATAAGCTTCGATAAGCCATTTTAATTCAATTTTTTCAGGTTTTGGAACTTTTGATAAATTCTTTCCAAAACAAACAATACCATTATGTTTAGGATCTTTTGAGCCAAAATTTGGTAATGGTTTAAAACTATATTTATTTATTTTTAATTCAGGATGTCCAAATATTTGAAATTGATTTTCGGTTCCCCGACCTATACTTATTACAGTTGGTTCTAGCAAGCAAAGGCTGGGGTATAGAGCTATTGATTGGCTATTTGGAAGATTTGGCGAGGGTCTTTGAGGTAGCTCATACATGGAAGTTCGTGAATAGTTTTGTATTGGTATAATTTTTAATTCTGTGATAAGCCCATTTTTTAGCCATCCCTCACCATTTATCATTAAGGCATATTCCCCAATTGTCATTCCATAAACAATAGGGACAGGATGCATACCAACAAAACTTGAATATTCTTTTTCTAATACAGGACCGTCTACATAGTGCAAGTTTGGATTTGGACGATCTAAAACTATAATTGGAATTTTCATTTCTGCACATGATTCCATAACATAGTGTAGAGTTGATATATAAGTGTAAAAACGAACACCCACATCTTGGAGGTCAAAAATAACGATATCAATATTTTTTAAGTTTTCATAGGATGGTTTTTTATTTTTTCCATAAAGAGATACTATTGGTATTCCCGTCTTACTATCATAATAGTCGCTAATTTTTTCACCTGCATCTGCTTTACCTCTAAATCCGTGCTCTGGAGCAAAAATTTTTTCAACATCTATTTGATTTTTTATTAAAAAATCCACGAGATGTTGATTTTTAGATTCATTGAAAAGCAAACTTGCTTGATGAGCAACTACTCCTACTCTTTTATCTTTTAGGATTGGAAGGTAAATTTTAAAACTTTCTGCACCTGGAGAAATTTTCATTTGGCCAATTATGCAACCATGGGAAAATATAAATACAAAAAATAATAATGTACTTTTGATAATAAATCTTATAAAAGGCAAGTATATTGAATCTTGTGTCATTGTTTGTGCGCAGAATGAGAGGCTTAAACAGCAGTAAAAATAGTGTTTCTGCGCGAATTATCAATATTGCAACACTCGCAGTTTCAATAGGTATTGCAACTATTTTAATCGCATTATCAGTAAGTAAAGGCCTACAAAACGAAATTGAAAATAAGACAGGCATTTTCAATGGTCACATCTTGGTAACTTTATTTGAAAATAACGAATCAAAAATCTCCTTACTACCAATTAATGAAACCCCTTTGATAAGGGAAAAATTTCTCAATACTAGTAATGTATCAAGATTTCACCCAGTTGCTCTAAAGGCTGGAATTTTGAAAAATAAATTTGATTTTGAAGGTATCCTTTTTAAAGGTGTAAATTCCGATTTTGACTCGACAAGTCTGAAAAGTTTTTTTATTCGAGGTCGCTTTCCAAATCTCACAAATGGTTTGAGTAAAGAGATTTTGATCTCAGAGACATTATCAAAAAAATTAAGTTTAGATGTTGGAGATAAAACAGATGTTTTTTTTCAAAATGATTTAAAAAACGGATTACCATCTGTTAGACGTTTTACGGTTTCAGGAATTTTTTTATCAGGATTTCCTGACATTGATGAAAATTTAATATATGGAGATATTGGGCACGTTCAAAAAATTAACAAATGGGGAAAAAATCAAATTGGCGCATACGAAGTCTTTGTTAAGAATTTTGATAAACTTGAAAAAACTAATCAAAAAATTTATAACAATTTACCTCCTGAAATTAATAGTATACCCATTACTGAAAGATACCCAAGCATTTACAAATGGATTGCTTTATTTGATTTTAACGTTTTAATAATTTTAGTAATTATGATATTGGTTGGCCTAATTAATATGGCAACTGCATTACTTGTTATAGTTCTCGAAAGAACAAAAATGATTGGGTTATTAAAAGCAATTGGCTTTCAAAATAATTCAATTAGAAAAATCTTTTTATTCAATGGTATGGTAATTTTGGGTAAAGGATTATTTTTTGGAAATATAGTTGGATTGGGTTTTTATATTCTTCAAAAAAACTTTGGATTCATAAAGTTGGATCCAGCAACTTATTTTGTAGAGTTAGCTCCTGTAAAAATAACTTTTGTTCAAATAATTTTTGTGAACGGACTTTTCCTAATTGTTTCTGCTTTTCTTCTTTGGATACCTTTAAAAATTATACTCAATATTAATCCATCTCAAGCGATGAATACCAGGTAGATTTCAATTAAGAATGAATATCTTTGTAGATATTTTTTTATAATGAAATATGCCAAAACAATACTCGAAACAATTGGGAACACACCTCTAGTTCGACTAAATAAAATTACAGATGATATTCCAGCATTAGTTTTGGCTAAAGTAGAAAGCTTTAATCCAGGAAATTCTGTCAAAGACCGAATGGCTCTAAAAATGATTGAAGATGCAGAAAAAGATGGTAGATTAAAAAGAGGTAGTACAATTGTAGAGGGAACTTCTGGAAATACTGGAATGGGCCTGGCTTTAGCAGCAATTGTTAAAGGATATAAATTAATTTGTGTTTCAACTGATAAACAGTCAAAAGAAAAATTTGATGTTCTAAAAGCAGTTGGAGCCGAAGTAATAGTTTGTCCAACCAATGTTCCTCCTGAGTCACCCGATTCCTATTATAGTACATCAAAAAGAATTGCTGAGCAGACTCCTAATAGTTGGTATGTAAATCAATACGATAACCTTTCTAACACTATGGCTCATTATGAAACTACTGGACCGGAAATTTGGGATCAAACAGATGGAAAAATTACAGATTTTGTTGTAGGAGTTGGTACAGGGGGAACGATATCTGGGGTTGGAAAATATTTGAAGGAAAAAAATCCTAAAATTAGAATATGGGGTATTGACACTTATGGATCTGTTTTTAAAAAATATCATGAAACAGGAGTTTTTGATAAAAAAGAAATTTATCCTTACACAACAGAAGGAATAGGAGAGGATATTTTGCCTGAAAATGTTGATTTTTCTGTAATAGATCATTTTGAGAAGGTAACAGATAAAAATGCAGCACTTTATACTCGAAAGTTGGCAAAAATAGAGGGAATATTTGCTGGAAATTCCTGTGGCGCCGCAGTTAAAGGGGTTTTACAGCTGAAAGAAAATTTTAAAAAAGATAATGTTATAGTTGTTTTATTGCATGATTCGGGCAGTAGATACATAGGAAAAATATACAATGATGATTGGATGAAAAAAATGAATTACCTGTAGTTTTTTTTAAAATTGTTAATAAATCTTTTAATAACAGTGTTGATAACCTGTTATTAAATAAAGACTTTGTTTTTTATTATCGCTAAATTTGTATTTAGATGAATAATATTTGACATATTTTTACGTTTAAATTTAAATGTAATTTACTGCTGTTTTGTTAAGAAAAATATCATTTCTAATCCTATCCTTTTTTACGATGGGTATGCTGTTTTCCCAACAAGACATCTCTATTGGTACAATTTCTATTGTTGGAGGTGAACCTCTTTGTCCAACAAACTCAGTAAAGTTTAATGTTGAAATTAAAAATGCAGCAGGTTCTGGTGCAAACGATGTAAACAGTGACCTTTTTTATTTTCAAGTCAACGGTCCAATTCCAAGAGCACCTGCGTTGTATAGAATAAATGTTGGAGCAAATATAGCCGATGGAGGTTCTCAGACATTTATATTTCCAGATCACTTTAGAGCAGAAGGTGGCTCAAGCCTCGCCCCACTAGATTTATCTGATCCTTCAGCCCCTTATACTATAACTGCTAGTATTACTATTCCAAATGACCCTGATATTTCAAATAATGTGAGCACCTCTCTAGATATTGACGTCTTTACTCCTGCAGTTCCGTCATTATCCAGTAGTGATGGAGACAATTCAATTTGTGCAGGAGACCCTATTACTTTCACTATTACACCCTTTTCTGCTTCCGCGACATATACATTTAAAGTTAATGGAGGTATTGTACAAAGCTTGTCAGGAGTAAATTCAATTACATTTACTTCGGGTGCGTTGGGCAATATAGCCAATGGCGATAAAATTACTATTGATATGATTGATGGGAATGGATGTATAACTAATTCCGGAACAGAGTCAATAACAGTTACTGTAAATAGTTTACCTACAGCAGGACTGTCTTCTTCAGCACCAGATGGTCTTTTTTGTAGTGGAGATATCGTTAGTTTTGAAGCGACAGGAGGTGTTAGTTACACTTGGTATATAAATGGAACTGAACAATTTGGTGCTACATTTTCAAATTTTACAAGAGCATTATCAAACAATGATAGAGTATCAGTTAGAGTATTTAATGCAGCTGGATGTTATGATGAGAAATCTTTAACATTCAACCAAATGTCACTCATTGACAATGGAATTATCGCACTAGAAAATTCTGATGATGTCGATATTTGTGAAGGTGATTCACCTGTAGGCCAAATCTTAGGAGATGGGACTGGAGGAAGTTCATTAGCATCAGCAACCTTTGGAACAATAAGTTATCAATGGCAGAGTTCAACCAATAATGGTTCTAGTTATCAGAATATAGTTGGCGCGACTGCTTCAAATTATTCGCCAACCAGCATTACAACAACAACACTTTTTAGAAGAAATGTTATCATATCCTCATCTTCAACATCCTGTACTTTTATTGGTGACGATATTGTTACAATGAATCTTCGTCCTGCATTTGAAATTAATTTGACTACTAATGACCCAAGTAATACATTTTGCCAAGATCAGGATATCATTGTTTCAGCAGACACAGGAGCTGCAACCTATACGTTTATTATAAATGCAACAACAATTTCTTCTGGAATTACAACTACCTTAAACTTAAAATCAGGGGTTACAAGAAATCTTGCAGCGAGTCCACCAGTAATTCAGAATGGGGATAATGTTACTGTCCAAATAGTCGATAATTTTGGGTGTAGTAATCAACAAACTATACCAATAATTGTTGATGAAATCGGATTAAATCCTGGAGTTTCAACTGACGCACCAGGGAATATTTTATGTTTAGGGCAAAATGTTGAAATACAAGTAACAGGTGGAGTCAGTTACAGTTTCTTTATTAACAATACAGGTAATCCAGCACTACCAGCTGAGGTCTCAGGGAATAAATTCACGACTAATAGGCTAAATGATGGCGATAGAGTAATCTCAAGAGCTTTCAATGCAACAGGCTGCTACAAGGATGTTATTGAAACTTTCACAGTTTTATCATTATCTGGTACAGGGTCAATCACACTCCAGAATGCTGGTGATGAGAATATTTGTTATGGAGCCTCAATGACTGGAGGTATCGATGGAGGCACGTTGGGTGTTGGTGGTGGAGCGGCTAGTACAACAATTGCATCTGCTACTATTGGATATCAATGGCAATCTTCAATTGATGGAGCACCTTTTAGTGATATAGACGGGGCAACAACTCAAACATACAGCCCAACATCAAATTTTACTGTTTCAACCAGATTCAGAAGGATTTCGTTTGTTTACTATGACTCAAATAGTGATGGGATCTTCAATGAACCACTTTCCTGTGGGAATTTAACATCAAATATTGTTTCTGTAAATGTTAAGGCCAATTTTGATCCTACTCTAGTAACAGGTGTCACAGACAATTCTTATTGTGCAGGAGATACGATAACCATTACAGCACCTGATGGAGCAGATACTTACAGATTTTTTAAAAATGGAGCTCCATTAGGAGCAGCTGGTCCTTCAAGAACTGTAACTGCAACAGCTGGGAGCGGAGCTGGTCAATTTGATAATGGAGATAGAATTAGTGTGGAGATTGTTGCAAACGGATGTACTTTCACAGATGAAATTACCATTCTAGTTGACTTTTTTGGTGAAGTTTCCTCTGCTTCCATTTTTTCAAATGCAACTGGAGACACAATATGTTCAGGTGAACAAGTAATTATTGAAGCAAGGCCACCCGTACCAGGATATACTTATGCATTTACCTTGAATGGAGCAAATGCCAATCCAGCAGATGTTGCGGGTAATGTTTTAACTACCACAGGTATAACAACAGACACGGTAGTTTTAGTGACAGTTACAAATGCAAACGGTTGTTCGGATACAGCATCACTAACTGTTCTAGTTCCTTATGTAGTAACACCTGGAAATATAACCGCTCCAGGGGATGTTAATATATGTCCTGGAGAAGCCCAACCTGAAATTGCTAGTGCCTCGTTGGGTACTGCAGCAGGAGCTTCTGCGACTGCTACTGCAACTTACCAATGGCAATATAAGGTAGGTGCGGCTGCGTGGCAAAATATTGCAGGTCAAACAAGCGCTGTTTTGGCTGCAGGAACATTTAATATTGTGGAGACCACTTCCTTTAGGCGACTTACCCAAGCACAGGCTAACGGTGTTTTCTGTGATGCGACACCTTCAGCGACGGAGGTAACAATAACTGTTGATCAAGATCGTAATCTTAATATAGCTACAAGTGATGCGGACAACAGGATATGTGCTTCTGATGCAATAACCTTCACAGGACAGAATTTTGTAGCAGGTGACACCTTTAGGTGGTTGTTAAACGGAGCGCCAATAGGAGGGGAAACGAACTCTACATATAATGCAGCAGCAGGGGTGATTCCTAACGGTGCTGAAGTTACTTTTGAGGTAACTACACCTGGAGGGGGTTGTACGTATACAGCATCGGTAACTATAGATGTTTTAAGTGATCCTGTAGCTACTATCGATACTAATGCCTCTGGAGACACAATATGTAGTGGAGATTCAATACAGATAACAGCT
>CABYPG010000005.1:0-118035 GCA_902520765.1 uncultured Bacteroidota bacterium
CAGGATTCTCTTCAGCAGCAGGAGCCTCTTCAGTTGAAGATTCTTCTTGGGTTGCTGCTGCCTCTTTTGCAGCGGCATTCTCTAGTCTTTTCTCACTTGCTTGTTTTTCTGCAGCCAGTCTTTTTAACTTATCTTCTTCACTTACTTTTAATAAATTATCTTTTTTGGCCTGAATTTTTGCTTCTTTTTCTTTGAGCCAATCAGCAAGTTTTTTGTCAGCCATTTCTTGGGTAAGAGCGCCTTTTCTTACTCCTCCATTCAGGTGATGTTTTAACATTGCTCCCTTATATGATAAAAGCGTTCTTGCAGTATCTGTAGGCTGAGCTCCTTTTTCCAACCATTCAACGGCACGATCTATGTCAATTATTACAGTAGCAGGATTTGTATTAGGATTGTAGGTGCCAATTTTTTCTAGGTAGCGACCGTCTCTTTTTGCTCGTGAATCGGCTGCAACAAGCCAATAAAATGGTTTTCCTTTTTTACCGTGTCTCTGAAGTCTTAATTTTAGTGGCATAACATATTAATTTGCAAGGATACTCGATCCTTAAATATTAATTCGGATGGCAAATATAGTTGAAAATTGTTATAAAAATCCTAGAGTTTATTATTTTCTTTTTTGTGTTCACAAATTACCTCTATTCTGAGTTTGTGGCATGGCACATAAATCCTTGTTGTGATAATAAAAAAAGTGTAATTTTGGCCACTAATTTAAGCTTCATGAATATAAGCAAAACTAAAATTGATGATCTCAATGCAGTTATCAAAATAGAAATTGAGGGCAAAGATTATGAATCAAAAGTTGATTCCATTTTAAATAATTACCGAAAAAAAGCGAACATACCAGGATTTCGAAAAGGAAATGTACCACTGGGTATCATAAAGAAACAATACCAAAAGGCTGTAATAGCAGATGAAGTTAATAAGCTAGTAAGCGAAAATTTAGAAAAATACATTAAAAAAGAAAAAATTGAATTACTTGGAAGTCCTATGCCTAAGAGTAACAATGATCTATTTGATTGGAGAGCTGAAAAAATGACATTCGAATTTGAGTTAGGTCTATCACCAAAATTTGATATCAATCTAAATGTTTTAAAAAAAGTAACTCATTATCAAATTGAACCAGATAAAAAAATGATAGAAGAGCAATTGGATTATTTAAAGAACCAATATGGGAAATTAGTAACGCGTGAAAAGGTTCAAAACAAATACGAAATTATTGCAGAACTCAAAAATGAGAATATAGGTATAAACAAAATTGGTAATTTTAAACTTGAAGAAGTAAAATCTAAAAAAGCTATTAATGAACTTAAAGCTGCTAGTGTCGGAAAAAGTTTTCAAATAAAAATCAAGGGTCTTTTTAAGGAAAGCAATACAATTAAACGCTTTACTAATTTTGATGACAATAAGTTGGAGGAAATTTCTGCAAATGAAATTACGATCGAAATTAAAGAAATAAATGAAAGAGTTCCTGCTTTATTAAATCAAGAACTTTTCGATAAATTGTATGAGAAAGGTTCAGTTAAGACTGAAAAAGATTTGAAGAGAAAAATTAAAATAGGTTTAGAAAACCGATTAAAACCACAATCAAATCAAAAACTGATTAATGATATATCTGAAACCATAGTTGAAAAGACCAAATTTAAACTTCCAGAAGACTTCCTAAAAAATTGGATTCAAAATTCAGGTAAAGAACCCCTAACAGAAAAAGATGCAATAGAAGAATTTGAAAAGTCAGAAAAAGGAATCCGTTATCAACTTATTGAGGGTAAAATTATAAAAGAAAACAATCTTAATTACACTTTTGAGGAACTTCAAAATTTTGCAAAGAATATTGTGGAAAGTCAAATGAAACAATACGGACAAAGTATTGACAAAAAACAAGTTGACGCATTGGTTTCTAAAGTTTTAACAAATCAAGAGGAAACAAAAAGGATTTCTCAGCAATTGATAGGTGAAAAGATGCTAAAATTTTATTTAGAGAAAGCACCATTAAAAAAGAAAAAAGTCGGTTTTGATGTCTTTATAAAAGAAGCTTACGGTAAAGCTTGATAATTTCATTAATTTTGATGAAAATTTAGAAAATGGACTACGGTAAAGAATTTAAAAAATATGCAACAAAGCAACATGGTATAAATGCAATGTATTATGATAAAATTGTAAGTAGTATGACCCCTTACATTATTGAAGAAAGACAACTAAATGTCGCTCAGATGGATGTTTTTTCTCGTCTAATGATGGATAGAATTATGTTTTTGGGTACCGCTATAGATGATCAGGTTGCAAATATAATACAGGCACAACTATTATTCCTGCAGAGTACAGATTCTTCTCGTGATATCCAGATGTATATCAATTCGCCAGGTGGTGGAGTCTATGCTGGCCTAGGTATTTATGATACAATGCAATTTGTAACTCCAGATGTTGCTACGATTTGTACAGGTATTGCTGCCTCAATGGGAGCAGTTTTACTTTGTGCTGGTCAAAAAGGAAAACGCTCTGCACTTCCCCATGCGAGGGTAATGATACACCAGCCTCTAGGCGGTGCTCAAGGACAAGCGTCAGATATCGAGATCACAGCCAGAGAAATATTAAAACTTAAAGACGAGTTATATCAAATAATTTCTAAACATTCTGGGCAAAGTAAAGAGAAAGTAACTGAAAACAGTGATCGTGATTATTGGATGAAAGCAGAGGAGGCTAAAAATTATGGTATGGTCGATGAAGTACTTAAAAATGCACCAGAATAAATTTTAATCCATGAGCAAGTCTGAATTAAATTGTTCGTTTTGTGGTAAACCTAAATCTGATACCGAATTACTTATTGCTGGTCTAGATGCACACATTTGTAATAGTTGCATTATTCAAGCTCATGGAATACTAGTTGAAGAGTCTTCTGAACAGGAATCAAATTCACTAAATATTGAATTAAAACCACCTAAGGAAATAAAAGCTTTTTTGGATGAATATGTTGTGGGACAAGAAGTTTCAAAGCGCGTTTTGGCTGTGGCTGTTTACAATCACTATAAACGTTTGCTTCAAGTAGATTTGAAAGAAGATGATATTGAAATACAAAAAAGTAATGTTTTGATTGTTGGCCCTACAGGTACGGGAAAAACCCTTTTAGCACAAACTATTTCAAAATTTTTAAATGTACCATTAGCAATTGTAGACGCAACAGTTTTAACCGAAGCTGGTTATGTAGGCGAAGATGTGGAAAGTATTTTAACTCGACTACTTCAAGCTGCTGATTATGATCTTGATCGCGCTCAAAGGGGAATTGTTTTTATTGATGAAATTGATAAAATTGCTCGTAAAAGTGACAATCCTTCTATAACAAGAGATGTCTCCGGCGAGGGAGTGCAGCAGGCTCTGTTAAAATTATTGGAAGGAACGATTGTAAATGTACCTCCAAAAGGTGGACGCAAGCACCCAGATCAAAAATTTATTGAATTAGATACATCGAACATCTTGTTTATCGCTGGTGGAGCATTCGACGGGATAGAGACCCATATAAATAAACGGTTAAATATTAAGGCTATAGGCTATAAAAATACCTTTGAAAAAGTACATTTCAACAAAGATGAAATATTAAGACATATTACACCTGGAGATATTAGGTCCTTTGGGCTAATACCAGAGATCATAGGAAGATTAC
The DNA here is from genome assembly GCA_902520765.1 of uncultured Bacteroidota bacterium. Classification (GTDB taxonomy): domain Bacteria; phylum Bacteroidota; class Bacteroidia; order Flavobacteriales; family Flavobacteriaceae; genus MS024-2A. The sequence continues at coordinate 3,656 of CABYPG010000005.1, forward strand.
CAGTATTAACTTACATGAGCCCATTAGATAATGTTGCATTAAGACTAATTTTAACATCTCCAAAAAATGCACTTATAAAGCAATATGTTAAATTATTCAAAATGGATAAAATAAATTTACAATTCACTCCAGGGGCATTAGATTATATAGTTGAAAAGGCTCTTCAATTTAAGCTTGGAGCGAGAGGTTTACGATCTTTGTGTGAGGCAATACTAAATGATGCAATGTACGAGCTTCCAAATACTAATATCAAAGAACTAAAGGTTACTAAGCTTTATGTTGATCAAAAGCTATCAAATGCTGAGTTTTCAGATCTTAAAATAGTTTCTTAATAATTCATTTTTAACAATTCATCCAAAATTTCCCTAGAATTAGAAAGTCTAGGTACTTTATGCTGACCACCAAGCTTTCCTTTTTGAGATAGCCACTTATAAAATAGACCTTTTCGCGCCTTATGAAGCCTTAATGGTTTTAACGTCATGTTATTATATCTTTTAGCCTCATAATCTGAGTTTTCATTTTGAAGTGCTTTATCAAAAAGTCTACAAAAAAGTGAGAGATCCTCAGGCTCTCTATCAAATTCTATAATCCATTCATGTGCACCTTGCTTATTTTTTTCCATAAAAATAGGTCCCGCTGTGTAATTGAAAACGTTGCTTTTTGTTTGAGAACAGACTTTTTCAAGTGCTTTTTCAGCATTATCAATAATAAGTTCTTCTCCGAACACATTTATAAAATGTTTTGTGCGTCCTGTTACTTGTATTCGATATGGGGACAAACTTGTAAAACGAATTGTATCTCCAATTTTATATCTCCAAAGACCTGCATTTGTGGTTATAACCATTGCATAATTAGTATTTAATTTAACTTCAGATAAAGGAATTATTTTACTGGAATCCTCATTATATCCATTAAAAGGAATAAATTCATAAAAAATTCCATAATCTAACATAAGAAGTAGTTCGTCTGAATCGTTTTTATCTTGAATTCCAAAAAATCCTTCAGAGGCATTATAAATTTCATAATATCGGAAATTATTTTTCGGAATTAATTTATGATACAACTTCTTATATGGTTTAAAACTAACTCCACCATGAAAGTATACTTCTGCATTAGGCCAAACTTGAGAGATATTACTTTTTCCAGTTTCTTTTAAAACATTCTGAAGTAGGACTAACATCCATGATGGCACACCTGTCAAGCTAGTTACTTTTTCAGGAATTGATTCACTAACTATTGCTTTCATCTTTGTCTCCCACTCAGGCATTAGAGAGGTCTTGTTACTGGGTGTACTACTTAATTCTGCCCAAAATGGCAGATTCTGAATTATTATAGATGAGAGATCACCAAAGTAACTGTTATTATTGTTGTATAATTCATTGCTTCCACCTAGTCTTAAAGATTTACCTGTAAGAAGTTGTGAGTTTTCATTATTATTGAAATATATACATAACATATCTTTGCCGGCTTTGTAATGACAATCTTCAAGAGCTTCATTGCTTACAGGTATAAACTTGCTTCTTGAATTGGTCGTTCCACTAGATTTTGCAAACCATTTAATTTGAGTAGGCCAAAAAATATTCTGTTTTCCCTTTCTGCACCTTTCAACATCAGCTTCGATATCCTCATAAGTATTAATAGGGATATTTTTTTTAAATACATCGTAACTATTTATCTCACTAAAGCTATATTTTTTTCCAATTTCCGTGTTTTGGGCATTTTGTAACAAATTAAATAATAATTCATTTTGAACCTCATTTGGATATTTTGTAAATAGTTCCATTTGGTGAATTCTCTTTTTGAGAATCCATGACGCAATTGAATTAAATAAGGGTATAGGCATTAAATAATCACTATATTAACGTTGTAAATTTAAATAAATCTTATTGAGTAGATGCTTCAGGGGACATTAAAAAAAATGATTACCGAATATAAAAATCCGATTAATTATTTCTTAAATATGGACAAAGGATTTGTTCATTTAAATCAGCATATTGGTAAGAAATTGAGTATTTCTCATATTGGTTCTGAATGCTTATTATGTTCACAAGAAGTTGAAATATTTAGACAGGGTTTTTGTAAATCTTGTTTTTATGAAAATCCTGCTGCAGGGGATTGGGTTATGCGTCCTGAACTTAGTAAAGCTCACTTAAATCAACCAGATAGAGATTTGGAGTACGAAAAAAAAATCCAATTACAACCCCATATTATTTATCTTGCATTGAGTAGTCATCTAAAAGTTGGTGTAACAAGAAAAACTCAGATACCAACACGTTGGATAGATCAGGGAGCACACGAAGCTATGCCTATAATTGAAGTTCCCAACAGATACCTTGCTGGTATTGGAGAGGTTGCTTTAAAAAAATACTTTTCTGACAAAACAAATTGGAGAAAAATGTTGCAAAATGAAATTACTCCTGTTAAATGGGAAGAAGCTTTTAAAAAATCGATTGAATGCTTGCCCAAAGAATTAGAGCCTTATAAAGGAACCATGCAGAGTTTAGAAAAGATTTTTTTCCCAGTACAATGTTACCCCACTAAAGTTAATAGTTTGAACCTATTGAAGAGCTCTGTTTATGAGGGAAAGTTAATAGGTGTAAAGGCTCAATATATGCTTTTTGAAGATCAAACCGTTTTTAATGTTCGGTCGAATGAAGGTCAAAGAGTTAAACTTAGTTTTTTTCCTTAGACTGCTTTTTTAGAATTAATGGTCATCTCAAACAACACTTTTTTTTCTTTTTTTGTAAGGTCTCTATACCTACCGACTTTTGTATTAAGCTTTATATTCATAATTCTAATCCGCCTTAACTTAATTACTTTATAGCCAAAATATTCACACATTCTTCTTATCTGTCGATTTAAACCTTGAGTTAAAATTATTCTGAACTGATTTTTATGTATTTGTTCTACTTCACATTTTTTTGTTATTGTATCCAAAATAGGAACACCATTTGTCATATTATTAATAAACTCTGAGTTTACCGGCCTATTCACTGTAACAATATATTCTTTTTCGTGATTATTACGAGCCCTTAAAATTTTGTTTACTATATCACCATCATTAGTTAGCAAAATTAATCCCTCACTCATTTTATCTAACCTACCAATTGGATAAATCCGAGTTGGGTAATTTATGTAATCAATAATATTATTTTTTTCAACCTTGGTGTCAGTTGTACAAACAATACCTACTGGCTTATTAAATGCTATATAAACTGACTTTTCCTCATTATTTTCAACCAACAAACCATCAACTTCAACCTGGTCGCCGGCCTTCACTTTTTGGCCTAAAACAACAGCACTTCCATTAATTTTAATTCTACCCTCATTTATCAATTTATCAGCAACTCTTCTAGAACAATGACCGATTTCACTGAGGTATTTATTTAATCTAATCTCATCTTGTTTCTTTTTCATAATTATATTTCAAGTTCATCTGTAGGTTTCAGTCCGAAAGTTTTTCTAAAAATTCCTACAAACAAATAAAGTAATGGAGTGTCTAATGCAGCAACTATAATTTTAAATAAGAACCCCGAGAGAACAAGTGCCCAAAATAGTTTCCATTGTAAAACACCAAAAATACTTAAAAGACCAACTACTAAGAAAGTATCGATAAATTGAGAACTAAAGGTTGAAAAATTATTTCTTAACCAAAGCATTTTTCCATTTGTGAGCTTTTTCCAAAAATGGTAAATACGAATATCAACAAATTGGGCAATTAAATAGGCTATCATTGACGCCAAAACCGCTATGGGTGAAAAGGCAAAAACTTGATTGAAAGTATCATCATCAATTGGTGAATTTTCAATTGCTGGCACTGCATTTGCCATTAATAATATTCCCATTGAGAAAAAAGAAGCAAAAATTCCAATAATAACGACTTGGTTTGCTCTTTTCTTACCATAAATTTCTGAAATTAGATCAGTAATTAGAAAAGTAATTGGATAGGGGAGTATCCCAACAGAAAGCTCAAAAAGTTTATTTCCTAAGATATTTAAGTTTATAGGATACCAATAGAAGAATTTTTGGAAAATCAAATTAGATACAACCAAAGAGGTTATAAAAAGACCTGAAAGTAAAAAGTAAATTACCTTAGCTAGTTCTTCTTTTTTTTTGTTCATCTAATGAATAATAATTTCAAAAGGTAAAAGAGTTTGAATGTATTGTGGATCAATCTTAGTTTCCAATTTTCTCAAATTAAGTAATAACTGTTTTATAGATACGTTTTCTAAAAAATCATTATTATCATTTTTTATTGAGAGTCCTAAAAGCATATTCTCTAGACTTTCTTCAAACTTTGGGTATTCTATGACATTGAATTTTTTCAAATCTACTGTTTTTGCAGCGAAATTTATGGCATTTTCCAAGTCTCCTATTTCATCAACTAGTCCTAGGTCAAGGGCTCTTTTCCCACTCCATACTTTACCTTGAGCAAGTTCTTCAACGATATTGGGATCCAGAGAGCGTCCATTTATTACTCTCTCTTTGAAGATATTATAGGTTTTTTCAATCCCATTTTTTAGTTGTTTTTTGAATGCTTTTGTTATGGGTTGATATGTACTGTATCCAAGTGCATTAGAATGGGTTTGAACTGACTGAGCACTGATACCAACTTTATCTAACAAACCTTTCGCATTTGGTAATGTAGCAAAAACCCCTATTGAACCAGTAACACTCATGGGATCCACAAAAATATGATCTGCAGCAGTTGCTATATAATATCCACCGGATGCTGCAGTATCCCCAATAGATACAATTACAGGCTTTTGCTCTTTTAATTTCACGGTAGACCTCCAAATTAATTCTGATACTAAAGCACTTCCTCCTGGAGAATCAATTCTTATTACAACTGCTTTAATCCAATCATCTTGAGCTAATTCTTCTAAAGTTTCAACAAAAACTTCTTGGGCAATTATAGACTCAGTTCCTTGACCATATAAAATAGGACCTTTAGCAAAAACAACAGCAATTCTATCTTTAACATCATAATTATAGTAGCTTATGCTAGAATTTACCTCGTTAATTTTTAATTTATTGATGTCTTCTTTTTCCTCAAGCCCAAGACGGACTTTTATTTTCTGTTTGAAAACATCTTCGTAAATGACATCATCAACAAGCTTAGATTTTAATGCTTGTTCAGGCATTGAAATATTATCTGTTTCTATGAGTTTATCGAGCTCATCCTCAGAAAGATTTCTAGATAGAGAAATATCATCACTTAAAATTGACCATATATCATTAAGAAGGGTGGTTATTTGATATTCGTTTTCTGAACTCATTTCGTTTTGAATGAATGGTTCTACAGCACTCTTATATTTACCATGACGGACTACCTCCATTTTAAAACCATATTTATCTTGAAAATCTTTGAAATACAATACTTCAGAAGCAAGTCCTTTAAGTTCAAGTGAGCCCACGGGGTTTATGAAAGTTGAATCAGCTATAGAAGAAAGAAAGTAGCCTTTTTGAGTAAAAAAATCTCCATAAGCATAAATAAATTTCCCTTTTTCTTTAAAAGCCTTTAAGGATTTTCTTATACTGTTGGTTTGAGACCACCCGGTTGTTGTATAATCAGAACGAAGACTTATGCCTTTTATTTTAGAATCGTTACCAGCAATTTTAATTGCTGAAATTATATCATGTAATCCAATTACTTTTTCACTTAATCCTAAAACATTTTGAATCGGATTATTTCTAGGAGCACGTTCTACAATAGGGATTCTCATATCCAATTCCAATATACTATTAGGGCTGATTGTTTTTATTGCCGTTGAAGTATTAACTAGGCTTGCAAAACCTGAAACCATAATCAAAACTGAAGCTAACAATAAACCAAAAGCTGTGAGTGAACCCAAAACTGATGCAAAAAAAGTTTTTAAAAAATTCATTTTATGATTATTGGTGGTGCAAATATAGGGTTTTGTAGCTTTGTAAGTATTAGAGTTTATTAATGTTAGAACCTATCATCATTTCATTAGGTAGTAACATCGGAAATAGGATCGGTTTTATTTACAAAGCATTAGCTTTGATTGAGGACCACCCTATAACGATAAGAGAATTATCAAATGTCTACGAAACACCTTCTTGGGGATTTGAAAGCACCCACTTTTATAACGCATGCGCTATTTTAAAAACCTCCTTAAAACCAAATGCATTATTAAAAATACTTTTAGATGTGGAGGACAAATTGGGTAGAAAAAGGAATTCAGAAAGAGGATACCAGGATAGAATTATAGATTTAGATTTACTTTTTTATAAGAATGAAATTATCTATTCAAAAGACTTAAAAATTCCTCACCCTAAATTACATTTAAGAAACTTTATTTTAAAACCGTTATTAGATATAGCCCCAAAATTCAAGCATCCTGTTTTACGAAAAACAATTACTGAATTAAATTATCATCAATTAGATAAAATAAAAATTGTTCAAGCAAACATTGATTTAAGTCTGCCACCAATTTTCAAATCATTCCCCTTTATATCAATTGAGGGAAACATTGGGGTAGGAAAGACGACTCTAGCTAAAATGATATCAAAAAAATATAATATTAAATTTTATTCAGAAGATTATAATTCAAATCCACATTTAGAAAATTTTTACAAAGATCCAAGTATGCACGCTTTAAGCACAGAAACATTTTTTTTAAATAATCGTTTTGAAAATGATAAAATTTTTTGGCAACAAAATAATGATAAAGTTGTTGCAGATTTTTGCTTTTTTAAATGTCTTGTTTTTGCCAAACAAAATCTTAAAAACAATGATTATGAAAGTTTTAAAAAAGATTTTGACAATAAGATGGATAAAATTAAAATTCCTAGTTTGGTAGTTCTTCTCACTAAAAACTTTAAAGAGTTAGAGCAGCAAATAAAAAAAAGAGACAGGTCTTTTGAAAAGGAAATAAAGCTTTCTTATCTTAAGAAATTAGAAAAAGGATATCACTTAATTATAAAAAATTTCGAGTTTCCAATTTTAGAATATTCGTTAGATAATATAGATTTTAATAAAAATCAATTTGAGTTTGAAAAAATTTTACGAGCAATTTTTAGGGCCTCATTTTGACATAAAAATCCCAAACAATAATCCCTGCAGCTACACTTATATTAAGAGAATGTTTTGTCCCAAATTGAGGGATTTCAATAGCTTTATTGCAATAATCAACAACTAGTTGATCAACCCCCTTTACTTCGTTACCCAAGACAAAGCAATATGACTTTTTAGGTATTGGTCTGAAATTTTCTAGGAGGGTTGCATTTTCAGTCTGTTCAACTGCCCAAACAGATTTGCCTTCACTGTTTAGTTTTTTTACAGCTTGTATTGTAGAGCTATAGTATTCCCACGATACGCTATCCGTAGCACCCAAAGCAGTTTTATGGATGTCTTTATGTGGGGGGCAAGCTGTAATACCGCAGAGTATAATCTTCTCAATTAGAAATGCATCAGATATACGAAATATTGATCCAATATTGTTTAAACTTCTGACATTGTCTAAGATTAAAATTAATGGTATTTTTTCTGAGGTTTTAAAATCTTGTATTGATTTTCGAACTAATTCTTCATTTTTTAGTTTACGCATAAATGGTATTATTAACAAAAATACACAGTCTAAGTTTTATGTTCTTATTTTAAGCCTACGTTTTTGGAAAAAATTATAAATTTCAAGTATAAATTTTTAACAAAATTTTCGTGGCAAAGGAAGTAAAAGAAACTCCACTAATGAAACAGTTTAATAGGATAAAATCAAAGTATCCTGATGCACTATTATTGTTTCGTGTGGGAGATTTTTATGAGACTTTCGGTGACGACGCAATAAAGGCATCTAAAATACTTGGTATTATTTTAACTAAGCGAGGTGCAGGGAGTTCTAGTGAAACTGAGCTTGCTGGATTTCCACATCATTCAATAAATAGTTATTTACCAAAACTCGTCAAAGAAGGTTGTCGTGTGGCAATATGTGATCAACTTGAAAATCCTAAACTAACAAAAAAAATTGTTAAAAGAGGAGTTACTGAATTAGTTACTCCGGGGGTATTGATTAATGAAGATGTTTTGGATCAAAAGAAAAATAACTATCTAGCTGCAGTTTATTTTAATAAAAAATTTGGTATATCATTTTTAGATATTTCAACGGGAGATTTTTTGGTTACCGATGGAGATAAAAATGAAATTGAGCAATTACTTCAGAATTATAATCCAAGTGAAGTATTAGTTCCAAAGCCTATGAAAAAATTTTTTAATGAGCAATTCGGTTTACAACATCCATGTTTTTACATGGAAGATTGGGCCTTTGAGATAAGTACTGCGAGTCAAAAGTTAACATCACATTTTCAAACAAGTTCCCTTGAAGGGTTTGGTATTGAAAAGGATAACGAAGGAATAAGTGCTGCTGGTGCTGTAATGCATTATCTGTCAGAAACTCAGAATGATAAATTACAACACATTAATCGAATCACTCCAATTAATAAAGGTAATTATGTTCATTTAGATAAATTTACCCAACAAAACTTAGAACTTTTTGCTCCCAATCATCTTGAAGGAGCTTCCTTAATAGATGTCATAGACAATACTCAAACAGCAATGGGAGCTCGATTGTTGAGAAAGTGGATTACATTTCCATTAAAAGAATTGAACCTGATTAAGCTAAGGCAAAATATTGTGGAAGAGTTTTTAGATAACAACAATGATTTAGAATATGTTCGCACCTCGCTTAAACAAATAATTGATATTGAAAGAGTAATTTCTAAGATAGCTACTGAAAAGATTTCCCCACGGGCATTAAATCAACTATCAAATTCGCTAGAAATAGTTAAAAAAATAAAAATTAAAATAAAAGAAGGAAAAACAAAAATTCTGAAAAAAAGGTTTCAAAATTTACCTAGTTTGGATAATTTGATAGCTTCACTTAAATCAAGAATTCATCCCGATGCACCAGTTTTAGTATCGAAGGGTAATGTAATTGCAGAGGGTTATTCTGAACAATTAGACTCCTTAAGAAGTTTGAAAAATAAGTCTCAATCTCATTTAAACGAGATGCTTGAAAGGGAAACAGATCGTACTCAAATTCCATCTCTCAAAATAGCGTTCAACAATATTTTTGGATATTATTTTGAAGTTAGAAATACCCATAAGGACAAGGTGCCAAATGAATGGGTCAGAAAACAAACTTTGGTTAATGCTGAGCGATATATTACAGAAGAACTTAAAAGTTTTGAATCAGAAATTTTGAATGCTGGTGAGCGTATTTTATTGTTGGAACAAAATCTTTTTTTAGACTTATTAAGGCTTTTACAAAACGAATTAGAAACTATCAAAGAAAATGCGTCAGCAATAGCATTTTGTGATGTTCTCAGCAATTTTGCAAAAACAGCTAAAAAGAACAATTATTCTAAACCGAATATGACTGATCACACCGACATAGATGTAAAAGGTGGGCGTCATCCTGTAATTGAAAAACAGCTTCCAATCGGAACACCATATATATCAAATGATCTAAAACTAAATCGAGAAAATCAACAAATAATGATGATAACAGGGCCTAACATGTCTGGTAAATCTGCTCTTCTTCGCCAAACAGCTTTAATATCACTACTTGCCCAAATTGGAAGTTTTGTTCCTGCAACTAAGGCTACTTTAGGTATTGTAGATAGAATTTTTACCAGAGTTGGGGCAAGTGATAATATTTCTATGGGAGCATCTACATTTATGGTTGAAATGAATGAAACATCATCTATTCTAAATAACATTTCAAAAGACAGCTTAGTTCTTTTGGATGAGATAGGCAGGGGAACAAGCACGTATGATGGAATTTCGATTGCTTGGGCTATTGCTGAATATCTTCATGAGCATCCTTTTAGACCAAAAGTATTATTTGCTACTCATTATCATGAATTAAACGACATGGCTAAATCTTACGAAAGGATTAAAAATTTTAATGTTTCAATAAAAGAGACGAAAGAAGATGTTTTATTTTTAAGGAAACTTATTCCAGGAGGTAGTGCTCACAGTTTTGGAATTCACGTAGCAAAAATGGCAGGTATGCCAAAACATGTTCTAACAGTTGCTAAAGCAAAACTCAAAGTTCTCGAAAAATTACACTCTTTAGAAAATAAAAATGGGAAAACAAAAGAAAATACAGACTTACAATTGACTTTTTTCAATTTAGATGACCCATTACTTGAGGAGATTAGAGAAGAGATTTATAAAATAGACATCGATAATTTGACTCCGGTAGAAGCATTAATGCAATTGAGTCAAATTAAAAGAAAATTGTCAAAAAAATAGAGGTGGACTCAATCATCTCTTTCAATTAAAAGATCTTTTCCAATTATCGTTTTTTGTTTGTGTTCTGTAACAATTCGATTAATTTTTTTAATTATATCTGGATATTCTTTTGAAATATTATATTTCTCGGAAGCATCTTTGTTTAAATTATAGAGTAAAGGTGGATTATGATTTTTTTTTCCTCCATAGAGACCATATTCACCTTGAGTTATATAATGGGCTTTATATTCACCAAACCTAACAGCATATAATTCATTTCCTCTGTAATAAAAAATGTGGTTCCTAGAAGACGGGTTATTTTCAAAGAGTCTTGGTCCTAAATCATAACTATCTAATTGGCGATCTTTGGGAATAGGAACCCCAGCAATGTTACTAAATGTTGTAAATAAGTCCATTGTTGAGCCAATTTGATTTATAATTCCAGGCGAAATTATTCCGGGCAGCCAGAATATTGTTGGTACTCTCATTCCACCTTCCCAAGTTGTCCCTTTTCCAGCTCGCAGAGGGCCAGCACTACCCCCATTATCCTTATATGCAGTCCATGGTCCATTATCGGATGTAAAAACAACAAGTGTATTTTTGTCAAGACCCTCATGTTTCAAAGTTTTTAATATTTCACCAATTCCATAATCGATTTCCTCAATCACATCACCGTAGAGACCTCTAGAACTTTTACCTACGGCATCTTTTGATGCAAAAAGTGGAATGTGAGGTAAATTGTGAGCTAGATATATAAAAAAAGAGTTGTCATTATTTTCTTTTATAAATCTAATTGTTTCTTCAGAATAGCGGCGAGTAATATTATTTTGGTTCGCAGGTCGTTCAATCACTTTTTCATTTTGAATTAAAGGCACTTGAAAGTTTTCAATAATATAATTTTCAGGGTTACTCATAAAATTGTTGTAGCCACCTTTTTTTCTCATTATATCTTCTGGTACATCCATATCATTTGAATATGGAATACCATAATAATAATCAAACCCGTGATTAAGAGGTAAATATTCTTCTTTATGACCCAAATGCCATTTTCCAATACAGGCAGTCTTGTATTTAACTTGTTTTAATTGTTCTGCTATTGTGATTTCATAATCTGGAAGGCCATTCTTTGAGTCTGGAAACAAAACTCTAGCTTTACTGCTTGTCATTCCACTTCTTATCGCCAATCGCCCGGTAAGTAGCGCAGCTCTACTCGGAGTGCACACGCTTGATCCCGCATAAAATTGCGTCCATTTTTGTCCCTCAGAGGCCATTTTATCAAGATTTGGTGTTTTTATTGTAGGATTCCCAAACGAACTTAAATCACCATAACCTAGATCATCAGCAAATATTACAATAAAGTTTAAGGGTTTATCAATATTTTGCGCAAATAGGTTATTTGACAAAAAAAATAAAATTGAAATTAGAATTGATCTAGAAATTAACATTTAATTTTTTGATTTATTAAAGACAATTTAAAATTAAATTCAATTATTTGGTTTAAAAAGTGTCTCAATATTTAGTAAAAAATAAAATTATTTTACATTTACACACCGAAATGCGAAAGTAGCTCAGGGGTAGAGCATCACCTTGCCAAGGTGAGGGTCGCGGGTTCAAATCCCGTCTTTCGCTCTTTTGTATGCTCGGATGGTGGAATTGGTAGACACGTTGGACTTAAAATCCAATGACCATTGCGGTCGTGCGGGTTCAAGTCCCGCTCCGAGTACTAAAAAATCCGTGACTAAAATTTAACAAAGAGTTGCGGATTTTTCTCTAACTTTCATTCAGTTAGATTTAACAATACTTGATCATTCATTATGTTTTTAAAAATAAACTTGTATAAAATTTTTTTTGTTACACTTTTATTCATTTCATGTAAAGTTCAACAAACTGATTGGGAATTATTAATAAAAAATAATTCTCTGGATGGTTGGCATATTTTTCAAGATAATGGATCAAAAAAAGGATGGTATGTCGAAAATGGGATACTAATTTTTGATAAAATATCTGGTCTTGAGTCAGGTGAAGATGATTCTAGTCTACTTTCAAACAAATTCTACACGAGTTTTGAAATTACATTTGATTGGAAAATCGAAGAAGGAGGTAATAGCGGATTTATGTGGGGCGTTTCTGATAAAAAGGAGTACAAATATCCTTATCAAACAGGGCCTGAAATTCAAATTATTGATCCTGCTGTTTACAATAAGCCTCAAGAAGTATTAGGCGGCGAAATTGAACTAAATAATGTCTTAACTGATCTAGAAGAAAAAAAGCACTTCTTAGGATCTGTATATGATTTGTTTTCACCGGTGAGCAATTTTAATTATAATCCTGTTGGTCAATGGAATAACTACTTTATAAGTATTGATCAAAAAAATAATTTGGGATCAGTAAAATTAAATGGGGTTTTAATAAATGAATTCCCTCTAAGAGGCCCAGAGTGGAATTCTGCTCTATCCAAGAGTAAATTCAATGATTCAAATGGATATCCATATCTAGGTGATAAAAGGTGGTATGACTTTGGAAAATTTTCAGAGGGATTTATTTGCTTTCAGGATCATCCAGGAAAAGCATATTTTAAGAATATAAAGATTAGAGAATTAGAATAAATTATAAATTAAAATTCACATTTTGGAATAATTGTTCCATGTGGGTCTATATTTTTGTGTCCTAGTATTTTCTGCATTCTTTTAAAAAACTTTATGTTTTTTATATGTTCAATCTCTTCAGCTATTTCGTGAACTTCGTCTAGTTTAAATTGCATTTTTTCATATAAATAAAGTTCAATTAACCTATGTTTTGATATAACTTCAACAGCTGTCTTTTTTCCATTATTTGTCAATAATATTGGCTTGTATGGCTGAGTATCAACTAGTTTCATTAGCATTAACTTTTTAATCATATTCGATACTGTCGATTTACTTACTTTAAAATGATTAGCTAGAGATGTTACTGTGGCTAACTGAGACTTTTCTTCTAACTTATATAATGTTTTCAGATAATTTTCTTTTTCTATCGTCTTTTGCATAAAAATTGTTTTGTAGTGCAAAACTATTAATTAATTTTACAACTCACTTAAATTTAATGTTAATTCGATTTTTTATCTTTTTTCTTCTTGCTAGTCTAACATTTGCTCAAGAATTTTCATTTGTAGGTTCAGTAGTTTCTGATGGAAAGCCCCTAAAAGGCGTTAATGTTTTTTTAAAAGAATCTAACATTGGTACTATTACTAGTAATGACGGACAATTCGTAATAAATTCATATATAGGGAATAGTCAAAAACTGATTTTTTCATTTGTTGGATATAAGCCTGTGGTTAAAATTATTTCTCCAAGTAATCTTGATATTGGTATTATTGAATTGTTACCTGACGAGACTCTTGAGGAAGTTGTTGTGTCATCAACATTAAAACCAGTATCTAAGTTAGATAGTCCAACTCCAGTGGAGGTTTATAGCCAATCTTTTTTTAAGGCAAATCCTACAGCTTCAATTTTTGAATCTCTTGGAAATATTAATGGTATCAGACCCCAATTGAATTGTAATATATGTAACACAGGGGACATTCATATAAATGGTCAGGAAGGAAGTTATACTATGGTTTTAATTGATGGTCTCCCCATTGTAAGTGGCTTGTCAACAGTATATGGTTTGTCAGGAATTCCAAGATCTTTAATTGATCGTGTTGAGGTAGTCAAAGGTCCAGCTTCCACTCTTTATGGTTCTGAAGCAATTGGTGGTTTAATTAATTTAATAACTAGGCTTCCTGAAAATACAGATACCATTTCATTAGACTCCTTTGTCTCAGGATGGGGAGAAATAAATACAGATATAGGATATAAGTATAACCTTTCAAATAATAATTTTGGATTACTTGGAATAAATTATTTTAATTATTCAAATCCTATAGATAATAATCAAGACGGATTTACAGATCTAACAGTGCAAGATCGTATTTCAATTTTCAACAAATTATCTTTTGGCAATAAATTTTCTTTAGCTACCAGATACATTTATGAAGACAGGTGGGGAGGTCAAATGAATTGGACCAAAGCAGATAGAGGAAAAGATCAAATTTATGGTGAAAGTATTTATACCTCAAGGTTTGAAATATTTGGGAATTATCTTATTAACAAGAATCTCAGTTTATATTTTAGTTTTAATGACCATTATCAAAATTCAGTATACGGATTAAATTTTTTCAATGCTAATCAGACTGTTGGTTTTGGTCAATTTATTTGGACGAACAGTTTTAAAAAGCATAATCTTCTAGTTGGATTAGCTTACAGATATACCTATTATGATGATGATACGACAGCAACCTACAATGAGAAATTATTTTCAAATCTACCATCAAATATCCATTTACCAGGAATTTTCTTTCAGGATGAATTGAAATTTAATGAGTATCAATCTCTTCTTTTTGGATTACGATATGATTATAATTCACTGCATGGGGATATAGTAACCCCAAGGATAAATTATAAATTGAATAACGTTGATAAAAGCACAATTTTAAGATTGAGTTTTGGATCAGGTTATCGTGTTGCTCAGATTTTTACTGAAGATCATGCAGCACTTACTGGTGCAAGAGATGTTGTTTTTTTAGAGGAATTGAACCCTGAAAGATCGTGGAATTTTAATGCTAACGTATTAAAAAAATTATACTTCAAACAAGGGGCATTATTGGATATAGATTTCAGTATTTTCTATACAAAATTTTCTAATAAGATAATTCCAAAATATGATTTAGATCCTACCAAAATTATTTATAGTAATCTAATTGGAACTTCAACTAATCAAGGTGCTTCACTAAATTTAAATTTATTAATTCAAAATGGAATTCGCTTAAATTTAGGAACTACTTTTATTGATTCATTTATAAAAGAAGAAAATTTTAAATCAACACCTTTTTTAACAGAAAGATACCAAGGTGTACTGAAAATAGAAAAAAAATGGATTAACTCTGGAATCATTTTAGATATTACAAGTAATACCACAGGCCCACTAAAACTACCGATACTTGGAGATTTTGATCCTAGACCCTCTTTTTCCAAAACATTTCATATTATAAATGCTCAATTAACTAAATCATGGAATAATGTATTCGAATCATATGGTGGTTTAAAAAATCTACTAAATTTTTTACCTCCTGAAAACAGTATAGCAAGACCTTTTGATCCTTTTGATAGGCTAGTAGTTTTTGATGACACCGGCAATGTTGTACCAACTCAAAATAACCCCTACTCGTTGACTTTTGACCCTTCATATGTATATGCATCTAATCAGGGTGTAAGATTTTTTTTAGGTTTAAGGTGGAAGTATAATTAATTACTTTTTAGAGTCTTTAACTTTTCAATGTAGATATTTTCAAAGTTATTAATTACAAGGTCAGCTTTACTGTAATCTTGACTTTTTGTGTCATCACCATTATAAGCAACACAAAAAAGTCCTGCCGATTTGGCGGCTATTATGCCATTAGTTGCATCCTCTATAACCACACAATCTTTTTTTGAATTTCCACTAAGTTCTGTTGCTTTGATAAAAATTTCAGGATTTGGTTTAGATTCTTTTAAATCAGCACCGCTTATTTTAGCCTGAAAATATTGATTGAGGTCAAATTTTTTAAAAATCATCTCTATGTTTTCCATAGATGCCGAAGACGCGAGCACTAAAGTAATTCCATTTTCATAGTAATGTTTAATCAATTCTAATACACCTTTAATTAAATGTAACTTATACCCTTTTTCAAACAATCCGCTAAAGTATTTCCGCTTAGTATCAACTAATGTTTGAGGGGATTGATTTAATGAAAAAAAATCGCAAATCTTTTCACATATAGGCAATGTTGCCATTCCTGTAAAGGAGACATATAAATCTTCAGGGACGTGTATATTAAGTTCTTCAAACATTAGATAATATGACTTTCTATGAAGAGGCTCACTATCAATTATTACACCATCCATGTCAAAAATTACTGACTTAAACATAATTTATTTTCACTTGATAAATATTATAAATAAATCTTTAATTTTATAATAAAGATCTTCTAATTCTTATGATTTTAATTATCTATTTTATATGTTTTTTAAATCTTAACCAAGATGATTGGAAAACTTATTATGTAGACAAAAAAGTAGAAATTTCTTTTAAATCCCAGCTTTGTGAAGATAAAAAAAATGGTTTTGCTTTCGAGTATTACATAATGAGAGTAAAAAATTTAACCGATAAAACTTACGTAATAAATTTTTTTAAAGGTCTTGAAGAAAATCTAGAAGAAAAAATAGCTTTAGTACTAGAGCCTTTTGAAACAAAGACTGGGAAGTGCGAATATGATCCCATAAAACTAAGAATTTTTAAGAGTGAAAAAATAAATAGTAAAAGAGAACCTAAAATTGATTTTAATTTATCAAAAATTGATGTAATTGAAGTACAGTAAATTATTCATATTACTTCTCATCGGTTTTTCGAGTCTAGCTCAAGAAGTTCAATTTTCAACAACGGTTTCCTCAACCTCTTGCAGTGGAACTCTAATTAACTTTAATGTTCTTTATATCCCTAGCGAAAATAGTGTAACTGAATTTGATTTTAATGATGGAAATCTTCCCACCGGTTGGTCGTCATCTCCTTACACTGTTGGGCAACCATGTAATCCTGCAAGAGGGAATACCCCTTCAAATACAAACTATTTTTGGGCTACAATACTTCAAAGTGGAGGACCAAATAACGGGAAAAGATTTGTTCAAACTAATCCGGTAGATGTTTCCTATGGAGGGAGCTTAGAATTTTTAATTAGGTATGGAGCTGATGATCCTGCGCCAGGTTGTGAAGATGGAGAAAAAGTAGATGAAGAAGTTTATTTACAGTACTCTATTAATGGAGGCAACACCTGGGAAGATATTTTTACTGATTGGGATACAGCAAGTGGATATAGTGCTGCATGGTATGATTGGTATGCTAATGATATTGCTATTCCTTTAGCAGCTCAAACCTCTTCAACAATTTTCAGGTGGTATCAACCTGATAATGACGGGGATATTTGGGATAATTGGGGATTAGAAGATGTAACTGTCAACGCAATACCGGCTCCTGCCGCATCCTGGAATTTTGATTTTGGTAATGGTGAAATAGGCTCAAGCGGAATGTCAACTTCAACTTTCTCTTTCACTAAACTTTATTCACCTAGTAATGTAATAAGAAATTTTTCAGTAACTATTTCCACAACTTTAACTGACGGAAATATTGTAGGATTAACACAAAATATTTCAGTAGTTCCTAGTGATATAACACCACCAACTGTTACGCCACCCATTAATATATCAGTCGATACAGATCCAGGATCATGTGAAGTTGTTCTTTCACAATCTGATGTTGGAACACCAACAACTTCTGATAATTGCACAATTATTATGGTAGAAAGTGATAAGCCCTCATTGACCTTCAATAAAGGAATAAACATCCTAACCTGGACAGTTACAGATAATGCTAGCAATACCACTACTGTGACACAAACAATTACAGTTTTTGATGTTGAAAGTCCAACTTTAACAATCCCAGCAGATATAATTTCAGCAAATTGTTCAATAACGATTGGTGTAGCATCAGCAACAGACAATTGTGGGGTTGTTTCACCAACAAATAATGCCCCATTAACATTTCCTATTGGAATAACCCCTGTTATTTGGTCAGTTACAGATTCCTCAGGAAATACTGTCTCTGCGACTCAATTGGTTACTGTATCTGATACAATTGCACCACTAATTTCACCTCCAGCAGATGTTGTGGTGACTACAGATATAAATTCATGTGAAGCAACAGGGGTTGTTTTAGGAAATCCAACTACTTCTGATAATTGCACAGTTGGTAGTGTGTCTAATAATGCACCAAATATATATCCGATTGGAACAACAACCGTTACTTGGAGTGTCTCAGACTTAGCAAGTAATACTTCAGTTTCCTTTCAGCGTGTCACAGTTGAAGATAATATTTCACCGAGTATCATACCTCCACCAAACATAACATCAAATTCTTGTGTTATAATTCTTGGAATACCAACAGTTAGTGATAACTGTTCATTCACTTTTTCAAATGATGCACCTAGTTCTTTTCCATCAGGAACAACCACAATTACATGGACTGCGAGTGACACATTTGGAAATACTGTCACTGCTACTCAGTTTGTTACATTCAATGATACTACTGAACCCACTATAAATATTCAAAGTGATAACATAACTGTTAATTCTGATGTGGGTTCTTGTTTTGCAACTAATGTTAATTTAGGATCAATTCTAATTAATGATGATTGTGGAATATTGAACTCATCAAATGATGCACCTTTGCAGTTTCCTATCGGTACGACATTTGTAACATACAGTGTTACAGATATTAACGGAAATTCTTCTTCCAAAGTTCAAAGTGTAACAGTTCTTGATATTGAGCCTCCAATTGCTAGAGCGAAGGATTTAGTTATTTCCTTAGATTCCCAAAGCAATTTAAATATTCCTTATGAGCTAATCGATAATGGAAGCACAGACAATTGTAATATACAGTCATATGGTCTCAAATTTAAAACCTCTGGATTGGTGATTTCTGAAAACCAATCCCTTTTAGAAGAAGTCCAACAAAAACAATATCAAACACCAACTTCAAGAAGTATCAGAAAAAAACAAAGTCCCTTAAAGCTTTTATGTGATAATTTAGGACTTAAAGAAATTGTTTTCTCTGTAACTGACACATCTGGAAATAAAGCATCAGCTACAGTAAATATTTTTATTTCTGATAATTTAAATATATGTAGTAACTCAATTAATCCTCCAAGCGATTCTAATTCTCCAACAATTGATACAGACGGTGATGGGTTCGCGGATGATACAGATGCATTTCCATTCGATCCTAATGAATGGACTGATACAGACAACGACGGAGTTGGTAATAACTCAGATGACGACGACGACAATGATGGTTTTTCAGACGAATTAGAGGATGATGTTGGAACAAATAGCCTTGATGAAGATGATTTTCCCATTGATACAGATCTGGATCTAGTTATAGATTATTTTGACGATGATGATGACAATGATGGACAAAGTGACGAAAATGAAATTATTTGTGGAACAGATCCTCTTGATTATGAAGAAATACCTGCTGATACGGATGGTGACGGTATTCCAGATTGTTTAGATGATGACGACGATGGAGATGGTTATGATGATGATATAGAATCCTTTTTCAATACAGATAAATTAGATATAAATGAATTTCCAAATCTTGATAAAGATGGGGATGGTATATTTTACTCCACAGATTATAATTTAATAGTAAATGATAATTGTCCGAATATATCAAACTCGGATCAATCAGATATTGATCAAGATGGAGTGGGGGATCTGTGCGATAATTGTCCTGAAGAGCCTAATACATTACAAAAAAATTACGATAAAGATAAATTTGGTGATCTATGCGATTTTGATGATGATAATGACGGACAAACTGATTTACATGAGATAGAATGTGGCTCAGATCCAAAGGACGAAAATTCTTTAAGTCCTGATTTTGATGGTGATGGAATTCCAGATTGTCAGGATCCTGATATAGACAATGATCAAGTTCCAGATATTATTGATCCGAATTCTTATAAATACGATAAATTTTTAGTAAGTGAATTTATTTCAGATAATGGAGACGGTATAAATGATATATTCAATATTGTCAAAATAACAAATTACCCTAATAGTTCACTTGTAATTTATTCCAGGTCTGGGGTTGAGATTTATAACAAAATAAACTATCAAAATACATGGCCATCAGATCAAGATCGAGAGGTTCCTGAGGGAAGTTATTTTTATTCTTTAGATTTAGAGAATGACGGTTTAATTGACAAAATGGGATGGATTTATTTAACTCGTTAAATACTTTTTAATGTTTTTTCTATAAGTTTTCGAGTAAGTAGAGCACCTTGATTTCTTGAAATCCCATTACCAGAAAATTCTACACCAGCAAAAATGAAATTAGGAGCTTCTCTTAAGATTTTAAACATTCTTTTATAATCTGTGGTAGTCTCATAACCTTGACTATCGAACTTTTCAGATTTTGCGCTAATGGCCATAATGTAGGGGCTAAGTATTTCAAATCCTTTGTATGGATCTGGATAGAAAGTATCTGGATTTCTTTCAAGAGTCCAATTTGTGAAATCTCCTAATACTCCTAGGTTATTAATTTTAACACCTTCCATAAGCGATATCATCCAAATTGGATCAGAAGAATAACCATTATGGTTTTCAATCAAAAGAGTTATATCCTTTGATTTAGCATAATTTGCTAATTCCCCTACACCTTCTATTGCGTATTTTAATTTCTCATCGTGGGGAATAGTTATATATTGACCACATACGTTTCGAAGAGCTTTACAATTTAAATCCGCGGCAACATCTATCCAATATCTATAGGTTTGGAGGGCATTCTTACGTTTTGATAAATCTTTATCCCCAATATCACCTACTCCACCGGTGAGCATTACTGCACTTTGCACTTTAGCTAAATGCATTGATTTATTCATTTTATTGATATAACTCGCAGTAAGTTTAGATGGAAAATGAAACATTTCGTGATCGATATAATCAAAGCCTAACGATTTTGCTACAAAAGGGTATTCTAGGTGATTAACATTAAGTGGATCAGTACTCCCAAATCCTGAACGGATTAATGACCACGGGGTTAAAGTAATTTTAATTTTTTTTAAATTTTTGTAAAGGACATTATTGTAAGGAAAGGAGGAAATTCCCACAACTCCTAAGGCCCCTTTATTTAAAAAATCTCTCCTTTTCACCTGTAATTTAATGAGTTAAAATTTTGAGATTTCCTCATCCATCCATGATAGCCTTCCTTCAATCCACTCTTTAAGGTAACTGACTTCTTCTGAATGTCTATTACCAACAAAATTGTTTGGCCAAATATAGGTACCTAATATTAGCCATTTACCAAAATTCTGAGTTATTGCGTCGCTATCTTCTAACTCACCAACTAGCTCATCAATAATACCCATTATGCTAGAATTAGATAATCCATTCAACCTTAAAGATGTCCATCTTTGCTCAAGGGCTTGAGTAAAGTTTGGATCTTTCATTAATCTATCCCACCAAAAAGGAACAAGCATTCCATCTGCTGGGCATGCCTCATTAAATTTATATGCCCAACCACTGGTTAATCCACCTTCACAATAGTCTGCATTACCAAAAGCGATATTAAAGTCCCAAATGGGACCCATTTTTAATTTATCATTTACGTCTTTATTCATAAAAGTGCTTATCCTATATGCATCAACATTTCTTGTAATCTCATTCAAAATAAAAAAATCAATAAAGCTATCAACATCAATGTATTTTTTATAGCCTTCAGACTCACTAGTGAAATTTTCTGAAGCCATGGCATCTTCAAAGTCTCTCATGTAACCCTGGATATAATTTTTCTGTTCATCGGATATATCTCTATTTTTCGGATATTCATATAAAAAATGAACATTTTTATTAATTCCTTTTACACCATCTTTGGTGTACTCTGACATAAAAGCTATATCTTCATTTAAAGTATCTCCATCTCCTGTTATTTTATCGATTTTAATAATATATCCACCGCTAATATCGTCTGATCTATTTTTACTAATGTCAACTCTGTTTTTATCTCTTTTAATTTTTTCCATCAAAACATATAATCCAAAAAATACACCATTAATTTGAAGATTGTAAAAACTTGTTTTGGTTGCATATCTACCAACTAGGTTTGAAAGTCTATAAATCAAAACATTTCTAATTAATGATTTATCACTAAATGGTCCGTAAAGAATCCAATCTTCTTCTTCCGGATATCCAGCAAGGGAAACATCTAAATCTTCTCCTGCTTCGTCCCATGTCTCAAAACCATAGGATTTTTTTGGAAAATATTGCGAAGATGAGCCTCTTATTTCAATTCCTATATTATGCTCTTCAATTAGATTCTCACCCTGAAAAATTTGAAAGAAGGCACTTATCTTTGGTTCATCAACAATCTCCCTTCCTCCGTCTGTATTAATTTTTATTGTTTTTAAAGGAGTTTTCTCAACCGAGGTGTCGTCTTCAACGAAGTCGTTAAGAAATTGGGTCTCTTCATTATCAGTATTATAAGTTTGACCGCAACAACAAAGAAGGATTAAAATAAATAAATAAAAATTAGCCCTCATTGGAATATTGGTTTTTGGTTAATTGCTAAAGTAATAAATAAATCATTTAATGGAATTTCTTAGAAATAAATTCCAAGACAGAAGGAAGAGCAGAACGCCAATAATCCCAATTATGATCACCATCTCTTACACGGAACTCATGTTTGATTCCTTTTTCTCGCATTTTAATGTGCATTAAAACATTATTTTTATATAAATAATCGTCATCTCCGCAATCTATATACCATCTAACTGAATTCAGAGTTTTTTGGTCCATTTGATCAATTAGATAAAGAGAATTATTTTTTTTCTTAAATTTTTCAAAATCACTTTTATTAATATTTGATTTGCTATATCCCCAATAGGCGAGATAAGAATGATCATCCATCTGATCAATATTCTGTGGCCCTATAGAAGCACTTAAAGGGGCAGCAGAAGAAAATAAGTCAGGGCGCCTAAGAGCGTACAAAAAACTACCTCCCCCACCCATGGAAAGTCCACCGATGGCTCGATATCTTTTGTTCTTTCTTATTCTATATAAATTTTCCACATGGGGCATAAACTCCTCGAAAAAAAAATCTTCATAATTCCATTTGCCCGACATTGCATTTGTATAACCCATTTGTCCAGTCCCCGCATCTGGCATAATTATAATCATAGATGTGGCAATTCCAGAATTTATAGCTTTATCAGTAGTATGGAGTACTTCTCCGAATTGTATCCATGCACTTTGATTATCTCCTAATCCGTGAAGTAAATACAAAACCGGGTAACTTCTATTTGAGTTTTCATAATCTGGAGGAAGATATACTGCGAACTTACGGTCACCTTTTAGTATTTTACTACTTATTATGAGTTCGTCAATTACTTTTCCATTTTGTCCAACGACAATTGAATATGAAATAAATGTGAGGAAAATAAGATAAAATGATTTCATTTTTGTAAGAAAGTTTGGGTTGGAAATTACAAAAAATTCATATTAGATTTATTACATTGTATATAACGAATGTTTTTATCAAAATTTTAATCACAAAAAAAATAGGATGAGCCTTTTTTTAAAACAAAATGAAACATTACTTTTTTGCTTTTTTCTATTTTTTAATTTCCAACTAATTTCTGGGCAAAAAAAAATAAAGGCCATGTCCTATAATGTCAGATATGAAAATTTTGATGACGGGGAAAATCAATGGGATCAAAGGAAGAAAACACTAATCGATTATTTAAAAAGTAAATCTCCTTCCATAATAGGCATGCAAGAAGTCATAAGCACTCAGCTTTTAGACCTAAATTTTTCTCTATCCGAATATTCATTTGTTGGCATTGGACGCGAGGATGGGAAAATTAAAGGAGAGTTTTGCCCAATTTTTTTTAATAAATATAGATTTGAATTGATCGAAAGTGAAACTTTTTGGTTATCTGAAACACCAGAAAAAATATCTGTAGGATGGGATGCTGCACTAGAAAGGATATGTACATATGTAAGATTAAAGGACCTTGAAAATAATAGAGAATTTTGGGTATTTAATACCCATTTTGATCACATTGGTGTTAAGGCAAGAAATGAATCAGCCGAATTAATTTTAAAAAAAATTAAAGAAGTCAACAATGAAAAAATTCCAATTTTGATAACAGGGGATTTTAATTTGATACCTGAAAAAAAACCTATTAAAAGGCTTCAATCACTTTTTCAAGACATCTTAGCTGATCTAAATATTGGAGACCCCAAATATGGAACATTTAATGGATTTAAAGAACAAGTTGATTCTCCACAAAGAATAGACTATATTTTTCAAAACGGATTTAAAGTATTAAAATCCGAACATCTTTGGATCAAAACACCTAAAGGTTTATGGGCTTCAGATCATCATCCTGTTTATTTAGAGTGCCTATTCAAATAATTGCATTTATTTTAAATAAAAAACTTATTTATATTAGTAAATAAATATTTAGATCATGAAAAGTTTGCTTTCAATATTATTATTAATTTTTGTCTCAAAATTTACAAATGCTCAAAAATTTAGAGGACTTGATAAAAGTCCACTAGACATGATTGAGTATCCGGCTAGGGGCGGAAATACTTTAGCTAGAATATTATATGGAAGGCCACAGCTTAAGGGTAGAGATATTACTAGACTTGTACCTGAAGGGCAACTGTGGAGATTTGGAGCTAATGAGGCTACAGAATTGACATTATACACTCCAATGAAAGTTAATAACAAACAAACTCCGGCTGGCTCTTATACAATGTTTGCTATTCCAAGAAATGATCAAATAACTATTATTATCAATTCTGCAACTCACATTTGGGGTACTTATTATGATGAAAAGATGGATGTGGTTAGAGTGACTGTACCTCTAAGACAAGTAACCGAATCTATTGAAGCGTTTTCAATGGCATTTCAAAAAAGTAATACAGGTATTGACCTTCATTTTGGATGGGGTAATTACAGAGGAACTCTGCCCTTTTCAAAATAAGAGTAACTCTTAATTCAGCACTTTGTCCAATGCCTTTTCTAACATTTGTTCCAAAACATGATATCCTTTTGCTGTAAGATGTACCCCATCATTTGAATACTCTTTAATCATTCCATTATTGCCATCATTTAAGGCTTTAAAATAGTCCAAATAAAATGCACCGCTTTTTTTTGCAAAATCCTCTATCATAGAATTTAACTTTGGAATTTTAATATTTGGTTGTTTACCCGGGCTCCACGGGTAATCATATGCAGGCAAAACTGAGCACAAAATTACTTTTATACCATTAGCCTGTGCAATTTCAGTCATCGATTTTAAGTTATTAGCAATCATTTTTAATGTGACGGGTCCAGTGTTACCCGCAATGTCATTTGTTCCTGCTAAAATGACAACAACATCGGCATTAATATCGACTACGTCTGCTCTAAATCTTACCAACATTTGTGGAGTAGTTTGACCGCTAATACCCCTATTGACATAATCTTTATCCCTGAAAAAATTTGGATTGGTTTGTAACCAGCCAATGGTAATTGAGTTACCCATGAAAACAACCCTATTTTTATTTTTCTTCATTTTAGGGAGATTAGTGTTAAGTTCTTCAAATTGTTTAAAATTTGGCCAATCCATAGGATTAGGGTCTTGAGCAATTGTAGTTATAAATTGGAAGATAATTACCATAAAAGTGAGTACTCTAAGTCTAATTTTCATTTGTTCTGTTTAAAATAAAATTAATAAAATTTACTATATTGATTAAGGCAAGTGGTTTCCAAATCAAACATATGTATTGGTTTACTTACATTATACATTTATGAGAAAAATAATTTTCAAAATTTTATTTTCGATTTTTTTAATTGGACCTTATTTAAAGGCTCAAAAATACTTACCTAGTTCAGAAAATTTAAAAGCACGCGAATGGTTTCAAAACGCACGTTTTGGACTTTTTGTTCATTGGGGCGTTTACAGTATTTTGGGTGATGGTGAGTGGGTTATGAATAATCAAAATATTAGTATTTCTGAATATGAAAAACTTCCTACTTTTTTTAATCCAATTGATTATGATCCTGTTGAATGGGTCTCAATGGTAAAGGAAGCAGGAATGAAATATATCACAATTACTAGTCGTCATCATGACGGGTTCTCTATGTTTGATACAAAAATGAGCGATTATAACATAGTACAAAGCACTCCCTACGGAAAAGATATCATTAAACTTTTAGCAGAGGAATGTAGAAAACAGGGAATCAAGTTATTCTTTTATTATTCCCTACTTGACTGGAATAGGGATGATTATTTTCCAAGAGGCAGGCATGGAAAAGGCATAGCCGGGAGGGGCGAAGGGAAATGGGAAAGCTACATTAAGTTCATGAAAGGACAAATTAGAGAATTATTAACCCAATATGGCGAAATTGGAGGTATATGGTTTGATGGTCATTGGGATCAACAAGAATTAGAGGGGACAAAACTTGGAAAAAGTAAAGTTAATTGGCACTATGACGAGATTTATGGGATGATACATGAGTTACAACCTCAAGCATTAATTGGTAATAACCATCATATAGGTGTAATAAATGGCGAAGACTTTCAGATGTTTGAAAAAGATCTTCCAGGAAAAAATACTACTGGTTTTGGAACTCTAGAAGACCAAATAGGCAACCTTCCACTCGAAGTATGTGAAACTATAAATGGTTCATGGGGATTTAATCTTCAGGACCGTAAGCACAAGTCTAACAAAGAACTAATTCACTATCTAATAAGAGCTGCAGGTTATGGGAGTAATTTGCTATTGAATGTTGGTCCTATGCCAAATGGAGAAATTCAATCGGAACATAAAACTTCTTTAAAAGTAATAGGTAAATGGCTAAGTGACAATGGAAATACAATATATGAAACCAGAAAGGGTCCATTTATGCCAAATGAAAATTTTGTAAGTACGCAAAAGGGTAATAGTATTTATTTACATGTTTTAAATCCTGAGTTAAAAATTCTGCAAATGAATAAACTGCCAAGTCAAGTTAAATCAGTTAAGATTTTTAATTCAAAGAAAAGTCTAAATTTTAGAAATGACAGATTTGGATTTATTGTTGATATGGGTAACAACATGTTAGATCCTATTGATACAATTATTGAAATTCAAATTAAATAGAACATCAAATTTTAATTAATATTTTAAATGAGTAAGTTATATTTAATCAAAAGGGTTTTAATTTTTATTTTTTTCTTAAGCATATTTTTAAAATGCGGGAAAAAAGAAAATGTTATTAGTCCTGTGCTACCTCTACCAAACGCAAATCAGATTGCTTGGCAAAAAATGGAATACTACGCTTTTATTCATTTTAACATGAATACTTTTACAAATAAAGAGTGGGGTTTTGGAGATGAGAAACCAATCCAATTCAATCCTTCCCAGCTAGATACTAGGCAATGGGCAAAAGTTATAAAGCAAGCTGGAATGAAGGGTATCATAATAACTGCAAAACATCATGATGGGTTTGCACTATGGCCAAGTAAATACACAGAACATTCTGTAAAAAATTCTTTGTGGCGGTCGGGGAAAGGTGATTTAATTGAAGAGTTATCGAAGTCTTGTAAAGAATATGGTCTAAAACTAGGAGTTTATATTTCTCCATGGGATCGAAATCATCCTGACTATGGAAAACCCGAGTATGTGCCATATTTTAGAAATCAATTGCGTGAGCTGTTAACCCAATATGGTGAAATTTTCGAAGTATGGTTTGATGGTGCAAACGGCGGAGATGGTTATTATGGTGGAGCTAATGAGGTAAGAAAAGTAGATAAAAGAACATATTATGATTGGTCTAATACGATTCAGATTGTAAGGGATTTGCAACCTAAGGCTGTCATATTTAGTGACGCAGGACCCGATATTCGCTGGGTTGGTAATGAAAAAGGGTACGCTAATGAAACTACATGGTCACCTATATATAAAGATAGTCTGTATCCAGGTATGCCAAATTTTAATGAGTTTTCTTCTGGTCAAGAAAACGGCACCCATTGGGTTCCAACAGAAACTGATGTTTCCATACGCCCGGGATGGTACTACCATCCAGAAGAGGACAGCAAAGTTAAATCTTTATCAAAACTGGTAGATATTTATTTTAATTCTGTAGGTCTTAATAGTTCTTTACTACTTAATTTACCTGTTGATAAACGTGGTTTAATCCATGAAAATGAAATTGCAAATTTAAATCAACTTTCATCTTATTTAGATCAGACTTTTTCAAAAAATTATTTTTACAACCAAAACATTGAAGTTTCCTCATTGGTTAGGGGATTTGGAAAAAAAAATTTAACCGATGAAAACCAGAATACTTATTGGGTCTCAAATCCAAATGATCTAAAGCCAAAGTTTACTATAACTTTTGAATCACCTGTTGAAGCTAATACTTTTATGGTTCAAGAGTACATCCAACTTGGTCAACGAATTAAAGCGTTCTCTTTCGAAATAATGACTGATGGAAAATGGGAAAAAGTTTATAAAGGAACTACTGTAGGAAATAAAAGGCTGATCCGATTTAAATCAAAAAGTATAGATGGTATTAGATTTTCAGTCTCAAAATTTAAAAAACAAGTAGTTCTAAGTAACATTGGACTTTATAAAGCCCCTCAAATCGATTGAATTAGAGTTAAGAATTAACTAACCCATTAGCGACTGCACTTTCATCGCTAATCCCATGTCTCCACTAATTTTTATATCTCCCCCCATAACAGCCATCATTGGATTTAATTCACCATCACGCAGTTTTCTCAACACCTCAGCTGTAAGGCTTATAGTGCAATCTGCTTCTTCATCTGAAGCTTTTACACTATTGGTATCTGAGGTTCCGTCTATAAGAATTCCAACGCCGTCTACTTCGAATTTAAGTTTTCCCCCAATTGGTTCTGATGTTGATGCCCTCTTTTCGAATTGGGCTATCATTTTTTCTAGACTCATCTTATATAAATTTTATTAAAAGTAAAAATAAAAAGTGACACGGTGTCATATTTTTTATTTAGATTAGTTAATGTAAAATAAAATATTGTGAAGTATCGCCTAAAAAAAGCAGTTGTCTTAGGATCAGGAGTAATGGGCTCAGGAATAGCTTGTCATTTGGCCAATGTCGGCATGGAAGTTTTAATGCTAGATATTTTACCAGATAACGCAAAACAAGTAAAATTACCTCGTGATTCAGTGGCAAGCAATGCGCTACAAAATGCTTTAAAGTCAAAGCCAGCTCCTTTATACAATAAGAATTTTGCCTCTCGAATTAAAACTGGAAACTTCGAAGATGATTTTGAAAAAGTAGCAGACGCCGACTGGATTATTGAAGTTGTTATAGAGCGTCTTGATATAAAAAAAGAGATTTTAAAAAAAGTTGATCAGTTCAGAAATGAGAAAAGTTTAGTAAGTTCCAATACATCAAGTATCCCTATTAAACTTCTATCCGAGGGACGCTCAGAATCATTTAAATCTCACTTTTGTGGGACACACTTTTTTAATCCAGCTAGATATCTAAGGTTGTTAGAAATTATCCCTACTGAAAATACTTTACCTGAAGTTACTAAATTTTTTATGGATTTTGGAAAAATTACCTTAGGTAAACAGACCGTTTTATGCAAAGATACTCCTGCATTTATTGGGAATCGTATAGGTGTAATATCAGGAACAGAAATTACCTTACTTACAGTAAAATATAAATTTAAAATAGAAGAAATTGACGCCATGACAGGCTCTTTAATCGGAAGGCCAAATACGGCAAGCTTTAGATTACAAGATTTAGTTGGATTAGATACTGGTGATAATGTAAGCCGTTTTGTAATAGAAAATGTTAAAAATGACAAATACATTAATTCATTAAAAAAGATGCCAGAGCCCAAGTTTATGAGTTTCCTTTTAGAAAATAAATTTCTTGGAAATAAAACAGGCAAAGGATTCTATGAAAAAACCAAGAAAAAGGATGCTAAAGGCAAAACTATAATCAATGCATTAAATCTGGAAACCCTTGAATATGAGTCTGCCATAAGTCCAAAATTAGAAATTATTAAATCAGCCAAGGGGATTGGATTAATGAATAAAAGGTTAAATTATCTTATCGATGGTAACTCAAAAGAACAAAAGTTTTTCAAAGACTATTTTGCAACCCTGTTGGAATATTCTGCTTCAAGAGTTCCTGAAATATCAGACCAGTATTATCCAATAGATGATGCAATGCGAACTGGATATGTATGGGATTATGGCCCTTTTGAATATTGGGACTTATTGGGGTTGGATAAGGGTATTGAACTTATAAAAGCCAAAGGAGGATCAATTCCAAAATGGATTATTGATCTCAAAGAATCTGGGGGAAACTCATTCTATAAATTTGAAAACGGCCAAAAGAAATACTTCAATGTTCAATCTAGAAAATATGAATTATTACCAGGGAGAGAGTCCTTTATAATCTTAGATAGTTATCGTAAAAACTCTCCAGTATTAAAAAACAGTGAATGTGAAGTTCATGATATAGGAGATGGGGTTTTATGCTTTGAGTTTACAAGTAAAAGCAATTCAATTGGAGAGGGCATAGGAAAAGGTTTGTATGAAATTATAGAAATTGCTGAGCAAGGACAGTGGAATGGTCTTGTAATTGGTAATAATGCAAAACAATTTTCTGTTGGCGCTAATTTGATGAATATTGGAATGTTAGCAATGCAAAAACAGTACGAAGTCCTAGACAAATTTGTTTCTGATTTTCAAAAAATAAATATGAGAATTAGAACCTCTAAAATACCTGTTGTAGTTGCAACTCAGGGCTATGTGTTTGGAGGAGGATGTGAAATATCAATGCATTGTGATGCTGGAGTCTATGCTGCTGAATCTTATATAGGTTTAGTTGAAGTTGGTGTAGGTCTTCTACCTGGTGGTGGGGGTACAAAGGAATTTGCTCTTCGAGCATCAAATGATTTTTTTGATGGAGATGTTCAAACCCCAACACTTATAAAATATTTCAAGTCAATTGCAACGGCCGCAGTATCCACTTCAGCTCATGAAGCATATGATTTAGGATATCTAAACAGAGAGCGTGATTTTGTGTCTGTTAATGCTCCTATGAATTTGATATTAGCTAAAGAAAAAGTTTTGGAGTTATCAAAAAACTATATGCCTCCTTCATATAGAGATGATGTTTATGTTTTAGGAAGAGGAGGAGTAAGTGTTCTTTATTCTGCTATTAATGAGTTTAGAATGGGAGAGTACATGTCTGATTATGATGTTGAAATTGCTCGTAAAATTGCTAATATAATTTGTGGAGGAGATTTAACATCACCACAAAAAGTTAGTGAAAAATATTTATTAGAAATAGAACGTGAAGGATTTATGAGCTTACTTGGGAATCAAAGAACTCTAGATCGAATTCAATATTTATTGATTAACAACAAACATTTAAGAAACTAAATAATGGAAGCATATATTGTTAAGGGATATAGATCAGCTGTAGCTAAATCAAAGAAAGGAGGATTTAAAAATTATCGCTCAGACGATTTAGCGGTAGATGTTATAAAACATTTGATGGAATCAGTAAATAAAATTGAACCTAAACAAGTTGACGACGTTATTGTTGGTTGTGCAAATCCAGAGGGAGAACAGGGACTTCAGATAGGTAGATTAATCTCTGCAAGATCACTGGGTAATGAAGTTGCAGGTATAACAATTAATCGGTATTGTGCATCAGGGCTTGAAGCAATAGCTCTTGCAGTTGGGAAGATAAAAGCGGGTTTTGGAGAGATTTTCATTGCAGGGGGTACCGAAAGTATGAGCATGATTCCAATGACTGGTTATAAATTAGCACCAAGTTATAAAGCAAATATTGAAAATATTAATTATCACATAAGTATGGGTCATACTGCTGAGGCAGTTGCAGAAAAATACAATATTAGCAGAGAAGATGCTGATAAATTTTCTTATGAATCCCATAAAAAGGCAGGTGAAGCTATAGATTCAGGAGTATTTAAAAACCAAATTATTCCAATAAATGTCAATGAAATTTTTGTAGAAAATGGATTGCGTAAGACAATCACAAACTTGGTAGATACAGATGAAGGAGTTAGAAGAGACACAACACTAGAGGGACTTGCAAAATTAAACCCTGTTTTTAAAAAAGAAGGAGTTATAACTGCTGGAAATGCCTCTCAAACTTCAGATGGAGCAGCATTTGTTTTAGTTGTTAGTGAATCAATAATAAAAGAATATAATTTAAATCCTATCGCTAGATTGGTATCTTGTGCAGTTGGTGGTGTAGATCCATTATATATGGGAATAGGTCCTTGTGTTGCAATACCAAAAGCATTAAATCAAGCAGGCCTAAAATTAGAGGATATTGATTTAATAGAGTTAAATGAGGCGTTTGCAGCTCAGGCATTAGCTGTAATTCAAGAGGCTAAACTTGATCCTAAAAAAGTAAATGTCAATGGCGGTGCTATTGCCCTTGGTCATCCTTTAGGTTGTACAGGAGCAAAATTAAGCATTCAGCTCTTAGATGAAATGAAAAAGAGAAATAAACGTTATGGTATGGTAACAGCATGTGTTGGTGGGGGGCAGGGGATCTCAGGAATTTTTGAACGTTTATAAAATGAATGAACCAATAAGTATTTTGGGCAAGAGAGCTTCTCAAAAAGAGCAAGTTCGAAAGCGTTTAATGAAAGAGGCTTTACTTTTGTTTTCCAAAAGGGGTTTAGAAAAAACAACGGTTTCAGATATAGTTCAAAAAAGCCAGATAGCAAGAGGTACATTCTATAATTATTTTACTGATACACAAAGTCTTTTTGACTGCCTTATTGATGAGCTAAACAAAAAGATTAAATCTGCTATTCAACAAACAAGACGTGAAAGTAAAAATGTTTACGACTATCTATATGGAACATTTAAAAGCTATTTTGACCTCATAGGAACTAAAGAAATGATCCAGTTTCATATTTTAAATCAAGCTCAAATACGCCAAAGTTCTTACCAAAGTGATATAATTAAAACTATAGTAAAGAATTTAAATAGAGATCTAAAATCTGATTTAAAAATAAAAGCATTCACTGAAAAGTATGAGTTTCTTCTCCTAAGTTTTATGCTAGTTGGCTCACCACCAGAACTTTTTTTAGCTACACATACTTCGAATATTAACTTTAGTAGTGACCAATTAGCCACGTTTCTAACTAAACTTTTTCATAAAGTATTAATGGAATAATTTAATTTACACTTTTTTAACAACGTAGGTTACAATGCCCCAAATAACTAATTCATCCTCTGCATTAACTTTTATCGGCTTATAATTTTTATTTTCAGGCATAAGATATACGCAATCAACCTCTACTTTAAGTCGCTTTACTGTAAAAGCTCCATCAATAAAGCATACAGCTATTCTATCATTTTGAGGTTCTATGCTCCGATCAATTACTAAAAGATCACCATTGTCAAGACCCGCACCTTGCATTGATTCTCCGGAGACCCTCGCATAGAATGTTGATTCTTCATTTCGAACTACCTCCTGATCAATACTAATCCTTAACTCTTTGAAATCATCAGCAGGGGAAGGAAATCCTGCAGAAATTCCTTCTTCTACTAAATGCATTCTTTTTTTCTGTTCTTGATTTGGATGAAAAAAAATTAATTTCTGATTATGCATAGGGCTATTTTACCGTAATTATTTCACTAAGTTCTGTTGTAAAACGACTTGACAAATATTGCTGTTTCATTTTCCAAGTACGATTTAGGTCTTGATTGGCCAGCTTTATTTTGTGTGGGCCGAAGCGTTTATGAATTTTGTCCACACTCTGCATTATAGAAATATGCTTGACATTATTGTTGTCAAAAAGGCTCAATTGACGCTTTGTTGTGGGAGTAAGACCCATAATCATTACACCTGCTTTTTTATAGGAAATACCTTTTTTAAAAATTTTTTTTAGTCCAATTACTGCGTATTTACTTAGCATGATATTGGAATCTGTTATGTAAGGAAGATTAAGGACATAGCTATTTTGATAGGGAGCAGTATTTTTCTTGTGAGGATCACTCTTGATAAATACTAACATCGTACTGCAACTACTCTGCTGCTTTCGCATTTTTTCAGCACAACTACTTGCAAATGTTGAAATGCGTTCTTCTAAATCCGAGAAGTTACTTATGGTACCTTCAAAGCTACGAGTAGTGGCAATACATTTTTTTGGTGGTTGAATTTCCTCCAATTGAATGGTAGGAAGACCCATTAGATCTCTTTTTATTCGGACTCCTACCACAGACATATGTTTTTTAACCCAGTCTTCAGATAATAGAGTGAATTGCCATGCATTTTCAATACCTAAATATTCAAGCCGTTTTTTATGTTGACGTCCTATACCCCAGACGTCACCTATTCTTGTCCATTTTAATGCCTTAACTCTTTTTTTCTCATTATTAATGCAATAAACACCTCCTGTATTTAAACTAAATTTTTTAGCAATTTTATTAGCTATTTTTGCCAAAGCCTTACTTGGCGCTATTCCTATTGAAATAGGTATCCCTGTCCACTGTTGGATCTGTTTTTTCATTCTCATTCCTTCTCCTTCTAAATCAAAGAAATCAAAGCCATTAAATTCCAAAAAAGCTTCGTCAATACTGTAGATCTCAACATTTGGAGTAAACTTTTCCAATATAGACATCACCCGATTACTCATGTCGCCATAAAGAGGATAGTTGGATGAAAAAACCTTTATCCCTTGTCTTTTAAATTGTACCTGATATTTAAAAGCAGGAGCTCCCATAGGAATACCCAATGTTTTTGCTTCGTTGCTTCGAGCAATAACACAACCATCATTATTTGAAAGGATTACAATGGGTTTTCCTTCCCACTGTGGCTGAAAAACACGCTCACACGACGCATAAAAGTTATTACAATCTACTAATGCAAACATTTAGAAAAGGTATTAAAATGTTTGCATTTGAAAACCTGATTTTTAGAAAAGTTCTTCACTATTCTATTTCATTTTTAAATAAAATTTGTCTAAGAAGACTATTTTTATTCAAATCCAAAGACACTTAAGGCAAAAATTGTAATTTTGTAATCAAGAATTTGTACTGACTCAACTACATGGATAATTATTCATTCCTGAACACTGCTCATACAGCATATTTCGCTGATTTGTATGATCAATATTTGCAAGATCCAGACAAAGTTGAGCCTAGCTGGAGAGCTTTTTTTCAAGGCTTTGATTTTGGTTTGGAAAGTAATGGAATAAATGAATTGATAGCTTCAAATGAAACTAAAAATGTTGAAATACCCGAACATTTACAGAAAGAATTTAAAGTAGTTAAACTAATTGACGGATACAGAACTAGAGGTCACTTGTTCACTAGAACAAATCCAGTAAGGGAACGCCGAAAATATCAGCCAACGTTAGACATTGAGAATTTTGGACTTTCAAATGAAGACCTGTCAATTGTATTTAATGCAGGTGAAATAATGGGAATTGGTCCAAGTTCTTTAAATGATATTATAAAACACTTACAAAGAATTTATTGCAGCTCGATTGGTGTAGAGTACATGTATATTAGGAATCCAGAAAGAGTTAATTGGATTCAGCAAAGATTGAATGTAAATGATAACCATCCAGAATTTTCGATAGAAAAGAAAAAAAATATTTTAAAAAAATTAAATCAAGCAGTAAGTTTTGAAAACTTTTTACATACTAAGTATGTTGGCCAAAAAAGATTTTCTTTAGAAGGAGGTGAGTCACTGATACCCGCACTTGACGCCCTAATTTTAGAAGCTGATAATTTGGGTGTTGAAGAATTTGTAATGGGAATGGCTCATAGAGGAAGATTGAATACTCTAGCAAATATTTTTGGAAAATCAACAAAAGATATTTTCAGTGAGTTTGATGGTAAAGATTATGATGACGAAGTATTTGATGGCGATGTGAAATATCATCTAGGGTGGACTTCAAAAATAGACCCAAATAATGATGGAAAACAAATTAATATAAGCCTAGCCCCAAATCCTTCACATTTAGAAACTGTAGGAGCTGTTGTCCAAGGAATTGCACGAGCAAAACTCGATAACAACCATTCAGGCGATAGTTCGAAAGTACTCCCAATACTTGTTCACGGTGACGCTGCAATCGCGGGACAGGGGCTTGCATACGAAATAGTTCAGATGGCTGCTCTAAAAGGATATTCAACAGGTGGAACTATTCATATAATTGTTAATAATCAAATAGGTTTCACAACAAATTATTTAGATGCACGATCAAGTACATACTGCACAGATGTTGGGAAAGTTACATTATCTCCGGTTATGCACGTTAATGCGGACGATGTAGAAGCGGTGATTCATGCAGTTCTTTTTGCTTTAAATTATAGAATGAAGTTTAAAAGCGATGTGTTTATTGACCTTCTTGGTTACAGAAAATATGGTCATAACGAAGGAGACGAGCCAAGATTCACACAGCCCAAACTTTATAAAAATATTTCCAAACATCTAAATAGTAGAGATATTTACGCAAAAAAATTAATTGAGGAGGAGATAATTGAAAAAACTCACATAAAATCTTTAGAAAAAGAATACAAGGAATTTCTTGAAAAAAATCTTGAAGACTCAAGGAAATTAAGTAAAACTTTTATTAATCCTTTTATGTATGATGAATGGAAAAACATAGCACCATATTTAGAAAGGGTTGATGAGTTTGCGATGAAAAAACAGGTAACTACAAAAGTTGATAGGAAAACCCTTGAGAATGTTGCCAATGCAATTTCAACGCTACCCAGCTCTAAAAAATTTTTAAGAAAGGCTGAAAAACTTATCTCTGAAAGAAAAAAAATGTTTTTTGATTTAAAAACTTTGGACTGGGCCATGGGAGAACTTCTTGCATATGGAACGTTGTTATTAGAAGGACACGATATAAGACTTTCTGGACAGGATGTTGAAAGAGGTACATTTTCACATCGTCATGCCATTTTAGTTGATGAGAATTCTGAGGAAGAAATTATTCTTTTAAATAATATTGATAAAGAACAAGGTAAATTTAGAATTTTTAATTCTTTATTATCTGAGTATGGAGTCTTAGGTTATGATTATGGTTACTCGATGACAAGTCCTAATTCATTAACAATTTGGGAAGCTCAATTTGGAGATTTTTCAAATGGAGCACAAATAATTATTGATCAATATATAACATCAGCGGAGGATAAATGGAAATTACAAAATGGCATAGTTTTGCTTTTACCGCATGGTTATGAAGGTCAGGGAGCTGAACATTCTTCAGCTAGAGTTGAAAGATATTTACAAATGTGTGCTAAAGACAATATGTTTGTAGTCAATTGTACGACTCCTGCAAACCTGTTCCACGTATTAAGACGCCAGCTTAAAGCAAAATATAGAAAACCATTAATTATTTTTTCTCCTAAAAGTCTTCTCCGCCATCCAATGGCAATCTCTAGCATAGATGATTTCACAAATGCAAGTTTTAAAACTATAATTGATGACTCAAAGGTTGATATTAAATTTGCGGAAACTGTTGTTTTTTGCACAGGAAAATTTTATTATGATCTACTTGAAGAAAGAAGCATAAGAAAAAGAGAGAATAATGTCGCTTTAATTAGAATTGAACAATTATTTCCATTACCCGATAAAGAAATTAAAGATTTAATTTCAAAGTATAAGCACTCTAAAGATTTTGTTTGGGCTCAGGAGGAACCAAGAAATATGGGCGCTTGGAGCCACTTGTTGCTTCACTTACCAGATGTTAAAATGATGAGGGTAGCAAGTAGAAGAATGTATGGTTCGCCTGCTGCTGGAAGCTCAACAAGATTTAATAAGCGTCACAAAGAAGTTATCGACTATATTTTTGACAAAACTAAAGATAATTTTATTAGAAAAATTAAAAAATAAAGTATCATGATTTTAGAAATGAAAGTTCCCTCTCCTGGAGAATCAATTAGTGAAGTTGAAATTGCTCAATGGCTTGTCAGTAATGGTGATTATGTCGAAAAAGATCAAGCAATTGCTGAAGTAGATTCTGATAAAGCAACTCTTGAACTACCTGCAGAAGTTAGCGGAACAATAACCCTCAAGGCCGAGGAGGGAGATGCAGTTTCTGTGGGAGCAATCGTTTGTCTAATTGATACTGATGGAAAAGATAACAAGACGAACGATAAGATAGAATCTTCAGACAAAAATTTAGAAACTGATAAAGAAAAAAATGAAGCGGCCTTAATTCCAAATAATTATGCTGCACAAACACCCTCACCTGCTGCTAAAAAAATTATTGATGAAAGAGGTATCAATTCTAGTGAAATAAAAGGTTCTGGAAGAGGAGGAAGGATTACTAAAAACGACGCATTAAATGCAGTCCCATCAATGGGGTCTAAGCCTGAATGGGGTGAGCGTCAACAAAATCGTGAAAAACTTTCAATGCTCAGGAGAAAAGTTGCAGAGCGATTAGTAGAAGCTAAAAATGAAACTGCTATGTTGACTACTTTTAATGAGGTTGACATGGATGCAATATTTAAAATTCGCAACAAGTTTAAAGATGATTTCCAAAAAAAGCATAACGTCAAACTCGGTTTTATGAGCTTTTTTACTAAATCTGTTGTCAGAGCACTTAAACTTTTTCCTGATGTTAATTCAATGATAGATGGAGATCACAAAATTTCCTATGATTATTGTGATATAAGTGTTGCTGTTTCTGGACCAAAGGGTTTAATGGTACCAGTAGTTCGTAATGCTGAATCGTTGAGCTTTTCTGGAATTGAAAAAGAAATTTCCCATTTAGCAAATAAGGCACGTGAGGGTAAAATTACTGTAGACGATATGACAGGAGGAACCTTTACAATTTCTAATGGAGGTGTATTTGGATCCATGCTATCCACACCAATTATAAATCCTCCACAATCAGGTATATTAGGAATGCATAATATCATTAAGCGCCCTGTTGTTATTGATGATAAGGTGGTTGCTCGCCCCATGATGTATTTAGCACTTTCATATGATCATAGGATAATAGATGGTCGTGAATCGGTTGGTTTTTTGGTTGCGATTAAAGAAGCATTGGAATCTCCAGAGGAATTACTTATGGATGGTGACGCTTTAAAAGCTTTCGAATTATAAGAATAATTTATTTTGACCATAGTCAATAATTGCATTATTTTTTTTTAAAAAATCTGCACCAATGACACCATCTATTTGTTCAACTCCTTGAGTATTTAATGTATTATTTACATGACTAAGGTCTAATAATACGAAAGCTTGTTTCCCTATATAATTTCTTCCAAGTTTGATATTACAATTCAGTGTCATTATAGCTTCCATTTTTCCTTCGCTAGCCCCTGAGGCTTGAAAGGGCTCCCCATCTTTTTGTAATTTAAAATAATCCTGAAGATCAGAATGAATGCAGCTGTTTGAAGCGCCGGTATCGACTAAAAGTTTAGCCTTTTTTCCATTTATCCTAGCTTTGCATAAAATATGTTTAGTTTTTAAGACCTTGAGTTTTGTGAAGATTTTCCCCGTCATAGCAAGAAATAAATTTAAGTTTTAAAATTTAAAAAGTATGATTAAATAGCTTTAATTAATTTTGATGAAAATGGATAAATAGTTGGATCTAATTGACACACATACTCATTTATATTTAGAGGCTTTTGATAAAGATAGGAATCAAGTTATTGAGAGAGCTTTATCAGTTGGTGTAAATCATTTTTTTATCCCTTCGATTAGTAGTAAATATTTTAAAAGGATGCTTGATCTCAAGCAACAATATTCAAAAAAAATTCATCTGATGGCAGGATTACACCCCTGCTATGTTAAGGAAGATTTCGATGAGGAATTAAATTTTGTATCAGAATTATTAAAATCGAGAAACTTCTGTGCAATCGGTGAAATTGGAATCGATTTATATTGGGATAAGAGTTTTTTAAAACAGCAGCAAGATGCTTTCCAAAAACAAATTCAATTTGCAATTGATTACCAATTACCAATAATAATTCATTGTAGGGAGGCATTTGATGAAATTTTTGAAATTTTAGACCAATTTAAATCTGAAAAACTTTTTGGAATTTTTCATTGTTTCACTGGATCAATAAATCAGGCCAATAAAGCAATAAGTTTGAATTTCAAGTTAGGTATTGGGGGAGTAGTTACTTTTAAAAATGGACAAATTGATCAATTCATAAACAAGCTTCCTTTGGATTCGATTGTTTTGGAAACAGATTCACCTTATTTATCACCAACCCCTTTTAGAGGAAAACGTAATGAGACTTCATATTTAACCTTGATTCTTGAAAAAGTTTCAAAATGCTTAAAAATCTCAGTTGAAGAAGTTGCCAGAATTACCACAAAAAATGCCATGGATATTTTTAAAAATGTTGATTTTTAATTAATATATTAGTTTACGGTAAATTTAGAGAGGTGGCCGAGTGGTCGAAGGCGCACGCCTGGAAAGTGTGTATTCCAATTGCATTGGAATCGAGGGTTCGAATCCCTTCCTCTCTGCTAATTCGATTTTTGATTTATAACTCTAATTAGATAAATTACACCATCTCAATTTGAAGTTATAATTCAGGTTTAATCTAACTTTTTATATGGAGTTAAAAATATCCCACTTTTCTTTGAATTTTTGGATTTCAGCGAATTTAAGACTTTCATAACCATTTTTGTCAACCCACTTCATCGGTATAAGATAGCATGTCCCACTGTTTTTGTCAACTGCAGCATAAATATCACAATCTTTAGCAGTAATTTTTTTTCCTCTATTTCTCTCATGTTTGTAATCTATTCCTTGTCCTCCTCTATCTCTATCTTTAAATTCAATTTTAGAAGTCTTTGTTGAAGTAATTCCTTTAATTTGAATCTTGAATAATCTTTCCCTATAATCAATAATAGCGTCATATCTACTACTTCTGACATCTACATTAGAACACTCATAACCTGCTAAAATTGCTCTTGCTAAAAATAAGAACTGGTGACTGTCTCCCGCATTAGCAGTCATTACACCTGAATTTATATTTTCTAAGTTTACAGGAAAACCTCTTTGAAAATTGAAATATAAAGAGTTTAAAAAGACTTTTCTGAAATCACTTTTAATTGTCTTAAAACCAGTGTTTTTGAAATTCTCTTCGATTTTATCAATGAACTCTTTAATCAAAGAGTTAAGTCCTTCGTTATTTAATTCTTCACAAAGATTATTACCAACTACCTTAAGAAGATATTCTTTTAAATGTGACTCTTTAAATTTGTACTTATTTGCTAAACCACCAATACTTGCTTTGACAAAACCTCTGTCCTTCCACTCATTGAAAATTTCTTTTTCAACCTTGCTAATCTCCTTATGAAGTTTAGTTTTAATGAATTCGTCTAGTTCAGTTTGACTACTGAACGGGTTTGGATTTATCGACTTAAACTTTTTTTTAAATCCGGTGGAATTAATTTCTTTAATATAATTTGAAATAAATTTAGATTTGGCATCCATTTCCAATTGTTTATTTATCTCAAACTTACATATTTTCCAAAGTCTTTTTAATTTCTAATGCAACTTCTTTAACGACTGGTACAGTTACGGAATTACCTGCCTGCTTGTAAAGATGTGATTTTGCAAGTTCGCTTGGTAGGTTAAAGTTTTTAGGAAATCCTTGAAATCTAAAACATTCTTTAGGACTTAATTTTCTAATAATTCCTTTATCCAGGATGAGTGGAACATTATGTCCCCCTGTTCCCATATTTGCTGTTAGAGTGGGGCAAACATTACTTTTATTCTCTCTAACGTATTGTCTCCTCCATTGATAGATAGTGTCCTCTTTTTTCATTTCAGATTTAAGTAATTCAAAATGATTGAAAGATTCTGTATATACTAGTTTGGAATCATATTCTTTATCTAATAATTCTTTTATCCCCTTAAGTTTCTTTTTCTTTTTTGGATATTTAAAAACTTTATTTTTGATTAGTTCTTTCCTAAAACAAACTATAAAAATTCTTTCTCTATTTTGTGGTATATCACTAACTTCTTTTGAATTTAATATTTCGTCAAAAACTACATATCCTCTTTCTGTTAATAGTTTTTTTATTGTTTTAAATGTATTTCCATTGTCATGACCTTTAAGATTTTTTACATTTTCAAGAAAAATTACTTTTGGTTTGTGATATTCAATGAAGTCTATTATTCTAAAAAAATGTTGTCCTCTTTTGTCCTTAAAACCTTTTCTATAACCAGCAACTGAAAATGCTTGACAAGGAAAACCCGCACATAGAATATCTATTTTTTCTAGTTTGGTCTCATCAATATCCCATATATCTCCCTCTACATGTTTGTGATTAAAGTTATTTCTATAGGTAATACAAGCATTCTTATCCCATTCATTACTCCATTTAATTTTAAACCCTGCTTGTTTGAACCCCAAGCAAATTCCACCTACACCAGCATAAAGACTACCTACTTTATAATTCTTCATGATTAATATTTTTTTTCAGCATCGATATTATGTTTTCATTTTTAGAATATATATTAACTTTCAATGCATTAATATTTACACATAAAATAAGATCATATTTGCTAAGATTATCATAAACCATTAAGACATCCATTACAGTTTTAAAACTTAAACCTGAAGATTCAATTATATCATT
The DNA here is from genome assembly GCA_902520765.1 of uncultured Bacteroidota bacterium. Classification (GTDB taxonomy): domain Bacteria; phylum Bacteroidota; class Bacteroidia; order Flavobacteriales; family Flavobacteriaceae; genus MS024-2A. The sequence continues at coordinate 46,185 of CABYPG010000005.1, forward strand.
ATAGTTTGTTGTCACTAGTTTGTTAAAATCAATATTATCATTACCAAACACATCCTCAAATATCATTTTATTTATGATATATTTTACTAGCAAATTCTCAAGATACTGTCTCCCTTCAAATTTATCATTAAGTTGAAAAGAGTCTTTTAGATTAAATTTTTTAACACAAAAGTCTATCACTTTTAATGATTCACTCTTATATATTGATTTTGTAAAAATGGGGATATTCATAATGCCAAATTTCAAAAAAATTTTTAGTAAAACATCATGTTTAGCATTTTAATGCAGGGATTTACTCAACCCATTTTAAACCAAGTTGGGAGAATCTTGACTTATATACTTTAAGTTTATAACTTAATCTTAAAAAAAAAACCTTTTTATAAATCAAAATCTTAGTCTGTGCTAACTCATATCCAAACTTATAACCCATAGAGAACTATTGTTTTTTTATACTCTGGATTTTATTGTATGTGACACATCTCCAAATCCATTCTAATGGACCATACCTGTATTTTTTGAGAAAATGATTTGAAGCTACCATTTGAAGAAAATAAATTAACAACCCAATTATTATTAGACTAAAATTACCATACTTACTAAAAAATGGTCCAAGTGCCCATGGTGCAAATAACACTAAACCAAAAACACCCTGAAGTGTATAATTTGTAAGGGCCGTTCTACCATAAGGGGATAATATATTAAGTATAGATTGAATCCTTGAATTTTGATAAAGCACTATGAACCCTAGGCCTAAAATAAAGGATGAAAGAACTAATGCAGTATCCTCCATAGCTTTTACAAAAATTAAGTTATTGTCGATAAGATTATTTCCAGGGGAAAATAACAATCTAGTATTGGTGTTTGGAAATTGATTTAATAATAATGTTATTCCAATAAAAGATAACACTGACAAAAGTAAAAGTCTGACTGTCAATTTCTTGTTTTTACCTAGTTTTTCAAGATATCTTGATCTTCCAACTAAATAGCCAATTATAAAAATTCCTAATGTTAAGTATCCTCTTCCAAACATTCCAAATTGGTAGTTGATCTTTCCATTAAGTCTAGATTGATAATTATGTTTTACAGTATTTATTAAGCTAGGGTTTTCGAGGTGCTGAGGTGTTTCTCTATTATATATATTTCGGTTCCTATTCTCTTCGACAATCTCAGTAGATATACCCCTATTGTGGTTTATAGTTTGATAAACCCTTGGTCCACCTGTAATAAGTAGTATAGTAAATAGTATAAGAATGTACTTGTTAATTTTTTTGATTAAAAGAAGAATAAGTCCAAATATTGCATAAACAGATAAAATTTCAACATTATAGATTGAATGAATTAAAATACCTAGTAGAAAAAGAAAAACCATTCTTCTTATAAAGAAGATATTAAAGCTAATATTCTTGGATTCTGCACTTTTCATTTGAATGTAGAAGCTAACACCAAATAGAAATGCAAAAATATTTATGAATCTTCCCATCACAATATTGTATGCAAACCAAGTACTTGATGTATCGAGAAAGGGAAAATTAAAATAAATAATATCTGATGAAATATTTCGTATACCAAATTTTTGAATCATATGGATCACAATGACACCTAATAGTGAAAATCCCCTTAATGCATCTAAAACGTCGATTCTTTTCATAAAATTTAACTCACTTATTATGTCTATAATTTCTTATTTATTATAAAATTAATTTATTTTATATCGTATTGCCATAATTACAAAAAGACTTACCATTTTTACAGAAGACAGATTTATTTTAATTGATATAAATAATTATCTTTTTAAATCAATTTAAACCTAACAAGGAATCATTTTAATTTCAATAATTCCTCTTTTTAAATTTTCATTAAAATATTTCAAGTTTTAGCATATCTCTTTCATTGATAAATTTGTCCCATACATTTATCCCCATGCTCGTTACAGTATATTTGTATGTCAAATTAATTCCTAAATTAAATACCTTTGCATTATAAGTTGAAAATCGACTCTGTGCTAAGTGTAAGATTAACTTGTAAATGTCTAGAATGACTTAGTAGAAAAAATATTTATGTCAAAAAATAATAATTTCCCAATGTGGGGTAACAATGAATGGACTAAATCAATGTTAAAGAAATATTGGTTGATTGTATTTGTGATTATTATTGGATGCATATTGATTATAATCAATACAAATATTTAATCTCCTGAATAATAGGTCGGGATACTAACTTGAGTGAGTTTTCATTTATTTCGATTAGTTCTACCTGAGGTAAAAGTTTTATAATTGTAGGTGAGTAAAATTTCAAGGTGGTTATCATTTAAACTTAGGGTTTGTGCAAAAAGAGGATATTGAATAGAGCTTGAAAATGGAAAAAGTTTAGAGAATAATGGTTATAAATAAAGAAAAATAGGTTATAAATATCATTTTAAATGTGTGGAATTAAACTAAATTATATTATGGGAGAAGATAGAATGGATGAGTTTAAGATAGGTGTTAGAAAAGATAAAAAATATTAACCAAAATAACCTATTTATGGGTTATAAGTTTGAATTAGGGTTAGCACTAACTCCCATTCTTATTCTACATTTCATGTAAGAGATTTAATTTCATTCCCATATGGCTATCTCTGAATCCTAATGCCTTGTAAAACTTTATTGCGTCAGGTCTCTGCTTATCAGTAGTTAATTGGACTAAATGGGCTCCCTTATCCATACTTCTTTTAATTGCCCATTTGAATATCCTTTTCCCATAACCCTTTCCTCTAAATTTCTTTTGAATTCTTACTGCTTCGATTTGAGCCCTTAAACCACCTCGGTATGTCAAATATTGTAAAAAAGTAAGTTGGAGTGTGCCAATTATTTCTTTATTAAAATTCTCAAAAATGACTAATTCTTGGTTTTTATCTTGAAAAATATTTTGGAATGCATCATAATAACTCTTTGGTAATGGAACTTTATAATCTTCTCTTTTGGAACCAAGTTCATCATCTGCTAACATTTTTACTATTATCGGTATGTCGCCTTTCCTTGCCTTTCTAAATATTAACTCCTTATTGTAATTTTGTTCCATTAATCTTCTTTACCTTCTGCTGTAAAAGCAATCTTAAATAACGTTATTATTCCCCTCTCTATTCTACCATCCAAAACTACTTTACACTTACTGAAAATTTTTATGTCCCCCAATTTACAAAAACTGAATTTACTTGAAAGTCATACATTAAATCCTATTAGATACTAAATAACTTTACTTTAGCTAAATCCCTTTTATTGATAAATTTATTCTAGAGGTTTTTTCCCATATTAGTTATGGTATATTTGTATGTAAAATTAATTCCTAAATTAAATTTCTTAGCATTATAAGTTTGAAAATAACTATGTGCTAAACAATATTCCGATTCTTAAAGCAAATTATTTTAGCATGAAATTATTTCAAACAATTGAGGAAAGAAGATCAATTTTCCCTAAACAATTCAATAATAGACCTATTAAAAATAAAGATTTAAAACTTATTCTTAAAGCAGGTAATTTCGCACCAACCCACAAAAAAACTGAACCATGGAGATTTAAAGTTTTACAAAATGTTTTCAAAAATGAGTTTGGTAAATTCTTGTCTGAAAAATACAAAACTACAACAACAAAATTCTCTGAATATAAATATGAAAATATAAATAATAATATAAAAAGGTCATCTGTAATAATTTTGATATGTATGCAAAGAGATCCTTTGAATTCGATTCCAGAATGGGAGGAAATAGCGTCAGTTTCCATGGCCGTTCAAAATATGTGGCTAATGTCAACTGAATTGAATATTGGTTCATATTGGAGTTCTTCAAAACTTATTAATTATGTTCATGAATTTATTAAACTTAAAAAAGGTGAAAAGTGCTTAGGTATTTATTATATGGGATATTATGATAATAAGGTAGAAAGGCGTATACCAGGTTCATATCAAGACAAAGTTTCCTGGTTTAAATAAATTTCATAAAGCTAATTATATTAAACTTTAATAATAGGGATACAATATCTTAGAGATTTTTTAATTTTTTGATATTTAACTAAGAAAAATGAAAAATTTTGTGTGTTAAGCATAGTTATAATTAATCTTTTAAAATTAAAATCATATTTATTTTTTTTTATCTTTAACGGCATTTAAATTTATAGAACAAACAATATTAAAATGAGAAAACTAATTTTTGTCTTTGCACTACTGGGCTTTATGGCAACTACTAGAGCAGCAGTATTAACTATTAATACAGTGACAACAGAAACCGCAACATTTCAAGATGAGGAAGCTCCTGCGCAATCTGCTTCATTTACACAAGAACTAAAAAAACGCTTTATTGAGGGAGGACCGGGTTTCATGGGAATCGTCTTAATATGTTTGATACTTGGGCTGGCAATATCGATTGAACGCATAATTTTTCTTAATCTAGCTACCACTAATACAAAAAAATTAACCGATGGAGTAGAAGAAGCACTTTCATCAGGAGGAGTTGACGCTGCAAAAGAATTTTGTAGAAATACTAAGGGACCAGTTGCATCAATCTTTTATCAGGGACTTGATCGAATGGATGAAGGAGTAGAAAGCGCTGAAAAAGCAGTCGTCGCATATGGAGGTGTTCAAATGGGGCAATTAGAAAAAAATGTTTCATGGATTTCTTTGTTTATAGCGTTAGCACCTATGCTTGGCTTTATGGGTACTGTAATTGGAATGATTCAGGCATTTGACAAAATTGAAGCTGCTGGTGACATGCAGCCTTCACTTGTGGCAGGAGGTATTAAAGTAGCACTCTTAACTACTGTATTTGGATTAATTGTTGCTATTATTCTTCAAGTTTTTTACAATTATATTGTTGCTAAAATTGATAGTATTGTAAACGACATGGAAGATGCTTCTATTACCTTGATCGATGTTTTAGTAGCTCAAAAAAAATAAAAAAAAATTAAATGAATTTACAGACTATTGTTAAAATTGTAAGTGCAGTTTTTGGATTACTTGGAGTAGTTTTTCTTTTTAGGATTATTGGGGCAGGAGATGAAGAGATTAAAATGGCTGCGAGCTCTGGAGACTTTGCAACAGTTTCTCCTCTTGTATCACTAGCAATAGCTATACTCTCTATAACAGTATCGATAACTTTAGTGTTTTCAATATTAAACCTCACATCTAGCTCTAAAAAGTTAAAAAAGTCACTAATTTTCATAGGATGTTTTATTGTAGTGACAATTATAGCTTATGCTGCTTCAGATGGGGTAGAGACTCCCATGAAGGATGGAGAGGTATTATCTGCCTCTGGTTCTCGATGGGTTGGAACGGGTCTAAGAATGTTTTACATTCTTGCAACGCTTGCAATTTTGTCCATGCTTCTTTCGGGGGCAAAGAAAATTTTAAAAAAATAATTATTAATGGCTAAAAGATCTGCACCTGAAGTAAATGCTGGTTCTATGGCAGACATAGCATTTCTTCTTTTGATTTTCTTTTTGGTTACGACAACCATTGAAACTGATAGTGGTTTAAACAGGAAATTACCCCCAATGGAAGATCAAGTTGATCCTCCTATAATAAGAGAAAAGAATATTTTTACTGTCCTTGTTAGTAAAAACGACCAGCTTTTAGTTGAGGAAGAGCTTGTTGATATTGCTGATTTAAGATCCCTTGCTATAGCCTTCTTAGACAATGGTGGAGGTGTTGGAGATGAGGCCTGTGACTATTGTCAAGGTGAACGTAACGAGTCATCCTCTGATAATCCTGATAAAGCGATAATATCTTTAAAAAACGACAGGGAGACTTCTTACAAAGTTTATATTGCAGTTCAAAACGAGTTAGTAGCTGCTTATAATGATTTAAGAAACCGCGAATTTGAAAGATTATTTGGGGCTGATTTAGGAATAAATTTTGTAGAAGCACAAAAACAATATGATGACCCTAGGACAAGTTCAGAAAGACAAGTGAAGCTTAAGCCTAAACTAGATCAAGTAAAAATTATGTACCCTCAAAAACTATCGGAAGCAGAATCAACTAAACTTAATTAAATAATTATAAAATGTCGAAATTCAAAAAGAAAAAGGGAGGGGATTTACCTGCTATTTCAACAGCATCACTTCCTGATATAGTCTTTATGTTACTTTTCTTTTTTATGGTTGCCACAGTAATGCGTGACAGCACTTTGATGGTTGCAAATAAGTTACCTGCAGCTGACCAGATACAAAAACTTGACAAAAAAGATCGTGTTATGTATATATACGCCGGCAAACCTTCATCAAGGTATCAAGATAAATACGGTTCAAGTGCAAGGATTCAACTAAATGATAAATTTGCTTCCGTTGATGAAGTTGGTGCTTTTATTCTTGCCGAACGTGCTTCCAAAAGACAAGAATTACAAAATGTTTTAACAACTGCCTTAAAGGTAGACAGTGATACCAAAATGGGACTAATCCAAGACATAAAACAAGAGCTTCGAAAAGTTCAAGCGTTGAAAATAAATTATACAACTAGAGTTGGTGACTATACCCAAAATTTGAATTAACAGTCTGAACAAATTTCTAATTTACTGTACAAGTACCTTTCATAGGTACTTTTTTATTTTAAAGTGAAATTAAACTATAAACTCTTAAGGAAATATATATCTTTTGGTTTATTATCAATACCATTTATATTCCCTTATTTACTTCAAAGTCAAAAGACAGATCAGCGATCAGATTCAATTTTTTACAGAGAAGATCAGCTATACTTTGGTACATCGTTAATGTTATTAAGGACTAATCAAGATGATTTTAAAACAAGAGGTTTATCACGTCATTTTCAATTAGGTTTGATCCGTGACATCCCATTAAGTGTGTCAGGTAAATTATCTTCAGGTTTGGGTTTAGGAATTAGTTTTGAAAAATTTACAACAAATTTAATTCCAAAAGAAAACGGTATGTACTCTTTTGATTTGGATAAAAACATTAATAATTCTTTCTCTTTATCTGTCAAATCTTTTGAAATCCCTATTTCAATTAGATGGAGAAATTCATCAAATTTAGATTATGCTTTTTGGAGGGTTTATGGGGGCATTAAAATTAATTGGAACTTCCAAATTAGAGCTACTGAAAATTTAAATTTTGAAACAATCAATCAAGATATAAATATATTTGGGACAAATGCTTTTGTAAGTTTTGGTTTTAATACTTGGAATTTCTATTTTTCATACCCATTAACGCCTGTTTTTAATTCTAACAATATGAATCCAGATAGCCCTTCGATTAGAATAAAACCCATAAAACTGGGATTGATTTTTTTCGTTTTATAATATAGCTTAAAGCTCTTTTCTTAGTCTTGCAACTGGAATTTCAAGCTGCTCTCTGTATTTTGCGACCGTTCTCCTTGCTATAATATAGCCCTTTTTTTTCATCATCGCTGAAAGTATTTGATCTGTTAGTGGTTTTTTTTTGTTTTCATTAATTATGAATTGTTCAAGTATTTTTTTTATTTCTATTGATGATACATCTTCACCTTCTCTATTTTTTAATCCCTCTGAAAAAAAAGTTTTTAATAATTTTGATCCATAAGGTGTATCAATATATTTACTATTTGCTACTCTTGATATTGTTGAAATATCCATATTAACTTTATCTGCAATATCTTTAAGAATCATAGGTTTAAGTTTTTTTTCGTCTCCACTTATAAAATATTCTCTTTGATGGTCAAGTATTGCATTAATTGTTAAAGTTAAAGTCTGGTATCTCTGCCTAATAGCATCGATAAACCATTGGGCTGAATCTAATTTTTGTTTAATAAATTGAACAGCATCTTTATTTGATTTAGACTTTGTTTCTGAGTATCCAGAAAGCATCTCTTTGTAAGTATTTGAAACTCTTAGTTGTGGTTCATTTCTTTTGTTTAGCCTTACGTATAAATTTCCATCCTCAATAGTTAAAATAAAATCAGGAACTATTTGAGTATTTTGATTATTTAAAGTTAGTGCTCCCCCAGGCTTTGGATTCAACTTACTTATTAAATCTAGAGTTATTTTCAATGTTTCTTTATCAATGCCAAGCCTCTCTTGCAGTTTTTTATAATGCTTATGACTAAATTCATTAAAATGATTTTTAATAATTTTTAATCCATAGTTTACTTCGGGTCTATTGATATCCTTTTTTTCTAATTGAAGTTCAAGGCACTCCTGAAGTGATCGAGCTCCAACTCCAACAGGATCTAAAGATTGCACCGATTTTATTATTTTTTCTACAAGTAATTTGTCCACAAAAAGATTTTGAGTGAATGCTAAATCATCAACTAGCTCCTCATTACTCCTTCTTAAATACCCACTTTCATCAATGCTGCCAATTATAAATTCAGCAATTTGTATTTCAGTATCTGATAAAATTAAGTTAACTATTTGCTGAGACAAGTGTTGATGAAATGTTATTCCTCCTGAAAAAGGAATAGTTTGATCTTCGTCGTTGTTTAAATAATTATTTGCATAAAGCTTGTATGTTGGCATTTCATCATCGCTTAAATATTGATCTATATCTATTTCATCTGCAGTAATTTTTTCAGTTTCGTTAAGTTCAACCTCTGAAACTTCACTATTTAAATGCTCTTTTCCACTTTCTAAAGCTGGATTTTCAGCAATTTCTGATTCAACTTTTTGTTCCAACTCCAAAGTAGAAAGTTGGATCATCTTCATCAATTGAATCTGCTGAGGAGATAATTTTTGTGAAAGTTTTATTTGAAGATTTTGTTTTAGCATATGCAACTAATACATCTTTGTAAAGATATACAATTTCGTATACATCCACTAAAATGAAGCATTCTGAGGTGTTCTTGGGAAAGGAATTACATCTCTAATGTTATTCATACCCGTAACAAATTGGACTAATCTTTCAAAGCCTAATCCAAATCCACTATGTGGTACACTTCCAAACCTTCTTAGATCCAAGTACCACCATAACTCTTCACGATTAATTTTCATCTCAGTAATACGCTCTTCTAATATATTAAGGCGCTCTTCTCTTTGGGAGCCACCGACTATTTCACCAATTCCAGGGAAAAGTATATCCATTGCTCTTACTGTTTTATTATCGTCATTTCTGCGCATATAAAATGCTTTAATATTGATGGGATAATTAAAAATTATCACAGGGCATTTAAAATGTTTTTCAACTAAATATCTTTCATGCTCGCTTTGTAAATCTGAACCCCATTCATTTATTGGGAATTTGAATCTTTTCTTTTTGTTTGGCTTTGAATTTTTAAGAATATTAAAGGCCTCGTCATAGCTAATTCTCACAAAATTATTTTCAACTACAAATTTAATTTTCTCTAAAAGACTCATTTGGTTTCTTTCTGAAACAGGCTTACTTTGATCTTCCTTTTTTTGACGTTCATTTAAAAATTCTAGGTCATTGAGACAATGAAATAAAATATCTTTTAATACGCTTGTTATAAATTTTTCAGCTAAATCCATATTATCATTAAGATCATAGAATGCCATTTCTGGTTCTATCATCCAAAATTCTGCAAGATGTCTTGTAGTATTTGAGTTTTCTGCACGAAAAGTAGGCCCAAATGTATAAACCTCACCAAGTCCAAGAGCATAAGCTTCGGCTTCCAATTGACCAGAGACCGTTAGATTTGTTTCTTTCCCAAAAAAGTCTTTTTTAAAATCTACATTTCCTAAATTATTAAAAGGAGTTTTTTTTAAATCTAATGTGCTTACACGGAACATCTCACCAGCGCCTTCTGCATCGCTTCCAGTTATTATTGGAGTATTTATATAGTAAAACCCATTTTCCTGAAAGAATTTGTGAATGTGAAATGAAAGAGAAGACCGAATTCTCATAACAGAAGCAAAAGTAGAAGTTCTGATTCTTAGATGCGCTTTTTCCCTTAAATACTCTAAGCTATGTTTTTTGGGCTGGATAGGATATTTTTCAGGATCGCAATTGCCTATTATATCCAATTTATTCACATTTAATTCAACCTTTTGTCCGCTTCCTAAGCTTTTTATTAGTAAACCCTCAATATGCAGTGCTGCCCCAGTAGTAATATGTTTAAGTTTAAATTCATCTAAAGTTTCAAAATCAATTACACATTGAAGATTTTCTACAGATGAGCCATCATTTAAAGCAATAAATCTATTTCCTCTAAAAGTTCTTACCCATCCCTTAACAGCATAAATCAAATTTCTTTTAGCTGACTCGTTAAGAAGATTTTTAATTTTAACTGCTTTCATCTCACATTTATATCTATATAATGCGACACAAATATAAGTTTATTTGATAAAGTTAAAACAAGACCCTTCTTTAGAATTACTAATCAAGAATTTCAAGTTTTGGTTCTTTTAATACTTTTTCGTTACTGATCGAATCTTCAAGTGAAATGAGCAATGATGGAAGTAAAATTAGATTAGCTAGCATTGCCATCATTAATGTAACTGCTACCAGACCTCCTAGAGCTTGCGTTCCTCCAAAATTAGATGACATAAATATTGAAAATCCGAAAAATAATACAACAGAAGTATAAAACATGCTTATTCCCGTTTCTCTTAAAGCAGCAAAAATGGCTTTATTTATTTTCCAACCATTCGATATCAATTCTTGACGATACTTGGCTAAAAAATGTATTGTGTCATCAACAGATATTCCAAAAGCAATACTAAAGACTAATATTGTTGAGGGCTTTAATGGAATTCCCGTAAAGCCCATAACACCTGCGGTTATTATTAATGGAAGTAGATTTGGGATTAATGAAATTAAGATCATTTTAAAAGATCTAAACAAAAAAGCCATAAAAATAGCTATCAGTAGAATAGCTAGACTAAGTGAAAGGACAAGATTATTTATTAAATATTTTGTGCCTTTTAAAAATAGAAGCGATTTACCTGTAATTTTAACTCCATAACGATCTTTAGGGAAAATTTTCTCAATAAGTGCATTCAATTCAGTCTGAATTTTCTCCATTCTTGAGGTTTTTATATCTTTCATATAAGTTGTTATTCTACCAAATTGTCCTGTAGAATCTACATATCCCTCAATTAATTTGTTTTCATTTTTTGATTTGTTTAGGTATGGATAAATAAAACTATTTTCTTGTGAAGTTGGGAGAGCAAAATAATTAGGATTTCCATTATAATAGGCTTGTTTTGCAAATTTAATTAGGTTGACTGCTGAAATTGGGGGAGCCAATTCAGGAATTTCGTCTATTGTTGAATGCAGCTCGTTCATCCTTCTCAATGTTGCAGGTTTAACAATACCTTTCTCTCTTTTACTATCAACCCAAATTTCTAGGGGAACTATTCCATTAAACACCTCATCAAAAAATAAAATATCTTTAAAAAAATCTGCTTTCTTAGGCATATCTTCAATTAGACTTCCAGAAATTTTAATTTGATAAATACCGGTTATTCCGATTATTAGACCTAAGAGTGCAATTAAGTATACGTTTACTCTTTTTTTTCTAACAGTTTTTTCCATCCATGAAACAAAAAAATCAACGGTTTTATTCTTTAAATGTCTTAGATGTTTTTTGTTTGGCACGGCCATTAAGCTATATGCAATTGGAATAATTAAAAGGGATAGAAGAAAAATTGCAATAATATTTACAGACGCTACCACACCAAATTCTTTTAAAATTTTTGAATTAGTAAGAATAAAGGTTCCAAAGCCAGATGCTGTTGTAAGGTTCGTCATTAAGGTCGCATTTCCAATTTTTGCAATCATTCTTTGTAAAGACTTTGCTTGATTTTTATGCTTTGCAATTTCTTGTTGATATTTATTAATTAAAAAGATACAATTAGGGACTCCAATTACAATTATAAGTGGAGGTATTAATGCTGTAAGAACCGTAATTTCATATCTTAACCATCCTAATATTCCAAATGCCCACATTACTCCTATGCCAACAACAAATAATGATATTAATGTTGCTCGAAATGAGCGAAAAAACAAAAAGAAAATTATGGATGTTATTAATGTAGCTCCTAGTACAAAAAGTCCAATTTCATCTACAATATTTTGAGCATTTAATGTTCTTATATAGGGCATCCCGGAAATGTGAATTTCAGTATTTAACTTTTTTTCATATTCTTTAATTAATGGAATAAAAGTGTCAAAAATAAAATCTCTTCTTTCAGCTGTATTAACAACTTTAGGATCCATATAAATTATAGAACGAATTGTACTCGTGTTTTCGTCGTATAATAAGTTTTTGTAAAATGGTAGCTCTAGAAAAAGTTTTTCTTTGAATTTTTTAGGATTTTTTGCTTCAATGGGGAATTGTTTTGAAACCTCTTTGAAAACAAAACTTTTATCTTTTTTATTCTTTTTAAGATCTTTGATATTTTCAGTTGATAGAACAAAATTAATTTCTTTAAACTCTTCAATTCTTTCGTTAAGATTTTTCCAAGGATTTCGTTTATTAGGTACATAAAATTCATTGTCTTGAAAGGCTATTACCAAAACGTTACCTTCTTCGCCAAATATGTTTGTGAAGGATTTGTAGATAATATTTTCTGGATGTTTGTCAGGTAAAAGATTTGCTTCAGTATAAGTAAATTGCATGAATTTCCATTGCGTAGACCAATAAATGGTAGCCGATGTCAAAGCCAATAAGATTAGGATACGATTTCTAAGAATGAATCTAGCAACTAAGCCCCAGAAATTCCATTGTTTTTTTTTCTTCATGCAAGCCTACAAGCTATCATTTTTTCAAATTGTTAAAATTTCCTTTTCTTTTAAACTAAAAATTTCATCTGTTTTAGAAATAAATTCGTCAGTCAATATTTGAATGTCAATTTCATAGTTTTTTTGAATATCATCCGAGGTTTCAGACTTTTTTATTTCAGTATTCGCTTCTTTTCTCGCAGATCTAATTGAGATTTTAGCGTTCTCGGTCTCAGATTTAGCAATTTTTACTAGTTCTTTTCTTCTTTCTTCTGTTAAAGCAGGAATGTTTATAATTATGGACTCGCCGTTATTCATCGGATTGAAACCAATGTTCGCCATCATAATAGCATTTTCAACATCAACTAAAATTGATTTGTCCCATGGTTGAATAACTAAAGTTTTACTGTCAGGTGTATTAATATTTGCAACTTGCGAAATTGCAGTTGGCGTTCCATAATATTCAACTTTAACACCACTAAGCATTATAGGATTTGCTTTACCAGCTCGTATATTTAGCATTTCCTTTTCTAAATGTTTCAATGCCAAATCCATACTTTCTTTTGCAGATTCAATTATAATTTGCATTAATTCTTCCATTTCATAAAATTTATAAATTTACTCTTGTCCCGATATTTTCACCCTTTACTACCTTGTATAAGTTTTCAGGAGTATTAATATCAAAAACAATTATTGGCAATTTATTTTCTTGGCTCAGTGTGAATGCCGTAGTGTCCATAACTTTGATTCCTTTTTTCAAAACTTCATCAAAAGATAAATTATCAAACTTTGTTGCTTCAATATTTTTCTCAGGATCTTTATTATAAATCCCATCTACTCTTGTACCTTTTAAAATTACGTCCGCGTTAATTTCAATTGCCCTTAGAACTGCTGCAGAGTCTGTAGTAAAGAAGGGGTTTCCTGTTCCTGAACCAAAAATTACAACTCTTCCTTTCTCTAAATGCCGTGTTGCCTTTCTTTTTATGAAAGGTTCAGCAATGGCTTCAATTTTTATTGCAGTTTGTAAGCGGGTAGGGACATTATTATTTTCAAGAGCACCTTGCAATGCCAAACCATTTATTACTGTAGCTAGCATTCCCATATAGTCTGCTTGAACTCGATCCATACCTTTGCTTGAACCTGAAACTCCTCTAAATATATTACCTCCACCGATAACTATGGCTATTTCAGTTCCTTTATCAAAAACTTTTTTTATTTCTTTAGCGTAATTGTCAATGCGCTTTGGGTCAATACCATGGTTTTGGCTACCCATGAGTGCTTCACCACTCAGTTTTAATAAAATTCTGTGGTATTTCATTTAGAACATGGTTGTAACAAATATAAAGATTAAAGAAGAAATCTTTTGTAATTGTTAAATACAATCTTCGGTAAAAAAAATTAAAACATGATATTTAAATAGTTATAGCTTTTAGACTCATATCGATACTTTTTACATTGTTTGTCAATTCACCAATTGAAACAAAATCAACACCTGTTTCCGCATATTCTACAATATTCTCCTTTCTTATTCTTCCTGATGCTTCAGTTGTTTTTCTTCCATCAATAAATAATACTGCATTTGATAACTGTTGCGGACTATAATTATCCAGTAATATTCTATTAACAAAATCAAAATTAATCGCTGAATCAATTTCTTTTTGGTTTCGACACTCAACTACAACATCAAATTTCGTATTAAGTTTATTTAGATATTTTTCAGTTTTTTTTAAGGTATTTTTCATCCCACCACAATAATCAATATGATTATCTTTAATTAATATTGCGTCGAAAAGACCCATTCTGTGATTAGTTCCCCCACCAATCAAGACTGCCAATTTTTCAGCATACCTAAAGTTTGGAGTTGTTTTTCTTGTATCTAAAATTTTACAGGGAGTATGTTTGATCATCTTATTTAATTCTCTTGTAAAACTTGTAATACCACTCATTCTTTGAATAGTATTAAGAACTAACCTTTCTGTTGCTAGAATAGATAGTGTTGAGCCGTGAACTTTAAATACAATATCCCCTTTTTTTATTTTATTTCCATCTTTAATCATTATTTCAAGTTCAAGTCCTGGATCGAACTGTTCAAAAATTAATTTTGAAAGAGAAACACCTGCCAAGTATCCAGATTCTTTTACTGTTAATCTTGCAGAGCTTTTAATTTGAGAGTCTATACAAGATAAACTAGTATGATCACCAATTCCAATATCTTCACTTAATGCATTTTCAATAAAAAAATTAAGTTGATTTTTGTAGCGGTTTATAAAATTTTTCATCATAATCTTGATTGTAAAAAACTCCTCTATTTTTCTTGATGAGTTGTGCCTGTTTAATTAGTAAATATGAAATACTTACCATATTTCTTAATTCACTCAAACCATAAGTTAATTTTTTTTCATTATAGAGCTCACTGACTTTTATGTAGATTTTATTAATTTGATCTTCTGCTAACTTTAAACCTTCGTGAGTTTTAAAAATTCCAACATATTGAGTCATATTTCTTTGAAGTTCTATTCGTAATTTTTTCACATTACTTAAAGTATCACTTTTAGAATAGCTTTCTCCATTCCAAGCTGGAAGAGCTTTATAAAAGTCTTCATTTGGCAATGGTTCTTTTAGAGATTGAATTGAATCTATGGCCGCTCTATGGGAGAATACTAATGCTTCTAAAAGAGAATTTGAGGCTAAACGATTTGCTCCGTGAAGGCCAGTCGAGCTGCATTCTCCTACAGCATAAAGGCCTTTTAATTCTGACTCACTGTAGTCGTTCACTTTTATTCCACCACAAAAATAATGTGCTGCAGGAACTACAGGAATTGGATCGTTTGGTAACAAGATTCCTTGAGAAACACAGGTTTTATAAATTGTTGGAAAATTCGATTTCCATATATCAGCAGATATTTTTGAACCATCAAGCCAAACGTAATCTTCAATTTGTTCTTTTATTTGCTTATATATGCCACGTGCAACAATGTCCCTTGGAGCAAGTTCTGCTCTTTTGTCTATTTTTAACATAAACCTTTCTTTTTTACTGTTTAATAATATACCTCCGGCACCTCTCACAGCTTCTGTAATTAAAAAAACATTTTTATTTACTCTATTTCGAAAAGCAGTTGGATGAAATTGAACATAAGCTAAACGGTCCATCTTAACTTTTGCCCGATATGCGGCTCCAAGTCCATCACCTGTGGCAGTATTAGGGTTTGTACTATATGCATATAGACTTCCAGCACCTCCAGTTGAAAGCACAGTTATCTTAGAGCATATTTTTATAATTTCCTCTTTTTCTTGTGAAATCACGTATGCTCCATAGCACCTACCCTTTTTTTCTATGGAATGGTGATCAGTTATTAAATCTACTAAAGTGTGATTTTCTAAAAGATTAATATTAGGAAAACTTTTTACTTTGGTTGATAAAACATCTTGGATTTGTTTACCAGTTTGGTCTTTATAATGCACTATTCTTTTTTCAGAATGTCCGCCTTCCATTCCTAGATCAAGTTTCTCCTTATTCATATCGAACTCAGCACCCCAGTTTATTAACTCATCTAGTCTTGCATTAGCTTCTTCAACAACAAATTTAACTACACGATTATCACATTCACCATCACCTGCAGCGATTGTGTCTTGAACATGCTTGTCTATAGAATCATCTTTTAAATTTCTTACAACTGCAATACCTCCTTGAGCATAACGAGTATTTCCCTCACTTATACCTCCTTTTGATATAATTGTGATTTTAAGCTTTGGACTTTGTTCTGCAGCTTTAATAGCATATGTCAAACCTGATATTCCAGTGCCAATTACAAGAAGGTCATTTAACATAATTAACTTAATTCAAGCATTCTTTCTATTGGGAGTCGAGCAGCATTTAAAATATTAGTACTCATTTTAATTTCAGGCTTTTCATTAGCCAAACAATTATACAGTTTTTCAAGAGTGTTTAATTTCATATATGCACATTCACTGCATGCACAGGTGTCATCTTCAATAGGTGCAGGAATAAATAATTTTTTTGGACAGTGCTTTTGCATTTGATGGAGAATACCCACTTCAGTAGCTACAATATACTGGCAAGCATTGTCATTTCGAACAAAATTTAATAAAGCGGATGTACTCCCTACAAAATTTGCAATCTTCAAAATGGTTGATTTACTTTCAGGGTGTGCAATAAACTTTGCTTTGGGATATTTTTTTACTAAATCTAAAATTTTTTCAAATGAAAATGCTTCGTGTACGATGCAAGAACCCTCCCATAAAATCATTTTTCTTCCAGTTTCTTTATTCAAATAAGCACCTAAGTTTTTATCTGGTGCAAAAATGATTTCCTTTTCTTTAGGAATACTATTAATGATTTTTTTTGCATTACTTGATGTGCACACAAGATCACTTAAAGTTTTTATTTCTGCTGAGCAGTTAATATATGAAACTACAACTGCATTTGGATATTTAGCTTTAAATATTGAAAAATCTTTTGGAGGGCAAGAATCTGCCAATGAGCAGCCGGCTTTAAAGTCAGGAAGAATAACTTTCTTTTTTGGGTTTATAATTTTTGCTGTTTCTGCCATAAAATGAACACCTGCAAAAACAATTATATCTTCTTTAACTTTTGCTGCCTGTTGTGCTAAATATAAGCTATCTCCTAAAAAATCTGCGATCTCTTGTATGGAATCGTCTTGATAATAATGGGCAAGTATTACCGCATTCTTTTTCTTTTTAAGTTCTTGAATCTGATTTGATAGTTCTAAACTATATTTAGATTTTTTTTGTTTAAAATTAATTGGTAAAGCCATATTTACAATATAATAAGTTTCAATTAATCAACTTTTACACTTTTTATATTTTTTTCAGAATACTTTTTTACAACACTTTTCATTGAGTATGCGTCATCAAGAATTTTCTCTCCAATCTGGATACGTTTTAAAGATGAAAGGTAAGCGCCGGAAAAAAGTTTTTTCCCAAAATCATGAGCTAAACTCCTAATATATGTGCCCTTACCGCATGAAATTAAAAAATCAACTTTTGGTAGATTGATATTTGTTATTTCAAATTTTGATATATAAACTTTACGTGCTTTAATTTCAGGTGATTTATTATTTCTTACATAATCGTAAAGTCTTTTTCCGTTAATTTTAATTGCAGAATAAATAGGGGGTATTTGATTTATTTCACCAATATAAGTTCGTGCAATTTCTTCAATTAAATCATTTGTAATATGTTTAGTTTCATGAATATTATCGATTTCAGTTTCTAAATCATAAGATGGTGTGGATGCACCTAAAGTAAATGTGCCTTTATAAGTTTTCATTTCGCTTTGATACAAATGAATTGATTTGGTCTTTTTACCAGTACAAACAATTAATAAGCCAGACGCAAGCGGATCTAGTGTTCCTGCATGTCCAATTTTTATTTTTTTCAGGCCTGTTAAATTTTTTAAATACCATCGCATTTTGTTCACTACCTGAAAAGAAGTCCAGCCTATTGGCTTATCAATTAAAAAAAGTTGCCCCTCTTGAATACTATTAGACTCAAATTTTTGCTTAAAGAAGTCCATAAAAGATTGAAATAATGCCAACAAAAATACAGTAGTAACTAAAGTTTTTTAATTTACTTTTCCTAACTAGTGCAACCATCCACTTGCAGGCAAAAAAACCACTTACAAAAGCTGTGAAAAATCCTAAACATAGGGGTAAATAATTTATATCTACAGAGGTTTTTTTTATATCAAGAAAAATTTTAAAAATGCTTCCAAATATTACGGGGAGTACCATTAAAAATGAGAATTGAGCTGCCTTTTCTCTATCGATTCCCAAAATCAAGGCTAAACTAATTGTAGAACCGCTTCGTGATATTCCTGGTAAAATAGCAATTGCCTGAATTACACCCAATATAAATGCATTTTTAAAACTTACCGTTTTAGTTTTGTTCTTAATGCCTCCAGCAATGTAAAGTACTATGGCTGTAATTAAAAACATAATTCCAACCAATATTAGATTATTTGAAAACAAAATTTTGATTTTTTGCTGAAACAGAATACCTATTGTAACTGCTGGAATCATTGAAACAATAATTTTTAATACAAAAAGAGTATTATAATCAATCTTCAATTTTAATAATGATGATAGTATTTCAAATATTTCTTTTTTAAACACGAATATTGTGCTTAGAGCTGTTCCAAGGTGTAATACAAGTGTAAATAACAAACTATCATAAGCTTGGTGCTTGATACTAAACAATTTTTTTCCAATCTCTAAATGACCACTTGAGGAAATTGGTAAAAACTCAGTAAGCCCTTGAATTAATCCTAAAATAATTGCTTCAAGATAGCTCATTCTTTACGATCTGAATTAAAAAAAATTGAAAGAACTGCAACACCAAAACCAATTATAACAACAGTAGGAGCTAAACGAATTCTTCTGAAGTTAAAAATTTCATTATTAAAAAAATCTGGATTATTACTTCCTCCGCCACTCATCAAAATAAAACCAAAAGAAACCATTGATAAGGAAATAATTAACAAAATGTAGTTACTCTTTCCAAACAGAATTTTTTTTTGAGAGATCTTTTTTTTCATTTCCACATCTAATAGTTGGCATTTGTTTTTAGATTTAAATAACGCTGAGTCGCAAAGAAAGTACTAAGACCTGAAATTATAATTCCAAACATTATAACTGTTGAGTAAATAAATACTAATTCATTAGTTTGATTAAAAATGTTTAATTCTGGAAATTGTCTATCAACTTCTAATATCAGGTAACTTAAGGCACTAAGAGATATTAAAGAGCTTATAAGTCCTAAAAACATATTATTTATGATGAAAGGCTTCCTGATAAAGGATTTTTTTGCACCTACAAGTTGCATCGTTTTTATTACAAAACGTTTAGAGTAAATTGAGAGTCTTATCGAACTATTTATTAATAGAAGAGCAATAATTACGAATAGGAAGGTAAAAAACAATAAATAAAAAGTAATTTTTTGAATATTTTCTTCTAAAAGCTCTAATAATGGTTCGTCGTATACAACTTCGTCAACAAAATCAAAACTTTCAATATCAAACTTAGTTGAGGAAAGAGTTAGGTTGTTAACATAGTTTGCATTGAAAAAAATGTCAATAACATCTAATAGAGGATTGTAACCTAAAAAACTAATAAAATCTTCTCCGATATCATTGACAAACAGTTTTGCTGCCTCTTCTTTTGAGATATAATTAACTTTTTTAGTTGCAGGATTGAGTAAAATCTTTTTCTGCAGTTGAGTAATCTCTATTTCTTTCGCACTATTTTTTAAATAAACGTTCATTGCAATTTGCTCCTTAAAATGTGATGAAATACTTCTATAATTTAAAACAAATAACCCCAGAATGCCCAAAAGAAAAAGAACAAATGTTATACTAATTACAACAGAAAAATAGCTATTTAGTACTCTTTTTTTCTGATATTTTTCTTGATTTTTTTGTAACACATTTATTTTTTTGTAAAAATAAAAAGAAAAATAATAAATGAGTACTCATAAAATATTCTTTACTCTTTTTGACATTCAAGCAATAAATGTAATTTTAACTTTTTTAATCAATCAAATTAAATTTACTTGAAATACGATTTTAGAAATATTGAAAAAAAATGGCATAAGTATTGGTTTGACAATAAAACTTTTAAAGCTGATAATAATTTAGAAAAACCTAAATATTATGTGTTAGATATGTTCCCATATCCATCAGGTTCTGGGCTTCATGTTGGTCATCCTCTAGGTTATATAGCATCTGATATAGTTTCTAGATTCAAAAGAAGTAAAGGTTTTAAAGTTCTTCATCCTATGGGTTTTGATTCATTTGGGCTACCTGCTGAGCAATATGCTGTCAAAACAGGACAGCACCCTAAAAAAACTACGGAAGAAAATGTTATCAGATTTAAAGATCAATTGGATAAATTAGGTTTATCATTTGATTGGGATAGAGAAATTAAAACAAGTGATAGCAGTTATTATCGTTGGACTCAGTGGATTTTTTTAAAATTATTTAATAGTTTTTATGACCATGACCTTAATAAAGCTCAACCCATAGAAAAGTTAAAAATTCCAAAAAACCTGAAAGAAAAAGAAATAGAGTCTTTTATAGACTCTAAAAGGTTAGCTTATGTTGATACAATAGATGTTAATTGGTGTGAGGAGCTGGGAACTGTACTCGCAAATGAAGAGGTTATTGGTGGTTTAAGTGAAAGAGGTGGATTCCCAGTCATTAAAAGACCAATGAAACAATGGGTCATGAGAATAACTGATTATGCAGACAGATTACTTGACGATTTATCTGAATTGGACTGGCCTGAATCTATAAAATTATCTCAAAAAAACTGGATTGGAAAGTCTGAAGGAGCTGAAATAAAATTTTCAGTAGATAATAATTTTATTGAGGTATTTACAACCAGGCCAGATACAATTTTTGGTGCAACATATTTAGTATTAGCACCTGAACATCCTTTGATAAATGAAATTACCACAGATGAATATAGAAAATCAATAAGTGAATATATTGAGCAGGCCTCAAAAAAAAGTGATTTAGAGAGGCAAGAGAATGAAAAAAATAAAACAGGTGTTTTCACCGGATCTTTTGCTTTAAATCCAATTTCAAATGAAAAAATCCCAGTATGGATATCCGATTATGTTCTTTTTTCATATGGGACAGGTGCTATAATGGCAGTACCTGCACATGATGAAAGAGATAATGAGTTTGCAAAAAAATTTAATCTTAAAATTATTAAAGTAATTGATGGGGGTAATGAAAATGAGTGTTACACTGGAAATGGGTCTATAATTAATTGTGGAGAATATGACGGTATTGATAATATAAAATTTAAATCCATCGTAGTCGAAAAGTTAGAAAGTAAAGATAAAGGTACTAAAACGACCAATTATAAATTAAGAGATTGGATCTTTACGCGTCAAAGATATTGGGGTGAGCCAATTCCAATAATTTACGATGGAAATAAAAAGAAAGCCCTTGAATTTGATGATTTACCTCTTGAATTACCTGAAGTTCAAAGTTATTTACCAACAAACGACGGTTTGTCGCCATTGGCGAGGAATAATGATTGGGTTAACATTTCAATTAATGGTAAGAATTATTTGAGAGAGACTAATACGATGCCGCAATGGGCTGGATCATGTTGGTATTTTTTAAGATTTATTGACCCGGATAATAATAATGAGTTTGCAAATAAAGATCTAATTAAATATTGGATGCCAGTTGATCTGTACATAGGAGGTGCAGAACATGCTGTTCTTCATTTGTTATATGCAAGATTTTGGCATAAAGTTCTATTTGACTTAGATTATGTCAGTACTACTGAACCATTTAAAAAGCTTGTTAATCAAGGAATGATTTTAGGAAATAGCGCTTTTGCCCATAGAGTCAAAAACACTAATGATTTCATTTCATTCGACATGATTAAGGATGAGAAGACACAAAAAATTCATGTTGACATATCCTTCGTCGATGAAAAAAATAGATTAAATATTGAGAGATTAAAACAAAATAATCCTGAATTTAATGATGTAAATTTTATAAAAGGCGAATCATTTTATGTTTCAAGAGATATTGAAAAAATGTCAAAATCGAAGTTCAACGTAGTTAATCCCGATGAAATATGTGAGCATTATGGTGCTGATACCTTGCGGATGTATGAAATGTTCCTTGGACCTATTGAACAAGCCAAACCATGGAATACCTCAGGTATATCAGGTGTTCACAGCTTTATAAAAAAATATTGGCGTTTATTTTATAGAAATGATAAATGGATAGTTACAGAAATAGAGCCTAATAAAAATGAATTAAAGATTCTACATAGCACAATTAAAAAAATAGCTAGTGATATTGAAAGCTTTTCCTTTAATACATGTATAAGTGCTTTAATGATTTGTGTTAATGAATTATCTAATTTAAACTGTAATAGCAGGAAAATTTTATCACCATTAACTCAAATATTATATCCATTTGCACCCCATATCGCAGAAGAAATTTGGGAGAGTTTAGGACACAAAAATACTATTACTTACGAGCCTTTTCCAGAAGTAAATGAATCTTATTTAATTGAAGAAATAAAAAACTATCCAGTATCATTTAATGGGAAGTTAAGATTTAATATAAGTCTATCCTTAAATTTAGATGATACTGAAATTAAAAAGGCAGTACTTAATGATAGCAGAAGTGATAAATATCTCAAGGGTTCCTTACCAAAAAGATGGATAATTATTCAAAATAAAATTATCAACATAGTTCATTAATTCTTTGCAGATTCCAAGATTTTGTATGTCCACGAGACTAATTCAAAAAACTACTTGGCGACTTATTTGCTCTTGTAAAGAGATGAAAGTTTCTGTTCTGGAAACCCCATCAATAGATTGTATGTTTTTATTTAAAAGTTGCATCAAGTGTTCATTGTCTTTACATAGAAGTTTCACAAATATGCTCCAGTTTCCAGTTGTGTAGTGACATTCAATAACTTCAGGTATATTTTTAAGTTGTTTTACTGCTTCTGGGTTACGTATTGCCTTATCAAGATATATACCAATAAATGCAACTGTATTAAAACCCAAAATTTTTGGATTTAAAATTATTTGAGAACCAGACACCACACCTGTATTTTCAAGTTTTTTTAATCTTTGATGTATCGCTGCACCCGAAATGCCACATGCTTTGGATAAAATTTGAATTGGAGTTCGGGCTTCACTTAGAAGATGTTTAATTATGATTTTGTCTATGCCATCAAGCAAAGCTTTTTTTTCAACCAATTTCACTATAAAATTCTAATAATATTTATTAAAATTAGCTTAAAATTTTTAGAAAGAATCTTCTAAAAGGTCAAAAATTTAAATTATTAAATAAAAATCAGCTATAAATTATAAAGAGTTTGAAATTTATAAAATATTTAGCTTATGCGCTTAAAATTAATTTCTATTATCTAAAAATTAAACTTTAACCTTTATTTACTTTTATGACATACTTTTCTAAAGCCATTGTCATTGAAGGAGACTCAGAAGTAGGAGCCTTTATCTGAACCTCTAGACCAGCATTTTCGGCTGCTTTAATTGTAGTTTTCCCGTAAGCTGCAATTCGAGTGTTGTTTTGTTTGAAATCAGGAAAGTTTTTGAATAAGGATTCAATTCCGGAAGGACTAAAAAAAGCAAGTACATCATAATATACATTTCTTAAATCTGACAAGTCGCTTAACACAGTTTTATATAAAATTGCGCGTTGCCAATTTAAATTTAATTCATCTAGAAAGTCTGGAACAATACTCTTTAACAAGTTAGACGTTGGAAACATAAACCTATCATTTTCAAATTTCTTAAATACATTTTCTAGATCTTTTATATTGCCCTCACCAACATAAACCTTTCTTTTTCTGTAAACAACATATTTTTGCAAATAATAGGCAACTGCTTCCGACAAACAAAAATATTTTGTTGAATCAGGAACTATATAACGCATTTCTTTACAAAGGCGAAAATAGTTATCGACAGCATTCCTACTCGTTAAAATAACATTGTCAAAGTTATTAAAATCAATTTTTTGTTGGCGAACTTCTTTTGCACTCACGCCCTCAACGTGAATAAAAGGTCTAAAATCAATTGTCAATTTAAGTTTTTCTTTTAGTCTTTTATAAGGTGTTTTATCAGAAGATGGTTCTGGTTGAGATACTAAGATTGTTTTCACTTTCATAATCATCCTGTGATTTAAAACCTTGGTGCTAAAACAAATAAATACAAATAGTACCAGGGAATTAATTTAAAAGTGCAAAGATAAAGAATAAAATAGACAACTTCTTTTGGTTGAAATTTAAATAATGAAAAAAATATTCGAGACTTAGATAAAAACCATGATATGGAAATAATGGATACAATAAAATAAAATAAAAACGATGGTACTTTACTATAAAAGCCTATTAAAATTATTAAAAAATAAGCATAAGCAAATTGTAAATTAAGTGTAAAATTTTTGAATATTAAAGGTTTAATTTTTTTCCCAAAATTATTTTTTTTTATCAATGATAACGATACATAATACCTAACTATTATTAAAATGATTATTAATAAAAAAAGAAAACAGAAATCAAAAAAATAAGTTTTTTGACAAATTATTTTTTCAGAAAAAAAATAAATGATAGGCAAACTGTATTTATAAGGATTAAAGTTCCAATAATATTGTAGGGATTAAAATATTGAGTTTCTCTTTCGGAATTATGTTTACTTAAATAAAAGCCAATTTTTAAAAAATTGAATAATCTAATTGTTCTAATAGGATCTATTATAGTCAATAAGTAAGTCAGAAATATATTACTTAAAAAAGCAAAACTTATCCAATCTTGATTTAAATTTGATTTTAAAATTAACTCTCCCATTTACCAAATTTAACTCATTTATAAAATAATTCTACTAATCTTCCTTACATCTGAAACTAACATTTGCTAATTTTACAAAGCCAGCATGAAAAAAACTGTAGTAATTATTCCTACATATAATGAGATTGAAAATATCTCACTAATTATTGATTCTATATTCAATATCAACTTAACCCTTGACATTCTTGTTGTTGACGACAATTCACCAGATGGAACATCTGATGTAGTTAAAAATCTAATCGATAAGCACAAGAAAAAATTATTTTTAGCACAAAGAGATAAAAAGGAAGGATTAGGTGTAGCATATATCCATGGTTTCAATTGGGCTTTAGATCGGAAATATGATTATATATTTCAAATGGATGCTGACTTATCACATAATCCAAATGAATTAAAAAAAATGATAAATCGCCTTGATGTAGATGCTGATGTAATAATTGGCTCAAGATACAAAAATGGGGTCAATGTGGTTAATTGGCCATTATCTAGGATTTTATTGTCGTACATAGCCTCAATTTATGTTAGATCCATAACATCAATGCCAATCAAGGATCCAACATCTGGTTTTGTTGGTTATAAGAAAGAGGTTCTTGAGGTTATAAATATAAATAGGATTAAGTTTGTTGGATATGCATTCCAAATAGAAATGAAATTTAAGGCTTGGATTAATGGTTTTAATTTAATAGAAGAATCAATAGTGTTTTTAAATAGGGCTCATGGTAATTCAAAAATGGATAGTAGTATTATTTTGGAGGCTTTTTTTGGTGTTTTATATTTAAAAGCAAACAAAAAGAAAAATAAATAAGATGGGGGCTATAAAAATTGTTAATGGGAGATTAGTCAATGAAGGCTGCATTGAGCAAAAAGATATCTTGATTTTTAACGATAGGATAGAAAAAATTAGTAATTCCATTAAAACTCCCCAAAATGTTAAAGTCTTTGATGCTTCCGGAAAATATATAATCCCAGGTCTTATTGATGATCAAGTCCATTTCAGGGAACCTGGTTTAACATATAAGGCAACAATTGAGTCAGAATCTAAAGCTGCGATTGCAGGAGGTGTTACTTCTTTTTTGGAGATGCCAAATACAATTCCTCAAACAACAACAATTAAAGATTGGAAATTTAAAAATGTAATTGCATCGAAAACTTCTTATGCCAACTATGGGTTTATGTTTGGAGGTACAAATCATAATCTAAAAGAAATCCAAGCTTTAGATGAAAAAAAGGTTCCAGCATTAAAACTTTTTTTAGGTTCTTCTACTGGGAACATGTTAATCAATAATCAAGAAGTGTTAAAAGAAATATTTAAAAGTACAAACTTGGTAATTGCGGTTCATTGTGAGGACGAGGCTATAATCAATAAAAATCTTATTGAGGCTAAAAAAAAGTTTGGCGAAAATATACCGATGAGTCATCATCCGAAAATTAGAAGTGAAGAAGCATGTTTTGTGTCCTCATCAAATGCGGTAAAATTAGCCAAAGAAACAGGAGCGCGTTTGCATGTATTTCATCTTTCTACAGCAAAAGAACTTTCACTTTTTCAAAATGATATCCCATTGAAACAAAAAAAAATTACTTCTGAGGTATGCACCCATCATCTTTGGTTTAACAATGAAGATTATTTTGAAAAAGGATCTAAAATCAAATGGAACCCAGCTATAAAAACAAAAAAAGACCAAGAGGCGCTATGGAATGGATTAAATCAAGATTATATTGATGTTCTAGCAACAGATCATGCTCCACACACATATAACGAAAAATCAGCCCCTTATTTGACTTCACCATCTGGTGGACCTCTTGTGCAACACTCACTTTCCGCACTCCTTACCTGTTTTCATCAAAAACGCATTACCTTGGAGAAAATTGTTGAAAAAGCGTGTCATAATCCGTCAATTCTTTTTGACATTAAACATAGAGGCTACATAAGGGAGGGTTTTTTTGCTGATCTTGTTATAATAGATTTGAAAAAATATTTTCATGTGAAAAAATCGAATATTTTGTATAAATGTGGTTGGTCTCCTTTTGAAAACATAACTTTTAAAGGATTAGTAGAAAAAACCTTTGTAAATGGTCATCTAGCTTACGATAAAGGAAATATTTCTAATAAATCAGCTGCGAGAGCGCTAACATTTGATAGATGAAATACACTTTTATGAAAATAAATATTTCAATTTCTTTTCTACTGTTCATGTTATCTTGTCAAGAAATGACTTTAGCTGAAAAACCTGAAAATTTAATAGACGAATCAACAATGGAAAACATAATTTATGAAGCTATAATTATGGAAGTCATGACCACTTTTAAACCAAAAAATAAAAAGTATATTGACATTATGGGTTCACCCTATCTTTTTTTAAAATATGATATTGATAGTCTTCAACTTGCTAAAAGCCATAAATATTACACAAAAAATCCTAAAGTCATGAGTAAAATATATAAGAAAGTATTAAAAAGAATGGAGACAAGTAAAGATAGTATTGACAACATTAATTAGAAATAATTAAAATTAAACTTAATTATTGTCCTCAAACCCCTTGTAATCGAAGGATAATAATCTTGAAACTTTAGAACCATCGTAAATCTGTTTCGAACAAAGCATTTGAATTATAGCCTGACTCATAAATTTTTTTCTAATACCGAAAGTATCTAAAACTGTTTCAACAATTAAATAAAAATTTAGTAAAAATTTACTTAATGGGAAAAATGCTTTTCTTTTTTTTGCAGATAATTTAAACTTGTTAAAAAGTATTTTTTGACTAATATTATCACTAACTAAAATGAAGCGCTCATTCATTATTGATGTATCCAAAAGAAGCAATAAAATTCTCGATACATCGTTAACATCAACTACAGCCACTTTTCCTATTGGATAGAAAAATAAATTTCTGCGGGCAATTTTTAATATTTTTTCAATACTAGAATTATTGAAATCGTCTCCCAAAATTAAACCTGGGTTTACTATAATTACATTCAATCCCTCCTGTGAGCCTCTCCAAACTTCTAATTCTGAAGCATATTTAGAGTAAGCATAAAAAGTATAATTTCTGTTATTATCCCACGAATGAGATTCATTTATTATTTCAACATCTTTATCAGCACTAATAGATGAAATTGAACTTAAATACAAAAGTTTTTTTACTTTATGTTTTAAACAAATGTTCACTACATTGGCAGTACCTTCAATATTCGTTTTATATAATTCGTTTTTATCGTAATCTGTTAGTGATACTTTAGCAGCACAATGGTAAACAAAATCTGTACCTCTTATAGCATTATCAAGGCTAACAATATCATTAAGATTAACCTTGACCCAGTCAATACTTTTAAAATAATCGGATTCAATTAAATATTTTTTTTTGAGATTATATTTCAGAGAATTTAATTTTTGTTCACTTCGGTAAGTAACTCTTAACTTTAGTTTTTTCTTGTAACACTCTAAGATTAGATGAGAGCCAACTAGACCTGTGCCTCCAGTAATTAGTATCATATTAACTAATTTACACTTTTTTAATTTTGATTTTTTGTTTAACTAATAGAAATATATCTTTACTAAAAAATTAATGCAGACAAATTTCGTTGAAGAATTAAAATGGCGTGGATTAATTCAAGATCTAATCCCAGACACAGAAGCATTTCTTTTAAGTAATCCTACTAGGGGATATATAGGTTTCGATCCTACCTCAGATTCACTCCACATTGGTAGTTTGGTACAAATAATTATTTTAATGCATTTTCAAAAAGCTGGACACCACCCCATAGTTCTAATTGGTGGAGCTACTGGGATGATTGGGGATCCATCCGGAAAATCTGATGAGAGAAATTTATTAGATCATAAAATTCTTGAAAAGAATTGTAAGGGTCTGAAAAGTCAATTTGAAAAGTTTTTAAATTTTAGCTCCAAAGTAAAAAATCCTGCTACAATAATAAATAACTATGATTGGATGAAATCGTATTCGTTGATTGACTTTTCAAGAGATATTGGAAAGCATTTAACTGTAAACTATATGATGGCTAAGGATTCTGTAAAAAAACGATTATTAAGTAATTCTAAGGTTGGAATGTCTTTTACGGAATTTACTTATCAATTACTTCAAGGATATGACTTTTTTCATCTGCATAAAACTATGAATTGTGAACTTCAAATGGGAGGAAGTGACCAATGGGGAAATATTACAACTGGTCTAGAACTTATTCGTAGAAAAGAGGGTTCAAAAGCTTACGCTATCACATGTCCATTAATTAAAAAATCTGATGGCTCAAAATTTGGTAAAACAGAGGAAGGAAATGTTTGGTTAGATGAAAACAAAACTTCATGTTATAAATTTTATCAATTTTGGTTAAATACCTCGGATGATGATTCCATTAATTATGTTAAGATGTTCACTTTTTTAAGCAAGGAAGAAATAGGAAAAAAAATAAATGAGCATTCTAAAGCACCACATTTAAGAATACTTCAAAAAATAATAGCCAAAGAGGTTACAATATTAGTTCATGGCCAAGAGGCTTTTAATAAGGTTGAAAGCACGTCAGAAATTCTTTTTGGTAATTCTACTGAAAAAAATTTACAAAATTTAGATTCAAAGACTTTTTTGGAACTTTTCGAAGGTGTTCCTCAAGCTTTAGTTGAAATGTCACTTTTAGTTGATGGCTTGAGTATTGTAAGCGCTCTAGTTTCTCAAACAAGATTTTTAAAGTCAAACGGTGAGGCTAGGCGAGCATTGACAGAAAATGCAATTTCAGTAAATCAAAAAAAAGTTAGCATAAATTTTACTTTAGGATTAAATGATTTGATAGCAGAAAAATACATACTATTACGAAAAGGCAAAAAAAACTACTTTATTATTAAGGTTAATTTGTGATTTTAAAAGTCAAACAACTAAAAGATTACACCCTCTTATTTCAGAATTATCGAAACGGCCTAAAACCTCAAAACATCCTTTTTCGTTAAGTTTTCCCAAGTCTTGTGTTGCAATAAAACCACATGAGTCAATGTTTGCGAGATCAATTATATTTATTGCACCTGTTTTTTTATTGGCTAGAATCTCGAAAGGATCCTCTATTGAACGAGTGTAAACTCTCATCCATGGTGGGCATTTAAAGAAACCATCCCCCATAGAATATGCTTGACTTAATATTTCTGTCATTCCGTACTCAGAATGAATATGAGAAACGCCAAAGGATTTTTTTAGAACATCATGAAGTTCAGTCCTAACAAGTTCTTTGTGCATTCCTTTCATCCCTCCAGTTTCCATTACTATTGTATTTTTTAAATTCCAATTATATTTATTAGCCCCTTTAATTAATGCAAATGTTACTCCAAACAAAATTGTCTTTTGGCCTTTATTTTCTAAATGATCTAATTGTCTTCTTAAATCATTCCAATCATCTAGATAAAAACCACTTTCTTTTTTTTTAGTTTTTTTTATTAATCTATCAATCATAAAAACTAATGAAGAGTTTTTTTGTTCGATATAATTTGGAAGCAGAGCTAGTATTGCATAATCTTCAATATTTCCATAAAAATATTCAAAGGCTTTTTCAAAACTTCTTATATAAATATCAATATCATTTATTAAATGTGTAGATCCGTTTTGACTAGTAGTCCTACTAGATATAAATTTAATGTCAGGCTGTTTTTTGGATGAATTAAGATTATGAGTTTTAAAAAAATTAATAGGCAAGAACGGAATTTCCTCTACTCTATTAACATCTTTTTTTTTAATTTTTATAAAGTCACAATATGATCGATATATTTTATTTTCTTCATATTGATATTTAAAGAGTTTTAATGCTTGTTTTTCAAAAGCAAAATCTGAATTAATCTTATCAAAGTCCAACAAAAGTTTTCTCACTTTAGATTTTAAATTATTAAAATGGCATTTGCAAATTAAAATAGCTAATTAAACTAAAAACTTTAAATTTAAAAAAACTAATAATCGGAAATGATATGATTTCTAATATTTAAAACAATAAAAATAATAATGGTTTGATAATACATAAAAAATTAAATAAGTCTTAAATTTAGAAATTCTAACTCATGAAAAAAGAAGAGATAAAAATCCTTTTAGTTGACGATGAGCCCGATATTATTGAAATAATTCAGTTCAATTTAAATTCGGAGGGATATATTATATTTACAGCTAATGACGGATTAGAGGCTATTAAACTTGCCGAAAAACATATGCCTAATCTCATAATTATGGATGTTATGATGCCAAATATGGATGGAATAGAAGCATGTGAAAACTTAAGAAAAGATAATCGATTTAATGAAACAATAATTATGTTTTTATCTGCTAGAGGTGAAGACTTTTCATATGTTGCCGCTTTCGATGCAGGAGCGGATGATTATGTTACTAAGCCAATTAAGCCAAAAGTTTTAATTTCAAAAGTTAAAGGATTATTGAGAAGATTTAAGAAAGATAAAGTTAAAATTAATCAGTTTAATTTTGGGAACTTGATAATTGATCGAGATGCATACAGAATTATTTTGAATAATAATGAAATTTCGCTTCCAAGAAAAGAATTTGAATTAATATATCTTCTAGCATCAAAACCAGATAAAGTTTTCAAAAGAGAGGAAATTATGGCGAAAGTGTGGGGAGGAGATGTTATCGTGGGTGATCGAACTATTGATGTTCACATTAGAAAACTAAGAGAAAAAATTGGTGACGAATTTTTTAAAACTATTAAAGGAATAGGTTATAAATTTGTGAAACCAAAAAAATAAATTACTTGATATTTCCAAAATTTAATAAACTAAGCTTTTTACTATCACTTGTTATTTCGGTTTTTTCTGTTATCACACCTGTATCATTTATATTTTTTTTTCTCAAACCTGACCTTTATTGGCTTATTAGTTTAAGTTTAGTTGGCTTTCTGCTTATTTTATTTTTTTCTTACTACTTATTGTCCTTCCATATAAATAAATATTTGAGAAAGAAAGTTAGAGAATTATACAACAGCATTTTTACATCAACAACATCGACTTCAATCCTTAAGACAAATCAAGATATAGATCTTTTAATGCGAAACTTAAAAAAATTAAATTCAGACAAAAATCTCCAGATAGAGGATTTGAAAAACCAGGAAAATTTCAGAAAGGAATTTATTGGAAACATTGCTCATGAATTAAAAACACCTCTTTTCACTATTCAAGGATTTATTTTAACATTATTAGATGGAGGTGTTACTGATCAAAAAATCATAAAAAAATATCTGAAAAAGACCTTGAATGGTGTTGATCGTCTTACATATATTGTTAACGATTTAGATTTAATTACAAAATTTGAGTCTGGCATTGCAAAATTAGATATTAGTCAGTTTAATATATTATCAACAATTAATGAAGTAATAGAAATGTTAGAAGTGCAAACTGACAAGAATAATATAACACTTTCTTTAAAAAATAAATTTGAGAAACCTATTTACGTTTCAGCAGATGAAGAACGTATCCAACAAGTAATATTAAATCTTGTAATGAACTCAATAAAATATGGTATAAAAAGAGGTATTACTGAGATAGGAATCGATTTTATAGAACAAAACAAAATTCTAATTAGAATTTCTGATAATGGTAAGGGTATTGATAAAGAACACTTGCCTCGGCTTTTCGAGCGTTTTTACAGGGTTGAATCTGCTCGGAATAGGAAGCAAGGTGGATCTGGACTCGGCTTGTCAATTGTAAAACACATTATTGATGCACACAATGAGAAAATTTTTGTTGAAAGTGAACTAAACGTTGGTTCTGAATTTTCTTTCTCTTTAACACTTGTTGAATCAGCTAATTTAGTGGAAGCCTAAATTTTCCTAATTTAAAATAATAGAATGTGGGAAGTAAAAATAAGCTAAAGCGTTTTAAAGAAAATCAAACTTTTACAAACGTTATACAACCGGATCGAGAAAAAATAATTGAAGAAAATTTATTTTTAAAGGGTAAATGGAATTCAAAATTCTTTAAAAATAAAGCTCCAATAATTTTAGAGTTAGGTTGTGGAAAAGGAGAGTATTGCATTTATCTTTCAAAAAAATACCCAAAAAAAAATTTTGTTGGGATCGATATAAAGGGTGCCCGTTTTTGGAGAGGCGCAAAAACTGCTGTTGAAAATAAAATAAATAACGTAGCATTTCTTAGAACACAAATTGAATTAATTGACCACTGTTTCGATACTAACGAAGTAGACGAAATTTGGATTACGTTCCCTGATCCACAAATTAAACATAAACGCTCAAAGCATAGACTTACGAATCCTAAAATGCTAGATATTTATAAAAAAATTTTAAAAGATAATGGTATTGTTCATCTTAAAACAGATAGTGAATTCTTTTTTGGTTATACAATTGGTATTGTTTCTCAAATTGGTAAAGTCATATATGCCCATAACAATATTTATAGTAATTCAAATGCACCAAAAGAGGCGATTGCCGTTCAGACTTTTTATGAAAAGATCTTCATTAATCAAAATAAACCTATAGCCTATATGCAATTCCGATTTTAAATGAGTAAAAATGATTTTTTTGATAAAGTATACAATGTAGTACGACAGATCCCGGAAGGGAGGGTCACGTCATATGGAGCTATAGCAAGTTATTTGGGAGTCAAAAAAAGTGCACGGCTTGTCGGTTGGGCTATGAATGCTTCCCATGGAGATAATTCAATACCGGCCCACAGAGTAGTTAATAGAATAGGTCTTCTAACTGGTAAACATCATTTTGGAGGGACAAAAGTTATGCAACAGCTTCTCGAAAACGAAGGAATCCTAATTAAGGAAAATAAAATTATTAACCTAGAATTACATTTTTGGGATCCTCGAAATGAGTTACCTGTCCTTTAAACACTAAATATTTTTAGAAATTTAATCCTTAACACTATCTTTGTATTACAAGACATAATTAATGAAGATTGACAAAAATGATGTGCTAAAAGCTTTAAAATCAATATTTATTCCTGGTGAGGAAAAAAATATTGTTGAAAGTAAAGCAGTTTTAAATGTAATGACTTTTGGGGATCAAATAGATGTTGATCTTAAGCTCGAAAATCCAACTCTACAGGCAAGAAAAAAAATTGAGGTCACTATTCTTAAAACAATTCATGAACAAGTTTACGAAAAGGCGAAAATTAAAGTAAATTTCAAAATTGTTCAATCAAATAAGTCCAATGATACTATAAAAGGTTCACCAATTCCCGGAATACTAAATATCATTGCAATATCTTCTGGAAAGGGGGGTGTTGGAAAATCAACTGTAACAGCGAATATTGCAGTAATGTTAAACAAAATGGGATGTAAAGTAGGTGTTCTAGATGCGGATATATATGGTCCTTCAATACCTACAATGTTTGATCTTGAGGGTGCAATGCCACGTTCTGTTCAGGTTGAAGGTAAATCTAAAATGGAACCCATTGAAAATTATGGTGTGAAAGTTCTCTCAATAGGATTTTTTACTAAACCCGATCAAGCTGTAATTTGGAGAGGACCTATGGCATCAAAGGCTTTAAATCAAATGATTTTTGATGCCGCTTGGGGTGATCTAGATTTTTTGATTGTTGACTTACCCCCAGGGACAGGTGATATTCACCTTAGTATTGTACAATCACTCCCCTTAACAGGAGCAGTTGTAGTAAGTACACCACAAAATGTTGCTCTATCAGATGCTAAAAAAGGAATTACTATGTTTCAACAAAAAAATATAAATGTTCCCGTTTTGGGAATAGTTGAAAATATGAGTTACTTTTCACCTCCAGAGTTACCTGAAAATAAATATTACATTTTTGGAAAGCGTGGTGCAGAATATCTTGCAAACGACAAAAAAGTTCCTTTTTTGGGTTCTATTCCTATAGTTCAAAGTGTAAGAGAAGCATCTGATTTTGGACATCCTGCGTCACTTCAGGAAAATTCAAGTATTGCTAAAGAATTTGAAAATGTAACAAAAAATCTTGTATCACAAGTTCTTTTAAGAAATAAAAATTTACCTCCTACAAAAGTCGTAGAAATTACTAATTTAGTGGGCTGTGAGGCAATAAAATCGTAAGAGATGAATACTAGGGAAATAGAATCAAAAGTAAATATAGCACTAGAAGAAATTAGACCCTTTTTAAATTCAGACGGTGGGGACATTTCACTTGTTTCTATTGATGATGACAAGCATGTTAAGGTTCAACTTCACGGCGCTTGTGCTGGTTGTTCTGTAAATCAAATGACCCTTAAGACTGGGGTTGAGATGACCATTAAAAAGCATGTTCCACAAATTGAAACAGTCACCAGTATTGGTCCTGAGTAAAAGATGGATAAAGACATTACTATCCATTTAACAGACCGGGATGGGAATTCACATAAATTAAATGCACCTGTCGATATGCAATTTAATTTAATGGATTTATGTAAAGTTTATGAATTTCCCATTGAAGGCACTTGTGGTGGAATGGCACTTTGTGCTTCCTGTCAATGCTATGTAACAAGTAAACATACAATACCTGAAAAGTCTGAGGACGAGAAAGCCATGCTAGCTGAGGCATTTAATGTAAGAGAAAACAGTCGTCTAGGTTGCCAAATTTTTCTAACAAAGGAATTAAATGGACTTTGCATTACATTAGCTCCTGAAGAATGAATTTGACTGATATTTTAATTTTTCTTTCAAAATGAAGCACAAATTAGCTTTATTTGACTTAGACGGAGTGATAGTTGATACAGCTAAATATCATTTTA
The DNA here is from genome assembly GCA_902520765.1 of uncultured Bacteroidota bacterium. GTDB lineage: Bacteria > Bacteroidota > Bacteroidia > Flavobacteriales > Flavobacteriaceae > MS024-2A. The sequence continues at coordinate 81,920 of CABYPG010000005.1, forward strand.
TTTCCTGGCGTAAAATTGCAAAATGTTTTAATTATGAATTAAAAACAGAAGACAATCAAAAATTAAAGGGACTGAGTCGTACAGATTCTTTAAATCAAATTCTAAATTTAGCTAACATGACTTTAGATTCCAACTCCTTTAAAATTTACCTTGAAAAGAAAAATCAAGACTACCTTAAATATGTTAGAAAGATTACAGTTGATGATATCCTACCAGGAATTTTAGAAGCATTACATTTTCTAGATAAAAGAAAGATAAAAATAGCTTTAGGATCTGCTAGTAAAAATGCAAGATTAATTCTTGACCAATTAGAAATTACTTCTTTTTTCAAAATTGTTGTTGACGGAAATCAAGTAAAAAAAAGTAAACCTCATCCTGAGGTTTTTTTGAAAGCTAGTATGGAAATGGGTGTAACTACCAAAAAATGTGTAGTTTTCGAAGACTCTCAGGCAGGCATTATAGCTGCTAAAGCAGCTGGAATGACAGCAGTAGCTATTGGAGATAAAAAAGATTTTGCAAATTACGATTTTTGTTATCCAAATTTTTCAACAATAAATACTAGTGAGTTAGAGATGCTGTTTTAGAATTAAAATAAAATTATAAATTGCTCTAATATGACATTTTCAAATGCAGAAAGTACATTATAAAATAGATCCTTGGAAAATTATAGAAAACGATTTTGATTCTTCCAAAGTCAAAGCTTCGGAAAGTATTTTTAGTTTAGGAAATGGATACATGGGCCATCGAGCAAATTTCGAGGAGCATTACTCAGGGAGAACTTTCCAAGGCAGTTATATTGGGGGTATTTATTATCCAGATAAAACCAAAGTGGGTTGGTGGAAAAACGGATATCCTGAATATTTTGCAAAAGTTCTGAATTCCCCTAGTTGGATTGGAATCCACATCAATATCAATGGTTTTCCGCTTGATTTGAATAAATGCTTAGAAGTTTCAAACTTTAAAAGAATACTTGACATGAAGTCTGGTATCTATATACGATCATTTGAAGCACAACTTACCCAAAGTAGTAGAATTGAGGTTGAGGTAAAGCGTTTTTTATCAATGGATAAAAACGAATTAGGGGTGATAAATTATAAAATAAAATCATTACAAGGTAAATCCAAATTAACTATTGAATCATTCATTGATGGTAACATTAAAAATGAAGATTCAAATTGGAGTGATCCTTTTTGGAAACATGGCGGTTCAGTTTGCTCTGAAGATTTAATTCTACTTAATTCTCAGACGTTAAAAACAAAATTTGATATTGCAACTTATGCTCATACTGAACTATTAAATCATTCTGGAGACCGTTTATCAAAATTTAACTTTAGTCAAAAAGAATTTAGAATAAGTCAAACTAAAAGATATGATTTGAATGAGCTTGAGCATTGTACTATTTTAAAATATGGTGGCTATATTAATGGATTAAATTATAATCGAAACAAGTTTGAAAAAATCGCAGAAGATATTGTTAAATATGCCTCTGACAAAGGTTTTAAAGCTCTAGAAGATGATCATCGAAAAGTTTGGTTGGAAATATGGGATCAATCTGATATTGAAATTGTAGGAGATGATAAAGCTCAACAGGGTATACGATTTAATATTTTCCAACTTAATCAAACTTACGATGGAAGAGATTCGAGACTAAATATTGGTCCTAAAGGATTTACAGGTGAAAAGTATGGAGGAAGCACATATTGGGATACTGAAGCCTATTGTTTACCCTTTTATATGGCTACCAAAAGTCATAAAGTTGCTCGTAATTTACTTAAATATAGATATGATCATTTAGAAAAGGCTATAGAAAATGCTGAAAAATTAGGTTTTAAAAATGGATCAGCTTTATATCCTATGGTAACAATGAATGGTGAGGAGTGCCATAATGAATGGGAAATAACTTTTGAGGAAATACACAGAAATGGAGCTATTGCATATGCTATTTTCAATTATGAAAGATTTACAGGAGATCTTACTTATATACCTGAAATGGGTCTTGAAGTGCTAATTGCAATTTCAAGATTTTGGACTGAACGCGTTAATTATTCAGAAAACAAAAAAGCCTATGTTATTTTGGGTGTTACAGGGCCTAATGAATATGAAAATAATGTAAATAACAATTGGTATACAAATTATTTAGCACAATGGTGTTTGCTATACACTACTAAGGAAATTCTAAAAATCAAAAAAAAGCATCCCCAGCATTGGAATAAAATAAAACAAAAAGTTTCTTGGCAAGAATCTGAAATTGATAAATGGAATCAAATTGCAACCCAGATCCACTTTCCAAGACATCCAGAGAACGATATTTTTTTACAACAAGAAGGTTTTTTAGATAAAACTATAATTCCAGCAAGTTCAATTGATAAAAGTGAAAGACCAATTAATCAGCACTGGTCATGGGATAGAATTCTGCGGTCGCCATTTATTAAACAGGCAGATGTTTTGCAGGGTTTATACCTTTTTGAAGAAAATTTTGATTACGAGTTCATCAAGAAGCATTTCGATTTTTATGAACCTTTAACAGTTCATGAATCATCACTTTCTGCATGCGTGCATTCTATTTTGGCATCTCGTTTAGGTAGAATAGAAAAAGCATATTCACTTTATCTTAGGACTTCTCGTTTGGATTTGGATGATTATAATAAAGAAGTTGAAGAGGGACTTCATATTACAAGTATGGCTGGTACGTGGATGAGTTTAGTTCAAGGTTTTGGGGGTGTTCGTATTATTAACAATCAATTACATATAGATTCAGTTCTTCCAAAATCATGGGAAAAGTATAATTTTAAAATCAACTACAGAAACACTTCTATAAATGTTGAAGTTGATAAGAATAAGGTAAACATAATTCATTCAAATCCTAGCCTTGCAATTTACTGTCATGGAGAACTAGTCAATATTTAAGATTTTATATGAAGTATTTATTTATTTATTTGTTATTCCCTTTTTTTGCAATAGCTCAAATAGATCGGATAGAACCACCATTTTGGTGGCAAGGAATGAAAAATAAGAAGCTGAAAGTTTTATTATATGGAAAAGATCTATCTAAATATGATGTTAAAGCTCAGGGTATGAATATAGTAAGCATAGAAGAGGTTGAAAATAAAAATTATCTTTTTCTGAATTTTGATCTCACCAACCAAAAGGCTGGAAATTTTAAAATTAATTTGATTGAAGAAAAAAAAACAAAACACACATTTAGATATGAAATTAAAAGCCGAAATAGAAATTTTGATTTTTCAAGCTTTGATTCTTCGGATGTTATTTATCTATTAATGCCAGATAGATTTGCTAATGGAAACCCATTAAATGATTCCCATCCGGACTTAAAAGATAAACTTAATCGCTCCGACAAAGATGGAAGACATGGAGGTGATTTGGAGGGTATTATTAAAAACTTAGACTACATCGAAGAATTAGGGGCAACCGCTATTTGGTCAACTCCTCTTTGCGAGGACAACGATCCCAGTGTTTCTTATCATACTTATGGCCAAAGCGATTTGTATCGAATTGATCCAAGATATGGATCCAATCAAGATTATAAAAGATTGGCTAATAGTCTTCATAAACGAGGCATGAAACTAATTATGGATTATGTAACTAACCATTGGGGCACTCAACATTGGATGGTTAAAGATCCACCAACAAAAAATTGGATTCATTATTTTGAAGAGTATACAAACACTAATCATAGAAAAGAGATACATTCTGATCCATATGCATCAATAATTGATAAAAAGGAATTACTAAAAGGCTGGTTCGTACCTACTATGGCAGATCTTAATCAAAGTCAACCGAAACTATTAAATTATTTGATTCAAAATGCCATTTGGTGGATTGAATTTGCTGGAATTGACGGTTTTAGAGTTGATACATTTCCCTACAATAATCCTAAGCCAATGATTAAATGGCTAGAAGCTATTCGTCTGGAGTATCCAAAATTCAATATTGTTGGTGAAGGATGGATGTATAACAGTATTCATCTTTCATATTGGCAAGAGAACAGTCCAATTGCAGCAATACAGGGATTCAATTCAAAGTTGCCTGGCGTAAAAGATTTTGCTCTATATAATGCTTTTACAAAAGCATTCGGTGAGAGAGATAAGTATTGGGAGCATGGAATGACTAGAATTTATAAAACATTACAAAATGATTTTCTTTATCCAAATATTAATAATGTTCTGATATTTGCAGAAAATCATGATACTAATAGAATAAATGATTCTTATCCTAAATTCAAGTCATATAAAAGAATAATGGCAGCTTTGATGACTCTGAGAGGAATACCTCAAATTTATTATGGAAGTGAAATTGGAATGACTGGGAAAAAAGAAAACGGAGATGGTGACATTAGAAGAGATTTTCCTGGAGGTTGGATATCTGATAAAAAAAATGCGTTTAATAAGAAAGAAAGAACCCAAGTTCAAAAATCATATTTTAATTTTACAAAAAAATTGATTAACTGGCGCCGAACTAAAAGTGTTATTCATAAAGGTAAAACTCTTCATTATGTTCCCGAAAACGACGTTTATGTGTATTTTAGATATTCTGAAAAAAGTTGTGTAATGGTAATTATTAATAATAGCCCTAAAAAACAAAATCTTTCTCTCGACAGATTTCATGAAGGAATTGCGGGAAGAACAAATGGTTATGAAATAATATCCGAAAAACCAATTAACTTAGCTAAAAATCTTGAGGTTTCACCCGAAACAGCCTATATTATTGAATTACAATAGAACATGAAACAATATTTTGCACTTTTTTTTAGCCTTTTAATTTTATCCTGTCACTCTGGAAGTGAGGAGGCTCGAAAGCCTGAAGATTCAAATTTTCAAATTAAGCCTATTGAACCCATCACAAAAAATATTATATCCCAATCCGTATTGTATGAAGCCAATATCAGGCAATATTCAAATGAAGGAACTTTTAATGCTTTTGCTAATGATTTACCTATTATCAAAAAACTAGGAGTCAAGATTTTATGGCTAATGCCAATTAATCCAATTTCTACAACAAAAAGTAAGGGACCATTAGGTAGTTATTATGCTGTTTCTGATTACACCAAAGTTAACCCTGAGTTTGGTTCATTAGAAGATTTCAAAAATTTAGTTGATAAAGCTCATGAATTGGGCATATATGTTATTTTGGATTGGGTTCCAGGTCATACTGGCTGGGATCATCACTGGATTACTGAAAAGAGTGATTATTACCTAAAAAATAAAAAAGGTGAAATTATTGATCCAATAGATTTTAGGACAGGGAAATCTTTTGGTTGGACTGACGTTGCTGATTTAAACTATAATAATATTAAGATGCGTGAAGAACTTCGAGAGGCAATGATTTACTGGGTTAAAGAAACAAATATTGATGGATACAGAATTGACCAAGCATATGCAGTTCCTCAAGAATTTTATGATAAAACCTTAAAAGCATTAAGGGAAATAAAGCCATTATTTATTTTAGCAGAGACAGATATTTATCACCCTGGCGGAATAAAACTGGTTAATAAATTTGATGCGACTTACGATTGGCCTGGACATCAACTTTCAAAGGACGTAGCTCAAGGGAAAAAAAATGCTAACGATTATCATAAACATGTTAACAGGACATTACGGTTATATGGTACTGATAATATACTGGTAAACTTTGTTTCTAATCATGACGAAAACTCGTGGAACGGTACTGTTGAAGAAAGTTTTGGTGAAGCAGGTCACACCTTTATGGCATTAAATTTTACTCTACCAGGGATGCCTTTAATTTATTCAGGTCAGGAATATGACTTACGCAAACGTTTACACTTTTTTGAAAAGGATAGCTTTCCAAAACTAAAAGGTAAAACGATGAATTTACTTAGACAACTTGGAGCACTTAAAAACAATCATAGGGCTCTCGAAACAGGATCATCAGGAGGTTCTTACAAACGTATAAATACGTCAAGAAATGATAAAATATTAGCTTTTGAAAGAGAAAAATCAGGAGATACAATTGTAGTATTAGCAAACCTTAGTAAAGATTATGTTCAATTTACTATGCCATATGACGGAGACTTTCATAGATATCAGGATTTCAAAAGAAAAACCCTTTCTTCCTCATACCAATATGATATGAAGCCTTGGGAATTCTGGATTTTAATTAAATAAAACTTTTTAAATTATTTATTTGAAAAATAAGAACAGACTTTTAGTTTTAAATTTCTACTTAGTTTTTAACCTAATTATGGTTAATTGTACAACGCAGTCATTCCCTATAATTATAGGTCATCGAGGGGCAATGGGATACATAGCTGAAAATACTTTACCATCGATCGAAAAAGCCATAGATTTAGGAGCAAATGGTGTAGAAATTGATATTTTTAGATGTGCTAGTGGAGAACTTATAGTTTTTCATGACAAAACTTTAGAAAAATTGACCAATGCAACTGGATATATTGAAGCACTAGATATAGACTCTATTCAAAAGATAGAAGTTTTAGAAGGTTATACCATCCCAACACTAAATGAAGTGTTAGATCTTATAAAAGGGCGAATTTTTGTAAACATTGAATTAAAAGGAAGCCAGACGGCTATCAAAACGAATGAAGTTTTGAATAACTATTTAAAAAATAATTTATGGTCTTCTGATAAATTTTTAATCTCAAGTTTTGATTGGGATGAGCTTAAGATATTTCGAAAAGTAAATCAGAAACTACCTGTTGCAGTAATCACTGAAGACGATCCATTAGATGCTATCCCTGTAGCCTTGGAATTAAATGCCGTGGCAATTAATCCAGATTATAAAACTCTCAATTCATCCAATATCAAAAAGATTAAAGAAAAAAAACTTAAAATTTACCCTTGGACAGTTAATGAAATGGATGATATAAATATGATGATTGATTTTCAGGTGGATGGAATAATAACTGACTATCCTGATCGTATCCCAAAACCAATAAACTAATTTAAAAATATTATTGCACCATTCAGAATTGCAGCAAAACTCACCCAAGCTAGGTAGGGGTATAGCATGAAAGATGCCTTTAGATCAATTAAGCGAAACCAGAAAATACTCCGTTGGATTAAAAACCACAAAATAATTATTACGATCATTGATAGAGAAGGCATTTTAAAACCGAAAAAAATTAATGACCACAATCCATTTACCAAAAGTTGAAAGGTAAAATATAAAACTGCTATTTTTTTGTTTTGATTATGTCTTCCATAAAACCAAACTCTACCTAAAGCAATACCCATTAGGATATATAAAGTAGTCCAAACAGGTGCAAAAATCCAATTTGGTGGAGAAAAAAAAGGCTTATTTAAATTTGAATACCAATTAGGTATTGCCTGCCTCGTTATTTTACTAGAAACAAAACCAACAAATAATGAAATAGTTATACCAATTAGACAATAAATAACAAGCCTATATTTGTTTTTTTTCATGGTTCATAAAACTAGAAAAAATACATTTAGAATAATTATCTAAATAAAGATTTCAATTGAAGCCCTATATTTGAAATGAAAATGAATGAAAATTTTTTTATTTCAAAAGCTATAGATCCATTACCATATGAATCGAATTGGGAAGCACCAAGTAATATTGCATTAATCAAATATTGGGGAAAAAAGAATCTACAAATACCGAAAAATCCTTCACTTAGTTTCACTTTAGATAAAAGTGTAACTAGAACCTCTATTCGTTTTGAGCCATCTAAATCTGGGAAATTTAACTTTAAATTTTTCTTCAATGATTCTCTCAAGCCTGATTTTGACGATAAACTGCATGTTTTCTTTGATCGTATTAAAAAATATGTATGTTGGATAACAAATTATGAGTTAACAATAAAAAGTATAAACACATTTCCACACAGCAGCGGTATTGCATCTTCAGCATCAGCAATGGCAGCACTTTCTTTAGCGATCATGGATTTAGAGAGCTATTTATTTAATTTTGAAAAAAATGATTTTTTCTTCACTAAAGCATCATTTTTAGCCAGAATCGGTTCTGGGAGTGCATCTAGAAGTATAAAAGGGCCAGTCACTATTTGGGGAGATAACAGAAAAATATCAAACTCCTCAGACCTGTATGCCATCGAATTTGGTAAAGATTTAAATTCAATTTTTAAATCTTACCAAGATATCATATTATTAGTTGATAAAGAATCAAAAAATGTATCGAGTACAAAGGGTCACGATCTAATGCATTCTAACCCATATGCTGAAAAAAGATTTTTACAAGCTAGAAGAAACTGTGATTCTTTAATCCCTATTATGAAATCAGGTGATCTAGACGCATTCATTAAAATTGTCGAATTGGAAGCTTTATCATTACATGCTATGATGATGACATCAAATCCTTATTATATTCTCATGAAACCTAATACGTTATCAATTATTGAAAAATTATGGGATTTCCGTAAGGAAAAAAATATTCCTGCTTGCTTTACAATGGACGCAGGAGCCAATGTTCATATCTTATATCCTTCAGAATATGAAAAACAAATGATCCCATTTATTGATCAAGAATTATCTTCATTTTGCAAGAACAAAGAATATATTGTTGATCAAGTTGGTGCTGGAGCAAGGAAACTAGATTAAATATCTTTTTAATTATAAATTTTATGAACCAGTCTTTCTTTTTTTCTAAAATTTTACTTTTTGGAGAATATGGAATAATAAAAAACTCAAGGGGTTTAACGGTACCCTATAGGTCCTATAAAGGTAATTTGAATACATCTTCAAAAATTAATAAGGAAATTGATTCTTCTCACAAAAAAATTTTAGAATTCGTAAAATATCTTAAGAATTTAAATCAAAATTTTGTAGAATTTAATTGGCAGAAGTTAGATAATGATCTCAAAGAAAATTTATATTTCAATAGCAATATACCTCAAGGTTATGGTTTAGGAAGTAGTGGTGCCCTTATAGCAGCAGTATATGAAAAGTATGCTATGTCAAAGATTATTCCTAGTAATTATACAACCTTGAAAAATATTCAAACTCTAAAAAAAATTTTTAGTCATATGGAATCTTATTTTCATGGTAATTCTTCTGGATTTGATCCTTTAGTTAGCTATTCAGACACCTCAATTTTGATCGGTCCAGGTAATCATATTAGTACTACTCAAATCCCTTCTCAAAAGAAAAATGCCAAAGGAGCTATTTTTTTAGTTGACAGTGGAAAAAGCAGAAAGACTACATCTATGATTTCAATATTTATGGAAAAAATGAAAAGCTCAAAATTTAGCCAGATAATCTTTAAAGATTTTATAAAGTTTTCTGAAAATTGCATTGATGACTTTCTAAATGAAAATCATGATTCTTTTTTTAGAAATATCAAAATATTGTCGTCTTTGGTCTTACAAAATTTTGATAAAATGATTCCAAAGCCAATTTTTCAATTATGGCAAGAAGGTATAAATACTGATAATTATTATCTTAAATTATGCGGATCTGGAGGAGGTGGTTATTTTTTAGGCTTTACAAAAGATTTTAAATCTGCAACAAAACTCTTGAAAGATTATCCTCTAGAGTTGGTTTATAAGCTTTAATTTATAAATATCTTAAATTTTATTAGTTGTTCAAAAAAACATGAAATCAAAAAACACTTCCCTAAACTCAGAAAAAAATACTAATATGAATCAACATGTTAGAATTAATAAATACTTATCAAATGCTGGACTTTGCTCTAGAAGAGAGGCAGATCAATATATTAAAATGGGTTTAGTAGAGGTAAATGGTAAAATAATTACAGAATTAGGTTTTAAAGTTAAGGCTTCAGATGAAGTTAAATATGATGGTACTCGCATTAAAACAAAACCATTTTTATATATTCTGATAAATAAACCAAAAGGATTCATTGCAACTTTTCAAGGTGACAAAATAGCTAAGCCAGTTCAAGATTTAATAAGTACTAAAACCAATCCTGGGTTAATGCCTGTTGATGATATGGGTAGACCCATGACAGGTCTTTTGATTTTGACAAATGATGGTGAATTAAGGAAAAGACTCAACAAATCTAAATCTACAAAAATGGTCTATAAAGCCGTATTAAATGAAAATGTAACAAAGCAAATAATTAATAAATTAAAAACAGGTCAGATGGTATATAATAAACTTTTAAAAATAAAAGATATTAGCCATATTAAAGGGAAGCCTAAAAATGAAATTGGTTTAGAGGTCAATTCTATAGGTACATCTGAACTAGTAAAGCTTTTTAGTATATGTGGCTTAAGAGTTGTTTTAATTGATAGAGTTATATACGGTAGCCTTACAAAAAAAGATTTGCCAAGAGGAAAGTGGAGAAATTTAAGTTCTAAGGAAGTTGGTTTTTTGAAGATGATGTCCTAAACGCTCCCTAAAAAGCTCATAAAAAACACAAATGTAAACCAAAAAATAAGCTCCTATCTGCCAATATAATTTTTCTTCGACTATTTCTACTCCATAGGCGCTGTAGCTCCAAAAGACAGTCATACTCCACAAAACCGGGTATAAATATCCGCTTAAAATTCCTAGAATTATTAAGTTAATAATGTACCAAGGATGGACTGTTGTTGAGACAAAAAAATAGATGCTTAAAATAAATAGCATATTTTTAAAAATATCTTTCGGCTCACGATTTGATTTAATAAAAGAGAAAACAAAAACAAATACTGAAATAAGGTAAGGTGTTATTTTTCCTATATCTTTAATAATGTTATATCCTTTCAATTTATATCCAATTGCTCTTATAATATTGTAAATACTACCGTTAAATTCAAAAGTTGAAAACCAAAGTTGTATGGTTTGAAGATAATTTGGAAAAAAATTTTCATCCCAATATGGTAAAAATATGATCCCACCAAAAATCAAAATAAATACTCCATAGACTATAAAATTCTTCAGTCCTAAATACTGAAAGAAAAAAGGAACTAAAATCAGAGGTAAAAGTTTAGTACCTATTGCAAATGCCATAAAAATTCCACCTAAAATAGGTTGTCGCTTAATGCAATAAAGCCATGAAATAAAGGTAAAACACATCATAAGACATTCTCCATGAAGATTTCCATAACCTTCAATAATTACCAATGGATTTAGGAAATACCATGCTAGATATTCTTTTGATAGTATTAATTTTTCTAACAAGCTTTTTATTACAAAAAATATTATCATCTCACTTACTAAATAGACGCTGCGTATGCAAAGAATTGGTGTGAAAATATTTTCAGAGTTAAAGTTGGCTGCTAAGGCAAATAAGTATTGACTTATTGGAGGATAATTTGAAAAATTATTTCTACTTAGATTCCCCATTTTTTCAAATAATAGTTGCGAATTGGGAAAACCTACTAAATCAATTATTTCATTTGGTGTGTAATGATAAGGATTAATTCCAAAAAGCTGAATGCTTCCATCCCAAATAAAGCGATAAAAATCTTGTGACAGATTAGGTATATAATTCCAAAAAATTAAACGGCATATTATTCCTAAAAAAAAAATATTTCCTATTGAAGAATACTTTTTAACCCAAATCCAAATTAAAATAAATAAAAACACGTATGTACCAATTAAGGGTAGCGTTTGATACCTTTTTAATTCAAACGAAAATAAAGCAAAGGCAAAAAATATTCCAAGTAATGTTATTGAACTTGAAATGATATAGTTTTTATTCATTATTTATGTTTTGGCTAATCCCAAAATAGCTTATAATTCCAAATCCAATAAAAAGAACCAGATGAAATAAAAACATTCCTAAATTAAATGATTTATTAAAACTCAAAGAGCATAGAATCCCAAAAAGAAAATAAATTGATAGCACTAATTCTAGCAAAGAATATGGAGATATCTTATTTTCAGAATATTTAAAATTTTTCAAAGAACTTTGGTTAAACTTTGGTGTACGAATAAAGGCACTTTTTTTACCTAAATAAGCCTCTAAAACTGCAACTGAATTGTGCACCGAGAACCCTAGAATTAATGTATAAAAGTTTATAAACCGCTTAATGTAAATCAAGAAAGAATAAAATCCACCTCCAAATGAGTGTTTGTGAACATGCCAATAACAATAAAAAAATATTATTGTACTTAAAATGAACAGGGAACTCATATTAAATATTAACTCATATTCGGGGAAAGTTTCTTTTATAAATATTAAGGGAACACTCAAAATTGCTATTAAAAAAACATTTAAAAACATATTGCTGCTAAATAAATGGAAAAAAGCATTTATTTTTTTGTTAAATGTATATTTATCAGAAAATAAAATCTTTGCAACCAATTTTCTAAAATTTTCCGCACCCCCTTTATTCCATCTGAATTGTTGAGAACGTATTGCATTGATTGTTATAGGAAGTTCTGCAGGTGTAACCACGTTATCCAAATAAACAAACTCCCAGTCTTTTAATTGGGCTCGATAGCTTAGATCTAAATCTTCTGTTAAAGTATCTGCTTTCCAATTCCCTGAATCAATTATGCAATCTTTTCTCCAAATCCCAGCTGTTCCATTAAAATTTATAAAATGTTTTTGCTGATTCCTACCTACTTGTTCTAGAAGAAAATGTGCATCTAGAGCAAAGGCTTGAACTTGAGTAAGAATTGAATGTTCACGGTTTAAATGTCCCCATCTGGTCTGAACTACTCCTACTTTATTATTTTGAAAATATGGAATCGTTTTTAGAAGCCAATCTGGATTGGGTAAAAAATCTGAATCAAAAATAGCTATGAATTCACCGCTTGCTGTTTTCAATCCATTTTTAAGTGCTCCAGCTTTAAACCCTTTTCTTTTAGTTCGAATAATATGATGTATAGGTATACCTTTGTCTTTATATTTTGAGACTATTTTTTTTGTAACTAATAGTGACTCGTCTGTTGAATCATCTAGTACCTGAATTTGAATTAACTCTTTTGGATATTCTAGATTTGTTATACATTTTAATAAGCGTTTTATGACATAAAATTCGTTGAACAGCGGTAATTGAATTGTTACTCTTGGAAGCTTTTCAGGAATTTTACATTTTAACTTGTTTTTTTTTTGATAAATTTTAAAATACTTTAACATATTTAGTTGCAATAAGCTATAACAAAATATTATAACTAAACAACACACATATACTACTATAATCAACGTGACAAATATTTTAATAACTAAATCTGTTACTACTTCCATTTTGAAAAGTAAAATTTAAATATCCAAGTTAATATTTTATAGCCCGCTAAGAGAGTTCCTTTTATTGTTCCTGAAACTTTTGAAACACCAAGACGCTTACGATATCTGACTTGAATTTCTTTATAGGACATTTTTTTTCTTAAAACTTTGAGTTGCATTTCAATTGTCCATCCATAAGTTTTATCCTCCATTTTTAATTCTTGAAGAGATTGCCATTTAATAGCACGAAATGGACCTAAATCAGAAAACTTACCTTGATATAGCCATTTCATTAGAAAACAAGCTAATTTATTTCCAAAGATTTGTTGATATGTTAGAGAGCCCTTTTCCCTCAATTTTTTGTCTCTAGCTCCAATACAAAAAACAACCTCTTCACGAATAATCGGAGAAACAATTTGGTCAAGATCTTCTGCATAATCAGAATAATCACCATCCAAGAAAACTACAATATCTGGATTATTTTGGGCCAGGTGTTCTAAACCTTTCAAACATGCATAACCATAACCTTTTCTGTTTTCTGTAATTACTTCAGCCCCTTTTTTTTCTGCTATTTTAGATGTATTGTCTGTTGATGCATTATCAACAACAACTATTCTATCAACACTTTTCGGGATTGAATCAATTACAAGGCCTATCGATTGTGATTCATTATAAGCTGGTATAATAACAGCAATTTTTATATCAAATTTAATTTAGATGTTTAACTCTTTTTGCTGTTGGGGAACAATGAATTCGTCAAAATACCAGGAAGACCAAGACTCGAATGCTAAGAAAAAAGAAATGCCAAATGTAATTAATAGAAAAATTAGCATTGCTAGGTTTAAATTTTTTCTTTTGCGATCTACAGAACATTGATTTTGTTTTTTTCTAAAAATGTAGGTTGCATAGATACCTAGACCGATCGCAACTGTTCTTAAGATAATAGATCCTGTTCCTAAACTTCCATCTTCTTTGTAAAAAAAATCTGCAAATGATATAGCTACGACACCCCCCATCAAACCAAACATAAAAAGAACAGCAGGGGCAACACAACATAACATTCCTGTCAAGGCTGAAATCAGACCGTATTTTATTGACCACTTAAATGCATTTGGACTTTTCATATTCATTTTAATAAGGATCAAAAATATTTATTATTCGTTTAAATCCCAATTGTAAGGCAAATAATCGATTTTAAATTTATTAAGTTTAAATCCTGAATATTCAGATATAAATTCCTTGATCATTTTTTTGGATCCAAAGTCTTTTCCAAACCAAAGAAAGATTTTTGAGAGCTCGGATTTATTTTCCTTAATTATATTTTTTGTAGAATCAATTAAAAATTCCTTTGTTGCTGCATTCAACTGATTATTTAAATTTTTTTCAATATAAGCTTCATTTAGAAGTTTTGGACATGATTTTGAAGCACAATTTATTGCAAAATGAATCCTAGGTTCATTCATTTTTCTAAGAATTTTATGTTCTATATCTCCAAGACTGTAATTGTTTTTACCATCATTGAAGCATTTTGTTTTCCAAGGAAATTTGATCTCTTTAATACTTTTTAGAGGGTAATTTTTAATTATAAGATCTATTGTAAGAGCATTATATGCATTTATCCAATATGCTAGTTTATATTCTTTCGAAGTATTTTCATTAGGAGAATTTGATTCTAAAGTATTAATATAAGCTTTTAGCTGATCGATATTTTTCCTCCATTCTTTGTAATTAACGATGCCGTCATTTGATACATATTTTTTTAATTGTGTATTCCATCTATGATGAATATTTTTTTGTGCAAATAAACTAGCTGAAAAAATTATGCAAAAAGCAAAATATAAAGTCCTCATGTTGTTCTGTAAATAAATCTTTAAATTAAAATTTTTAAATCAAATGACAATTAGATAAACTCTATCCAAATTTTTCCAAATACAGTTTATAAAGATTTAAATCATTTTTGAGATCGATAAAATCATCAATGTCATTTTCTATTCCTAGAAAGTAGACAGAATCATTTTTAATTTTTTTTAATGTTTCCTCCAAAACACGGTTTGTGCTCCAAGGAATATTTTGAAAAATTTTCTTTTTTATTTTTTTCATACCAATCAAATAATATCCACCATCGTAAGTAGGGCCAATCACAAAATCTTTATTCTCTAATACATTTCTTGCTCGAATTACCATACTCTCATTAATATTCCATAGATCAGTTCCAATTAGTATAACATTTTTATATTTTTCATTAAAGGCCCACTGAAAAGCTGATAACATTTTATTTCCTAGATCAGATCCATTTTGAACTAAAAAATTTTTTGCGTTATCAAAAATTGATTCCATTTTTTTATTTGGTTTACTTTGAAATACAATAATATCTTGATTGTTATTTGATATATTTTCAGCTGTTTTTTTAAGAAGTTGTAAATAAACCCAATGAGATTTTTCGAATCCTATCTTGTTACCAAGTCTGGTTTTAACTTCACCTTTTATAGGTGACTTTGCAAAAACCATCAATAAGTTTTTCATTAACGTATAGAAGAAATAAATGAACTTATATTTTCCACACCCTCTTTTTCAAGAAATTTAATAAATGCTGATCCAATTATTGCTCCACTTGAGTGTTTAATGGCTGTCAAATAGGTTTCTGAATTACTTATCCCAAAACCTACAACCGTTGGTGTGGATAGTTTCATTTTAGCTATGCGATTAAAATAGTCTGTTTGTAGGCTCCCGAATTTATCCTTAGCTCCAGTGACACTTGCACTACTAACCATATAAATAAAACCATTTGATACTTTATCAATATAGTTAATTCTTGCCTCAGGAGTTTGTGGAGTTATCAAAAACATATTATATAAACCATATTTTTCAAATAGGCTTTTATAATTTTCATGATAAACATCAACAGGTAGATCAGGAATAATTAATCCGTCAATACCTATTTTTTGACAACTTTGACAAAATTTTTCGATGCCGTATTGCATCATTGGATTTAAATAACCCATTATTACTAAGGGAATTTTAATTTTTTCACGAACATTTTCAAGTTGTGAAAAAAGTTTTTGTGTCGTCATTCCATTTCGTAATGCTTGAGTAGAACTTTTTTGAATAGTTGGCCCATCTGCTAACGGATCTGAAAAGGGTAGTCCAATTTCAACCATATCAACCCCAGAGGACTGAAGTTTTTCCAAGATAGACAATGTATCCTCTAGCTTTGGGTGGCCAGCTGAAAAATAGATAGACAAGAGTTTCTGGTCTTCTTTAAACTTTTTATCAATTCTATTCATTAAAGTTTGAAATAGTCTATATAAGTTGACAAATCCTTATCACCTCTACCAGAACAATTGAAAACAATTATTTCCTCTGGACCAAATTTACGGACATCAAGAACCGCAAATGCGTGAGCTGTTTCAATCGCTGGAATAATACCTTCGGTTTGAGATAAAGTTAGCCCCCAATCCATTGCCTCTTGATCAGGTATAGAGATAAATTCAGCCCTCTTAGATCTGAATAGATGCGCATGCATTGGCCCTACACCAGGATAATCTAAACCTGCTGAAATGGAGTAGGGTTCTGTAATTTGTCCATCACTGGATTGCATCAAAAGAGTTTTGCTACCGTGTATTATTCCCTCTTTACCTAGCGCAGATGTAGCAGCACTTTGACCTGAATCAATACCCTTACCTGCAGCTTCTATTGCAATTATATTAACCCGTTCATCGTTTAAATAATGATAATATAGACCTGCAGCGTTACTACCCCCACCAACACAAGCAATGACATGGTTGGGATAGTCTCTTCCCTCTTGTTCTTCAAGTTGCCATTTTGTTTCTTCACTAATAACAGATTGAAAGCGTGCAACCATATCTGGATAAGGATGAGGTCCAACTACTGAACCAATTATATAATGCGTATCTATCGGATTGTTTATCCAGTCCCGAATTGCTTCGTTCGTTGCGTCTTTGAGAGTTTTACTACCAGACTTTGCTGAACGTACCTCAGCACCCAACATTTTCATTCGAGCTACATTAGGGGCTTGCCGGTGAATATCTAATTCGCCCATATATACAATACACTCGATACCCATTAAAGCACAAACAGTCGCTGTAGCAACACCATGTTGTCCAGCTCCTGTTTCGGCAATAATTCTATTTTTTCCAAGACGTTTTGCTAAAAGTATTTGTCCTATAGTATTGTTTACTTTATGTGCCCCAGTATGGCATAAGTCCTCTCTTTTTAAATAAATTTTTGTTTTGTATTTTTCTGATAAGCGACTTGCAAAATATAGTGGTGTGGGGCGTCCAACATAAACTTTTAAAAGATTTTCAAACTCTTTTTTAAAATCAGCTCGCCCAGTTATTTCTAAATAATTATCACGCAATTCAGCCACATTTGGATATAACATTTCTGGAATAAAAGCCCCTCCAAAATCACCATAATATCCTTTTTCATTTACATTATAATTCATACAATTCCTTTTTAAACAATTTTAATTTATCAATATTTTTTTTTGCAGGTGAAATTTCAAATTTACTATTTACATCAATAGCATAAATTGGTAATTGAGAATTTAATAATTTTTTGATTTGATCTATGTTATCTGTCCCAATTCCACCACTTAGAAAAAAGGGTTTTTGAAGTGGATAATTTTTAAGAATATCCCAATCAAAATTTATACCGTTTCCACCTGGCAGATCTCCTTTTGTGTCAAATAAAAAAAAGTCACAATTTTTTTCATATCTTTTCAAAATTGAAAAGTTATAATTATTACTTATCGAAAATGTTTTAATTACCTCAACATTTAAGTTTTTTATCACCTTGCAATAATCAGGTGTTTCATCACCGTGTAATTGTACTGCACTCAATTGATGTTTTACTATCATGGTTTCAATATAATCTATTGAAGCATTAACAAAGACTCCCGTTTTTTTAATACTATCTTCTATTTTTGGAGTTTTATCAGTAACGTATCTTTCCGAAGGTGCCCAAAAAATAAAGCCAATATAGTTCGGCTTCAGCTTACAAAGTGAAGTTATGTTTTCAAACTCTCGCATGCCGCAAACCTTTAATTTCATTGTGTAATTTTTTTGATAAAATCTTTAGCTGTATTCCCAGGGTGATCTGATTTCATGAAGTTTTCACCAATTAAAAAACCTTTGTAGCCGAATTCTATTAATTCTTTTATACTATTAGGATCACTTATTCCGCTCTCTGATACTTTTAAAAACTGGTCAGGTATTTTTTCTGCTAAACTTCTGCTTGTCTCTAATGAAACTTCAAAGGTTTTTAGGTTCCTATTGTTAACTCCAAATAAATCAATTGTTGGCATAATTGACTTTTCGATTTCTTCAAGGTTATGAACCTCCAATAATACTTCTAAGCCTAAGTTATTTGCTAGAGACGAAAAATTCTTAATTTCATTCCTAGATAATATTGCTGCAATAAGAAGAATAACGTCAGCCCCATTAGCTTTGGC
This sequence comes from uncultured Bacteroidota bacterium, assembly GCA_902520765.1. Taxonomy (GTDB): domain Bacteria; phylum Bacteroidota; class Bacteroidia; order Flavobacteriales; family Flavobacteriaceae; genus MS024-2A. The sequence continues at coordinate 100,491 of CABYPG010000005.1, forward strand.
TTCAATTATTTGATATTCGTCAATAACAAAATCTTTTCTAAGAAGAGGTAAACTAATTATTGATCTTGAAAGAATTAAATCTTCGAGAGACCCACTAAAATATTTTCCATCAGTTAAAACAGACATTCCACTCACACCAGCGTCCTCATACTCTTTAGCAACTTTAGTTACAGAAAGTGAACTATTAATATTTTTTTTTGAAGGGGAACGACGTTTGAATTCTGCGATAATACCAAAATCATTAATCTTAATTTTCTTTACAAGCGAGTTACAATGCCTATCAAAAAGAGGAGATGTTTCTAAATAAGACATTGGAAGCAATTTTTTTTTCTGAACCACTTCAACTTTTTTATCAGCTACTATTTTATTGAGAATATTCATTCTTTACTAATATTTTGAAGTTTGTTAAATGCTTCAAATGCTTTTCCTGATGTCAAAGATTCTTTTGCCAATTTAAAACCCTCAATTGGAGAAAGGTCCAAGGCAGTGGCAACAGCCATACCAGCATTTGCACAAACAACGTCTTCTTGTGATTTAGTACCCTTGTTTTGTAGTACATCTATAAAAATTTTAGCTGATGATTTAACATTATTTCCACCTTGAATAGATTTTACTTTTATTTGTTCTGTACCAAAATCTTTGGCTGTAATTAATTTTTCAAAATCATTTCCAATTGCTTTTACAGGACTAGTTAAAGAAATTTCATCATATCCGTCTAAGGAGTAAAGAATGGTAAAATTTATATTGGTTTTTTGTAATAGGTAATTATAAAGACGGGCTAGTTCAAGATTAAAAACTCCTGTTAGTTGATTTTTAGGAGAACATGGATTGACTAGTGGACCAAGCATATTAAAAAATGTTTTCAAACCCAGCTCCTTGCGAACGGGCCCAACATTTTTCATAGCAGGATGAAATAAAGGGGCATGGAGAATACATATTCCCGCCTTCTCTAAACAACGTTTTAAAAAGTCTTTATTATTGGAAAATTTAATTTCTAAGGCTTCGAGTACATTACTAGAACCGCATCCTGAGGAAACCCCGTAATTTCCGTGTTTTGTAACCTTTATTCCAGCTCCTGCAGTTACAAATGAGGATAATGTTGAAATATTAAAAGTATCCTTACCATCACCACCTGTACCACACAAATCTATTGTGTTAAATTCGCTTAAGTCTACTGAAATGCATAATTCGAGTAGTGCCTCTCGAAAACCTTCAAGCTCTTCAAGGCTAATATTTCGCATCATAAAGACAGTTAGAAAAGAAGCAATTTGTGAGTTATTATATTTGCCTCCAGCAATATTAGTGATTATCTCTTTAGCCTCATTTTTACTAAGGGATTCATAGTTCGTAAGTCTTTTAAGAGTAGTTTTCATACCTAACTTTCTATCCAATTTTCTAATATTTTTTTCCCATTGGGAGTTAAGACGGATTCAGGATGGTATTGAACAGATCTAACATCATAAGTTTTGTGTCTTAAAGACATAAGATGCCCTTCATCATCAAAAGATGTAGCTATTAATTCATTTGGTAATGGAGTAGCGACAACCCATGAATGGTATCGACCTATTTCAAACTTTTTTGGTAAGTCTTTAAAAAGTATGTCACTTTCCGATATAGTTACAGACGTTGAAATGCCATGGTAAACTTTTTTCATATTTACAAGGGTTGCACCAAAAACCTCACCAATTGCCTGCTGTCCTAGGCATACCCCTAGTATTTTTTTTGTTGGAGCATAATGTTCAATAGCTTCTTTTAATAAACCAGATTCATCTGGTATTCCAGGACCGGGTGATAAAAGAATTAATGGATATTCTTCAATTTCATCAAGTTTGAATTCATCATTACGTTTTACAGTAACATTACAATCAAGCTCTTCTAGATAATGAACAAGATTATATGTAAATGAGTCGTAATTATCTATAACAAAAACTTTTTTCATTAATCAAATTTTTTCTGCTTGTAACAAAGCTTTGTCTAAAGCGCCTAATTTATTATATACTTCTTGTAATTCATTTTCTGGTACAGAAGCTGCTACAATTCCAGCTCCAGCTTGATAATGCAGTCTATTGTTCATACTCAAAAATGATCGTATAATTATCGCATGGTTAAAATTTCCATAGAAGTCCATATATCCAATAGCTCCACCATAAAAATTTCGTTGTGTTTTTTCATATTTATCTATAAGTTGAAGCGCTTTATGTTTGGGTGCTCCGCTTAAAGTACCTGCAGGAAATGTATCTGCTACTACTCTGAATGTCTTCGCTGAATCTTTCATAGTGCATGTAACTTTAGAAACCAGATGTATTACATGCGAAAAAAATTGAATCTCACGATTTTTTTCAACTAAAACATTTGAACCGTTTCTACTCAAATCGTTTCTGGCTAAATCGACTAACATTACATGCTCACTATTTTCTTTTGGATCTTTGGCTAATTCTTCGGCTGCCTGAGTATCTTTTAGATCATTACCTGTTCTTCGAAAAGTACCAGCGATAGGATGAATTTCTGCTTTTCCGTTATTCACAATTAATTGAGCTTCTGGTGAACTCCCAAATATTTTGAAATATCCGTAGTCGAAAAAAAATAGATAAGGTGATGGATTTATGGAACGAAGAGTTCTGTATACATTGAATTCGTCACCTTTAAATTTTTGTGAAAATTGACGAGACAATACTAGTTGAAATACATCTCCCCTGTAACAATGCTCTTTTCCTTTTTTTACAAAATCAATGAACTCAAAATCTGTTAAATTAGAAGATTTTTCTCCGACCTTTTCAAATTTAAAAGGAGTACTAATTTGAGAATATAATAACTTTTCAATCTTATCTAAATTATGATCACCGTCATAAATATTAGAAAACAAATAGGCCTCGTGATTAAACAAACTTATGGCAATAATATTTTCATAGACAGCATAGTACATGTCAGGCATGTATATTCCACTTTTATTTCTGTCTAATTTTATTTTATCAAAACGTTCAACAGCTTCGTGAGCGATAAATCCAAAAACACCATTACTTATAAATTCAAAGGGTTGTTTTTCACTCTTAAATTGAGTTGAGAATTCATGCACGCGTTCGGGAATATCAATTGATTCGTCAACTTTCTCAACTATTGAACTTTTGTCAGGAAGATGAGTTGTTAATTTTTTATTTTTTAATTCAATTGAAGCAATAGGATTACAGCATATGTATGAAAAGTTTTTGTTATTTGAAGAATAATCACTGCTCTCAAGAAGTAAGGAATGTGGAAATATATCTCTTACTTTCAGATAAACATTTACTGGTGTAATCGTATCTGCCAGGATTTTTTTGAATTTGGTTTTTAAAGAATAAACTTTCATACGTTCATAAAATTAAAAAAGGCTTGTCGTGATGACAAGCCTTTTTTAATTAGTAATATTAAATTTCGTCACACGAGTGTCTCTTGCTCTGCGCACCACCAGTTAATATTGCAAATTAAAGTTTTCATTATTCAAATATAATATAAAATTTAGAACCCTAAAATTTTATATTATTCAAGTGAATTAAAACTGTGAGTCTTATTTAAAAATAAAGGCTAACCACTAATTCGATATCGTCGTAAATAAGCTTATCTCCTAAATTAGAAAAAAAACTTGATGATCTATACTTAACATCAAATTTAGATCTATCGAAAACCATATCTACCCTTGCACCCTCAGTGTTTAATGATAATTCAAAATCAGTTGGTTTTGTTATTCCTTTAATTGTTAAATCCCCTTTAACTTTATATTTATTACCATCAATCTTTTGTATGGAGGTCATCTTTAATGAAGATCTAGGATATTCTTCCACAGAAAAAAAATCTTCAGAGCGCAAATGGTTTTCAAGATAATCTTTGGATCTTCCTGACAAATCCTCATTTAATAAGCTTAACATATCAACAATAAATTCTCCTCCAACTATTTCATCGTTATCAAACAAAATATTTCCTGATATAAATTTTAAGGAGCCGTAATGAATTTTAGTGGTAATTTCCTTTCCAGTCCATTTAATTTTACTTAGTTGTATGTTTATATTTTTATTTTGACCAAATAAATTTAGGTTTATGAAGGCTAGAAGTATAAACATAAATAACTTTTTCATGATTTTTTTTTACAAATTAAAAGTTAATTTTCTAATTACTAAATTTATTTTAATTCAAATTGTCTAGATATTGTTTTTCAATTTGTATAATCACAATCACTGTTGTAATTTTAATTTATGGATTTAAGCCAAGATAAATGGTCAGCAATGCACCGAAGTAAAAAAGAAACTATTCTATTAGATGTCCGAACTTTAGAGGAATATAATAGCGGGCACATTCCAAACGCTCAATTAATTGATATTCAAAACCCTCCAAATTTCATGCAAGAATTAGAATTACTTAACCCTTCAAAAACATATCTTGTTTACTGTAGGTCTGGTGCTAGAAGTTCTCAGGCATGCATATTGATGAAAAATAAAGGGATAGAAAATTGTTTTAATTTGCTAGGAGGTATAAATGAATGGTGTGGGGAGATTGTAAGTTAAAATGAAAACATCAACTAAAACTCGTATTTTTTTTGAAAGAAATGGTTTTGCAGTTTGTTCACGTTTAGCCGAAATATTTGGAATGAAAGTGAAAAGTGTTCGTTTATTTTTCATTTATGCATCGTTTGCGACTCTTGTAGGTGGTTTTGTACTTTATTTAATATTAGCATTTTGGCTTAAATTAAAGGACCTTATTTACACTAAGCGTACATCCGTGTTCGATTTGTGAATTAAGAATTGTCATTTTGAATAATTTCTTTTCATCTATTTTGTAGAAATGTTTCATGTCTAATAATTTGATATTCTAATCCTTTTTATGATATTGGAGTATCAAATTTTATACGCAGAAAATGAAGTCTACTTATCTTAAAAAAAACACTTTATTATATTTTTTTTTCTTACTACCATGTAGTAATCTTTTTTCCCAGGAGCGTGGTTTAGATGAAAAAATTAATGAGGCCTTTACTCCAATTGCAAATTGGTGGGAAGGATTAATACTTCATAATTTTCCAGGTACAGAGATCCCGACAATAATAATCCTGTTGGTAGGAGGGGCACTTTTTTTCACATTTTATTTTGGGTTTGTTAACATTCGCCATTTTTTAACTGCTATAAATACGGTACGAGGAAAATACGATAGTTTAGATGAAAATATAAGGAAGGAACATAAAACTCAAAACTCAGAAACATCAGATGTAACTGAATTAAAAAAAACTGACCAAGGGGAGGTGAGTCATTTTCAAGCACTAGCAACGGCAGTCTCTGGAACTGTGGGTAACGGAAATATTGCTGGTGTCGCACTTGCAATAGCAGTTGGAGGACCAGGTGCCACTTTTTGGATGATACTATGCGGTTTAATAGGTATGTCAACAAAATTTGTAGAATGTACCTTAGGGGTAAAATACAGGGACGTTGGTTCAGACGGCACTGTTTATGGAGGTCCCATGTACTATTTAACAAAAGGACTCAAAGAGAAAGGTTTTGTTACTCTAGGAAAAACTCTAGCAGTGATATTTGCTTTTTTGTGTATCGGAGCTTCTTTTGGTGGAGGTAACGCGGCTCAATCTAATCAGGCTGCTATGCAACTTGTTAGCTCTTTTGGAATGACTGGCGGGAGTGCGAGAACTATTATAGGGATAATAATGATGATTTTGGTGGGTATTATAATAATAGGCGGAATAAAAAGAATTGCTTATGTAACTGAAAAGGTTGTTCCATTTATGGCGCTAATGTATATAATTGCCTGTTTGTATATAATTGTTTCAAATTTTAGTTTTGTTGATGATGCGTTCGGAATGATTTTTAGCCAAGCCTTTAACCCTCAAGCTGGTCTTGGAGGCTTGTTAGGCGTATTAATTACAGGCTTTAGAAGAGCTGCTTTTTCGAATGAGGCAGGAGCTGGTTCAGCATCAATTGCCCATTCGGCTGTAAAAACAAAATATCCAGCTTCAGAAGGTTTAGTTGCTCTATTAGAGCCATTTATTGATACGGTTGTCATATGTACGATGACAGCTTTGGTCATAATCATTTTCAATGGTAATAATAGTGTTTTCGAATACGGTGGCGTTGGAGGTGTAGTTATGATTAATGGGTTACCTGCTGAGGGTGCTGGTATTACTGCAGCTGCATTTTCAGAATACATTTCATTTTCCGGTCCTTTTCTGACAATAGCTGTTGTATTATTCGCAATCTCAACAATGATTTCATGGTCATATTATGGTTTACAATCGTGGATGTATATTTTTGGGAAAGGCAAACCTTCAGAACTAACTTACAAATCAATTTTCCTTATTTTTATTGTAATTGGTGCTGCTGGTGATATGTCATCAGTTTGGGCGTTTTCAGATGCGATGATTCTGGCATTAGTTTTTCCCAATATGATAGGACTATTAATTCTGTTTCCTAGAGTTAGAGATGAATTGAATCGGTATATAAATTCAATAAGGACTGTTAAAAATTAATTGGAAATCTGAAAGATTTTATATTGCAAACTATGCTAAACTGTTGACAGGTATTTGTTTAATAATTCTATTATGACAAAGTGTTTACAACAACACCCATTCTGTCTTAACTTTTTGTTATTTTCCCAAACAAACTCTAAATAATAAGACTATATTTGTAATAAAACTTGTTTATGATTGATTTCGAACTACGCCCAGACATAAAAACTTCCGAAACCCAACGGATGGTTTATGAGGCAGCTAGAGACTTTGCGACACAATTTATAAAGCCAAATGTTATGGAGTGGGATGAGGCTCAATATTTTCCCGCAGAAATTTTTGACAAAGCTGGTGCGCTAGGGTTCATGGGAATGCTTATACCAGAAAGTTATGGAGGCTCGGGTATGGGTTATCATGAGTACGTCACATTAATTGAAACAATATCGATAGTTGATCCTTCTATAGGTCTTTCAATAGCTGCACATAATTCTTTATGTGTGAATCACATATATTCTTTTGGAACCGAAGAACAAAGACTTAGATGGCTACCAAAGTTATGTGAGGGAACAGCCATCGGAGCATGGGGCTTAACTGAACATAACACTGGATCTGATGCTAAGGGCATGTCAACTACAGCGCATAAACAAGGAGACCAATGGATTTTAAATGGGACTAAAAATTTTATCACTCATGGTATTTCAGCTGACATTGCAGTTGTTATTGCTAGGAGTGGCGAAAAAGGTGACAATCGGGGAACTACTGCGTTTGTTGTAGAAAGGGGAACGTCTGGCTTTTATTCTGGTAAAAAGGAAAATAAAATGGGTATGAGAGCTTCAGAGACTGCAGAAATGATTTTTGAGAACTGCGTAATCTCTGACGAAAATCGTCTAGGCCCAGTTGGTGACGGTTTTATTCAGTCAATGAAAATTTTAGATGGAGGAAGAATTTCAATAGCCGCTCTTTCCTTAGGGATAGCAAAAGGAGCTTATAATGCTTCACTATCATACTCAAAGGAGAGGAAACAATTTGGTAAATCTATAAGTGATTTTCAGGGAATTTCTTTTAAACTAGTTGATATGGCTACTGAAATTGAAGCCGCTTCACTTTTGACTCAAAAGGCATCAGAGATGAAAAATCAAAACTTGAGTGTAACCCAGTCAGGTGCTATGGCTAAGCTTTTTGCTTCAGAAACTTGCGTAAAGGTTGCTAATGAAGCCGTACAAATCCACGGTGGATATGGATTTACAAAGGATTATCCAGTTGAGAAATTTTTAAGAGATTCTAAGTTGTGTACAATTGGAGAAGGAACAAGTGAAATCCAAAAAATTGTAATAGCTAGAAAAATTTTGAATTCTTAGAGTTAGAATTTAGATAAGATCATCAAGTTAATTCTTTTGTTTATATTTGCCCTCATGTTGAAAGGAGGTATAATAGCATGTTGATAATTCCAATTAAAGAAGGAGAAAGCATTGACCGCGCCCTAAAAAGGTTTAAGCGTAAATTCGATAAAACTGGTGCTATGAGACAATTACGGGCTAGAAAGCAATTCGTAAAACCATCAGTTAAACATCGTCAAAAGATACAAAAGGCTCAATATATTCAACGTTTAACGGACAACGAGGATGTTTAATTCTTAATCTGTTTATTCACTTTAGCTTTATTTGGTTGAAGTCATTAACTTTACTTTAAAAGTTATATGACTATACGGGCTTTTTTAGACCACATTTCTCTTGAAAAAAAATATTCATCCAATACATTAAAAGCCTACAAAAAGAATCTTGATGACTTTGAAAAATTTATTGTTTCAAACAATTTTGACACTTCTATTGAAAAGGCTACTTATAAGGAAATTAGATCTTGGATTGTCTTTCTTGTAGAACAAGGAAATAGTAAAAGAACTATTAATAGAAAAATTTCTGTTTTAGCTTCTTATTACAAATTTTTATTAAGGACTGAAACAATTAGTATTTCCCCACTTAAAGAGCATAAAGCTTTGAAAACAGAAAAGAAAGTGGTCATTCCCTTTTCTAAAGATGAAATAAATAAATTGATGTCTGAAGATTATTTTTCAGATAATTATACAGGTTTTCTTCAACAAACAATTATCAAACTCTTCTATTTTACTGGCATAAGAAGAAGTGAACTTATTGAATTAAAGATCAATGATTTTGATTTTTCGCAAAGTTTAATAAAGGTTATTGGTAAAGGAAATAAAGAACGTTTGATCCCCCTTTTACCAGAGATAAAGGACCAAATCAATAGACTTTTGGACTTTCAAAAAATAGATAAAATTCAAAAGCAAGAGGACTTATTATTTGTTAATAACAATGGGAAAAAGCTCTCTACAGCATTTGTTTATAAGACCGTAAAAATGTACTTTGGATATGTATCAAGTAAAATAAAGCGAAGCCCACATGTCCTAAGACACAGCTTCGCAACTCATTTACTTGACCAAGGAGCGGATTTAAATGCAATCAAGGATCTTTTGGGACATGCTAGTATAGCTGCAACGCAGCATTACACTCAAAGTAGTATGGCAAAGATTCAAGAAGTTTATAAAAAAGCTCATCCTAAAGAAAAAAAAAATAATTAAAAAAACTCTTATGGTAACAATGCATTTTAGAGCCGTAAATTTTAAAGCGGGAATTAGACTTAAAGAATACGCTAAAAAGCGAATTGAAAAGCTTTCTTTATTTAATAAACAAATCTTAGAGGTCTTTGTATTTACTAAAGTTGAAAATAATTCTGACGGTCTCAATAAGTGGGCCGAGCTCAAAATTGAAATACCTGGAGATTATGTTATAGTTAAGAAAATTTCTCGGTCTTTTGAAAAATCTATTCATAATGCAGCGGAAAGTGCTGTAAGAATTTTGAAGAAAAGAAAAGGCAAAGAAAGGAGCTAGTAAATTTTGATTTTTTCTTTTGATTCCAATAAAATTAACATTTAATTTGCAATCAAATTTATAAGAATATCTAATTTGCCGATGTAGCTCAGCTGGCTAGAGCAGCTGATTTGTAATCAGCAGGTCGTGGGTTCGAGTCCCTCCATCGGCTCTAGTTATTAAAAAAATTAAAAAAATATTTTGGAATTAACATATGGTTATATCTTAAAAGAATAGGGGAGATACTCAAGCGGCCAACGAGGGCAGACTGTAAATCTGTTGTTTTTAACTTCGCAGGTTCGAATCCTGCTCTCCCCACAACTTTATTTTAATAGAATTAATTATCTTCATGAATAAAACACCAAATTATAAAGTGAATTTAGGTAACAAAATGCGAGAGTAGCTCAGTTGGTAGAGCGTCAGCCTTCCAAGCTGAATGTCGCCGGTTCGAACCCGGTCTCTCGCTCTCTTTTTTTGCCGATGTAGCTCAGGGGTAGAGCGTTTCCTTGGTAAGGAAGAGGTCACGAGTTCAAATCTCGTCATTGGCTCATCTGATAATCAAAAACTTACGTTAAGATTTCATCAAAACAAAATCACCTTTAATGATTATTTACTGATTATTAAGGGTTTTTTTGTATCTGGACTTTTCATTCATTTTTATCGAAATACCATTGCAACGCCTTGGCATTAACAGATCATATGTAAATCACATGTAGATCATATGTTCATCGTATGTTATTAGCTATGAAAAAAGGTGAAAAAATATGACCGATTCAGAGGTTTGTGATTGACAACGAAAAAACTTATGTGTACAGCTTTTTACTCGGCTTTTCTCTTACTAATTTTTGATTTTAATAAGTTATAGCTCCCACCTCTAGGTGCTGACCTTGCATTTAAGGAAATGTTAGTTTTAATTATCAAATAAGGATTTGAAAAAGTGCCGTGCCATTTTTTAAAGTTTCCATATAGCTTGACTCCCTTTTTATTTAAGACATATTCCCTGTAATATCCATGATCATAAAAAATTTTATTTTCTATAAATTTATAGGACGTTGGAGCTTTAATTGGCTTGTAGGAGTAACAACCATAAAATAACAATACAAAACTTAGAACTGAAAATTTCAACTTTGTAAATTAACTACATTAAATTTAAGAATTGTGTTTCAAATAAGTCTATATGGTTTTGTAATTTTACTAAATGCAAAAATATATAAATAGAACTGCAATAACTTTGTATTTAAACCTTTTGATCGGACTAATTCATGTTTTACATGAATTTGAAATCCTAAATTTCATCCCCGACACATACTACTTCATAATTCCAGTATCATTCTTGTTGACATTGATAGTTTGGAATGGCCTTTTAATTTTGGATAAAAATAAATGATTGAATATTTTTTTACTTGTCCATTTTGTTGGGAGGAAATTTCAATGTTATTAGAAAGATCGGATGAAGTTCAAAATTATATTGAAGATTGCGAAGTTTGTTGTCAGCCTATTCAAATTGAATATCTATTTCAAAAAGAGGTAGAAAGATTTAGTGTCATTACATAATTTTATTTTCTAGTAATCTTACATGCGTTTTATGTAATTTTGGTATGTGAAAATTGCAAAATTATTTGGGGCTACTTTCGCCTTGTTATCCGTCATTTTAGGTGCACTAAACAGCCATAATTTCAAAAAAATACTTCCTGAAACGGCATCTGAATCCATTGATATAAGTCTTAGATATTTAATGTTTCATGGCTTAGCGTTATTAATTCTATCTGCTTTATCTGTTGAGGGAAAGAAACTAATTTCATTTTTTTTAATTATCGGCACGCTACTTTTTTCTTTTAGTATTTTATTATTATCATTTCAAACACAAATCGATTTCAATATGAGTTGGTTAGGACCTATTACTCCTTTTGGTGGATGCCTATTAATTTTTGGATGGATTTTAATTCTTTTCCAATTCATTAAAAATTAGTTTTAGGGTTTTCTAGAAAATGAATCAATTAGGATAAATAATAAAGTGAAAAACAATTTTTATATTAGTGATGAAACCAAAAATTTAAACAAAAATGAAAAAATACATAATAGCCTTTATTTGCTGCTTTGTATCAGTTTCTATTGCAAGTATAATACCAACAATACTGTTTTATGGACCTGAACAATCTGAATTAAGTAGACTTTTCCCTGGTGTTGTAAACGAAGTTCCTGATCCGTTATTTATATTAATTAGTGCAACTGCATTGATAATGTTATGGGTTATAACTTTTGATAAAATGGGTGTTACAAATTTAAAAAATGGATCAATTACAGGAATTTGGTTTGGAACCCTAACCTTTACCTTTTTTGGCTTCCAATTTATGGCTCTAACTAATATTGTTTCAATCCAATTTGCTTTAACAGATATATTTATATCGGCAATTATGGGTGCAGTTCAAGGGGGAGCTATTGGATGGTCTTTAGGCAGATTTGCTTAAAATAATTGTATAATACAATAGGCTTTTTGTAAAAAAGGATAAATTAAGATTATCCTCAGCTAAATATTTTTATATTTTAGGATAGTAATCTTTTGTAATATCCGATTTTACGTCACCTGTGTGCTTTGTAGAGGTTGGCTCAAACAAAAGAATCCAAGTTTCTATTTTAGAAGATGGACGATGTTCGACTCCCTTTGGAACTACAATCATTTCTCCAGGTAGAACCTCTTCTATTTTGTCACGATATTCCATGTTAAGCTTTCCTTTTATCACATAAAACAATTCATCTTCATTTTTGTGTGAATGCCAAACAAATTCCCCCTTTATTTTTGCTAATAAAACTTGCTGATTATTTAATTCAGCAATTGAATGAGGACTCCAAATGGCCTCAAATTCTTTGTATTTTGATAAGATGTTTATTTTGTCCATTTATATGAACTTCCTAAATATTTAAGTCTTATTTAAGACAAATAAGTATCAATTCTAGGCTTATTAACTGGAATTTCTTTTTCAAAAGCTAAGAAATTATCTAATCTGTCATTAGAATCGTAAATGGGGTATATGGAAATCTGACATAAATAAGTCTCCCCATTTTTTCTATAATTCATGAGTGATCCACTGAAAGTATGGTTATAGAACAATTCTTTTCGAATTTGATTTTTAACTGATTTAGAAGTTTCTTCTCCTTGTAGAAAAGATGGCTTTTTGCCTAATGCATACTTTTTAGAATAGCCTGTCATATCTCTAAAACCACCGCTAACCCATAGTATTTTTTGGTTCGTATCAGTAAGAACCATAGCATCATAGTCTACTTGAAATACCTTTTTAGTTAATTCAGTTGTCCAAGTGTCATTTAAAATGGATTTGATATGTGCAATATCATTATTTCTTCTGAACTCATTAACCAAGCTTTGGTAATTCTCTAGGTGAATATCAAAGCTTGCTAGCGGTAAAAAGTTTTTTTTACTTCCTTTCATTTTAAGTTTGATGGGAAACCCCAACTTTTAATTTAGCATGTTGCGCTATGCTAAGATTTTTAAATTAAATTTATTGATAGTAGTTCAAATTCTAAATAAATATAATACAATATGGCTATAATCCAAAAATTACTTTATTGATAGTTATGATAAAAAACTATTTTTTGGGCTGTTATTTTAAATTTATTTTTTGGATTTGTGTAAAATTGAAATTTTAAATTAGGGGGATGAAAAAATATTATTCAACTTATTACCTTATTGATTGAAGCCCTCTTTTTATGGTTTAAAAATTTGATTTATGATCTATTTTTTCGTGCTGAAATAAAGCTTTTTATAAAACTTATCATAGCCCATAAGGAAGAAATTATCATTAATGATACTCGAATTATTGCATAGGTATTATCTCTTTCAAATGCACCCAATAAAGGCTTTACCAAACCAAATAATATAAAAAAAGTGAGTAAAACAGCAATATGTGCAAGAACCTTGTTTTCATTTTTCACTCCCCTATTTACAAGCAAAAGTATTATACCAATAATTACTGGAATTAGTGCTGTGATTGCTTTAGATTCTGATTCAAAATAACCCCATAATCCCATAGATATGAGAATTGTTGCGTTTAATAAACTTGATGAACTTGCTTTCATAATTTTTATTTAAAGTTAAAAATAAAAAGAAAAAAATAGTTTTTATATTAATTTGTGTTGACTTTGTTTTGGAATTCGTTAATCAAAATCAACAGTTTCAATTTGGCTGTACAATTAAATTATTTAAATAAAGTGTTTCAATATTGATTTTTACAGTTGCATTGATTACCCCACCTTCCATCAGTTTGCTTTATTCTTTCAAAACAAATATTTAAACATTTATATGTACTCTTTATCAATTTATTAAACTTGGGGTTTAATAAATTGATATCAGTTTGTTTTTTTAAATCGTTAAATACATTTTTTGAAATTTCAATAACTAACTTTACATTTCCTATGTGTTCAAAATTTTCTTGGAAAAAGCGCCAGTCGCCTGATGTAACGTGTACATTATTTGTAACTCTGACCTCATAGTAAGGAAAAAAACTTTCTTTATTTTTTATTTGATTTAGGAATAAAATCCCTTTATCGTTATATTCATTTGGAATAAACACATCATTTGCTATTTCGTTTTTTATTTTTTCTTTCATTGAAATTTCTTTTACATCACTAGAAGGTTTTTGAGAAAAAAAATATAATATGCAAAGCAAAAATGTAACAAAAAATAATATTGTGATACTTTTTTTCATGTGATTATGTAATTATCAAATTAAACCGTTTAACAACTAAAAAAGATAAATTTAAGTGAAACTCAAAAACATTGAAAAATTATATTGTTTATATATTTCTATATTAAAAAAAAACATTCGCTTTATTAATAAAAATATTCTTTTTTTGAGTCAATTATTAAATTCACTAATAGTTGAACTAGTAAAAATTTGATCATGGAAAAAAAAGATTATTTCGGACAAAAAGAAATGGAATTAGCATTAATAGAAATAAAAAATCAGATAGAACAGTCAAATTTTTCCCCTGAGATAATTTTTAGCATAAATAGGGGAGGGTGTATTCCAGGAGTTTACCTTTCACATTTACTTAGTATCCCTCATCATGTAATAAATGTACAACTGAGGGATCAGAAAAAAAATATCAATATTTCTAATTTATTGGAGTTTGCCAAATTAGAAAAGAATATTCTAATAGTAGACGATATAAATGATACAGGAGCTACTTTTAATTTTGTCAAAAATTCCTTAGCTAAATACAAGGGTAATTTTAGTTATGCTTCTTTAATTGAAAATAAGTCTAGTAACTTTAAAGTAGATTTCAAAGCAAAAATAATTGATAAAAAAATAAATCCAAATTGGATCGTCTTTCAATGGGAAAATCTTAAACAAATTGAATTAAAATAAATGGTGAATAAAAATCTATTGCTTTTTTTAATCATAATTCACGTTTTTATTACCACTTTATCTAATGCGTTAGTCGCCATACCATTAAATGTTTATGATTTTAAAATCACATGGGGTGCACTGATTTTTCCTCTTGTTGTAGTAATAACAGACCTCACAGTAAGATTAGTTGGTAAAAGAATTGCCCAAAAGACTATTTTTTTTTCATATCCTTTGGCAATTATTTCATCAATACTAGTGGTTTTCTTTGAGGGTAATTTATTATCTGTGGCATTAAGAATAGGTATTGCAAGTGCAACAGCTTATGCCCTAGGTATGACAATTGATGTTTATGCCTTTCAGACTATACGAGAAAAATACTCATCATGGTGGATAGCTCCGTCATTATCTACTGTAATATCAAATGTAATTGATTCATATGTATTCTTTTTTGCTGCTTTTTATAATTCAGAAAACATATATATGTCAAAAAATTGGATTGAAATTGCAACCACCCAAACCATCATTAAAGTTATAATTGGTTTAATTTTCTTTTTACCAGCTTATGGTATTTTACTCAATTTTCTTCTGAAATACATAAAAAAAAAAGATAATCTTATAAGTTGATAAATACTTTTTTTAAGTTTAAAGAGTAAATTTCTATTAAAATCATGGAGAAAAATGTTTTTGGTGAGCCTATAAAAGTTTGTTGTTCAAGTCCTATGACAGGTTACTTTAGAGACGGATTATGTCGAACGATTTCTCATGATACAGGAACACATACCGTATGTGCAGTAATTACTGATGAGTTTTTGAAATTTTCAGCTTCTAAGGGTAATGATTTAATTACACCAATACACTTTTACCAATTTCCTGGTTTAAAAGAAGGTGATAGATGGTGTTTATGTGTGAACAGATGGATTGAGGCAGAAAAAGCAGGTAAAGCCCCGAAGATTATTTTAGAAGCAACACATGAAAAGACATTAGATTATACTTCTCTAAATTTACTTATTCAATATGCCCATAAGGATTGACAAAGATTATCTAAACTGTTTAAAAATAGATTTATCTTTTATAAATATTATTCTTAAATAGATATTTTAGTTCGGAAGTTTTAATCTCCAAATTTCCAATCAGTATTTATAATTTATTAATAAATTTTAATTATATGTGTATTGAGATTAAGTATCTGTTAAAATAATAGTGATTTTTGATTTTTTTGATATTTGTAACTTGTTTGTAATAATTTATTGATTTGTTTGATTATGTGGGGATAAGGTAATGGAGTAGGATGATGACTGATGGACCAATCCTTATTATTAACTCCCCACTTTTTATATTTTAAACTATTACAATTTCATATGAAATATTCAATATGTTAAAATGATGCTTAGTTATTGATAATTTCTTATGCACTTCATAAATTTATAAAATGCTATATGTTAATGAAATTTTAGGTGCATCCTTCTGTCTTTTTTCTGTAGTTCTTGGAGCTTTTACATCACATTATTTAAAAAAAATTATTCCAGATTCAGCGATCCAATCATTTGAGGTGGGTGTAAGATATCTAATGTATCATGGATTAGTTTTAATGATATTACCACAATTTTACCTTGATATTAATCCGTTAGTTTTTAGATTTTTCGTCCTAGGAACATGTATTTTTTCTTTTAGTATTTTTTTGCTTTCAATTAAAAGTTTGATAAAAATTAATTTAAACTGGTTAGGACCTTTAACTCCCGTAGGTGGAGGAATTTTAATTATTGCTTGGATATTTCTTCTGTTCGAGTTGATCGATCCATTTTTAAATTAGTTTAAAAAAACCTTTTTTGACTAATATCAAAAAGGGAAACAAAACCTTCATTTTCAGATTTACTTATTAATACCAATTCCTTTAATGCTTGTAATCCCATCTTATTAAAAATTAGGACTAAATTTTGTTGGCTAGTTGATATTGGATAAATTATGTGTTCATTTGAATGTTTATTTATTTTTTCCCAATAATTTATATCAATGTCTTTGACAACTAAATGAAAGGCTTTACAATTAAATGAAAAAGTGGATGGAATGAGACTTTATGAATATTTATTATTTACAAATGATTATGAAACTAAAGAAAAAGCATCAATTATTAATCAATAAGTCTATTTTAAATTAAGATTAAAACCAAAAATTTAATTAATTTTTAAAATTATTGCAGAGTATTATTTACTAAAATTTATAACAATGAAAAAA
The DNA here is from genome assembly GCA_902520765.1 of uncultured Bacteroidota bacterium. Lineage (GTDB taxonomy): Bacteria > Bacteroidota > Bacteroidia > Flavobacteriales > Flavobacteriaceae > MS024-2A. The sequence continues at coordinate 117,443 of CABYPG010000005.1, forward strand.
ATATTTTTTACAATAACTACAATTTTACTTATTTCTTGCGCTCAGAAGAACAATTCAGTACATTCTGAAAATAATTGCGACTCAGCCCCCGAATATTTTTTACTAAGGCCAGAGGTAGAAAAGGTCTATGGGTATTCTCATGCAGTAAAAATTTGTAATCAAGTTAAAATATCTGGGGCCGTAAGTATGGATGATGAGGGTAGACCAACTGCTGCAGGAAATTTAGAACAACAAATGAAAAATTGTTATTCAGATTTACAAAAAATCCTAGAACATTTCAACTCTTCATTTGAAGACGTTGTAGTGGAAAATATTTTTACTACTGACATGGGTAAATTTTTAGAGGTTGCTTCTTATCGAAATAATATTTACGTTGATAGATTCCCAACAGGTTCTTGGTTAGGAGTGAAAGAGCTGGCGTTGCCCGAATTCATGATTGAAATAGAGTTAGAAGTACATATTTCTGGAGAAAAAAATAAAATGGAAGAGTATCCTGACCAAGATAATGATTAATTATAGAGGATAAGCAATTCTGTATTTTAATTATAAAAATCGGTAGTTTTGAAAAAATTCTTAGTTTTAATAAAACCAAA
>CABYPG010000006.1:0-109336 GCA_902520765.1 uncultured Bacteroidota bacterium
TCAAAAAAACTATCACATAATAAAGTTTGGAGTGTAAATAAAAATCTACTAATAACAGATGCTATAACAACTCCGTATTGGCTACTAGAACAAAGAGATTTAGGAAATTATAAGGTGAAAAATAAAAATTTAATAGGTCTAGCTGAAACACCTAATCCAATCAAAATATATTTTAATTTCAAAATACAGGAAGTTCAAATTCCAATTGAAATACCTCTCACCTATCGGAAAACAGATAGAGTTATTGGTGAAGTCGTGCAAGATTTCCAAATTCTACCTAGAGTGACTTCAAAAATTGAAAACAATGTTATTTTGTTTTCAAATGAAAATCCGAAAAATATTACTGTGACAGTAAATTCAAACGTAAATAATTTCTCCGGTGATGTTTCATTAATGAGTTCCAAAAATTGGGAATTTTCTCCAAAAAGTCAAATAGTAAATATTAAAAAGTCTGGTACATCTAAAGAGTTTATCTTTAGAGTCATACCGCCCAAAGGAAATTCCAAAACGATTTTAAAGTCAATTGTTAAAAGTGAAAATAAAGAATATAAAATGTCTCTTGAAGAGATCAATTATCCACATATTCAAAAGCAATTTCTCTTAAGCCCAAACAAAACAATTGTTTCCAAAATAGATTTAAAAACTAAGATTAAAGAAATTGCATATATCAAAGGTGCAGGTGATAAAATATCAGAAAGTCTAAAAAATGTTGGAATTAAAGTAAAGGAGTTTGATGTCGATAAATTAAAATTAGTGTCACTTTTAGAATATTCAACAGTAGTTGTAGGTATACGGGCATTTAATATTCATAATGACTTAGCATTTAAAAATCAAATATTATGGGATTTTGCAATGCAAGGAGGGACTGTTATTATTCAATATAACACGAGTCGAAATTTTAATTCCTCAATCCTAGCACCTTTTCGAATTAATATTTCCCGTGAAAGAGTAACTGATGAAAACGCACATGTAACTATTTTAAATAAAGAACATATTCTACTTAAAGAGCCAAATAAAATTACAGAAATAGATTTTAACGATTGGGTTCAAGAGCGTGGTCTATATTTTGCAAATTCTTGGGATAAAAGATATGAAGCATTATTTTCTATGAGTGATAAAGGTGAGTCAGAAAAAAAAGGAAGCCTACTTGTCGCCGACTGCGGAAAAGGTAAATTTATTTTTACAGGATTAAGTTTCTTTCGTCAACTTCCATCAGGTGTGCCTGGTGCCTATCGCCTTTTTCTAAATCTTATTTCATACGGGCAATGAAAAAAAATATATACTTCGTATTAATTATTACAAATATTGTTTACCTCGTTATATTTTATCTTCTTACAGTTAATTTCAAATATTAATGCAAACTCTAGATTGGGCAGTTCTCATAGGTACACTAATTTTTATCGTTTTTTACGGTATTTGGAAAAATAAAAATCCAAAGAACATAAATGAATATTTAAAAGCTGGAAATCAGAGTCGATGGTGGACTGTTGGCCTATCGGTAATGGCAACTCAAGCAAGTGCTATTACATTTTTATCAACACCCGGTCAAGCATTTAATGATGGGATGGGTTTTATACAGTTCTACTTCGGTTTACCATTCGCAATGGTTATAATTTGCTTGTTTTTTATCCCAATATATAACAGATTAAAAATATATACTGCTTATGAATTTTTAGAAAATCGTTTTGATAAAAGGGTTAGAACTCTAACAGCCAGTTTATTTTTAATGCAAAGAGGTTTAGCAGCTGGAATTACAATTTATGCACCGGCCATCATTCTAAGTGTTGTGCTTAATTGGGATTTAAGAATTACTGCTTTAGTTGTAGGTTCATTAGTTATCTTGTATACCTTGGTTGGTGGAACAAGAGCTGTAAATATGACACAAAAGCTTCAAATGTTTATTATTTTTTCTGGGATGTTTATAGCTTTCTATTTCATTATAATTAGTTTCCCGAATCAAATTTCATTTCTTGATGCTATAAGTATTGCTGGAAAAGCTGAAAAACTAAATTTTTTAGATTTTAGTATTAACCTAAAAAACCGGTATACATTTTGGAGCGGAATAACGGGTGGTTTGTTTTTATCTCTTTCTTATTTCGGAACAGATCAATCACAAGTTCAAAGATATTTATCAGGTAGGTCAATAAAAGAAAGTCAGATGGGTCTTATAATGAATGGTTTTCTTAAAGTACCTATGCAGTTCTTTATTCTTTTCACAGGAGTGATGGTGTTTGTGTTTTATCAATTTGAGCCAGCTCCATTAAATTTTAATCCAAAAGCAATTTTGACAGTCAAAGAATCAAAACAAATTGAAGAATTTTCAAAATTGGAAATTGAAAATATGGAAACCCAAAAACAAATCAGAAATCTTTTGCTAAATAATGGTTCTAGCAAAGAAATTGATGCCTTAAGAAAAAAAGAATTAAAACAACGAGGTATTGCAAGAGATATTATAAGTAAATCAGATCCAAAACAAGAGACTAATGATAAGGATTATATTTTTATATCATTTATTTTATCTCATCTACCTGTTGGTTTAATAGGTCTATTAATCGCTGTAATACTGTCAGCATCGATGAGTTCCACTGCATCAGAATTAAATGCTCTAGCAGCTACTAGTACAATTGATTTGTATAAGAGAAATTACAGAAACAAAACCGAGAAAACTTATTTAAAGACATCAAAGATGTTTACTCTTGTCTGGGGGTTAATAGCAATACTTTTTGCTTGCTTTGGAAATCTTTTTGAAAATTTAATTCAATTAATTAATATAATCGGCTCAATTTTTTATGGAACTATTTTGGGTATATTTTTAGTTGGCATATTCAACACTAGTATTAAAGGGAGAGCTATCTTTTGGGCTGCAATTATTTCAGAAATTTTTGTTATTACAATCTTTGTTTGGGATAAGATTGGTTTTTTATGGCTTAATCTCATTGGTGCTTTGGGAACAATATTTATGAGTTCAATTATCCAATATACTTTTTATCTAAAATCTAAAAAATAATTGGTACTTGATTATATTAAGTTATGTGAATAGAATAAGTTTTAAAATATTGATTGCTAAATAATGTAGCGAGAGGGAGACTTGAACTCCCGACCTCCGGGTTATGAATCCGACGCTCTAACCGCCTGAGCTATCTCGCCATTTTAAGTTCTCTAATATAAAAACATAATCTTCTACCTACAACCTTTTGAAAATATTTTAAAATAAACGTACTTCTAATCGAATTTTCAATATATTGAGCATCTAATTTTTATAAATGACCACTAAAGAACTTTTTTCAATAGAATATGATTTTCATGCTTCAAGACAGATGCTATTTCAATATTTATCAACACCATCTGGTCTAGGAGAATGGTTTGCAGATGATGTAAACTCTAGAGGTGAAGATTTTATCTTCATATGGGATGATAGTGAAGAAAGTGCAAAACTAATTCAAAAAAAAAATAATGAGCGTGTTCGTTTCAAGTGGAAAATTGATGAAGAAGAAAATAACGACTATTATTTTGAATTTAAAATTCAGGTAGACGACCTAACTAATGACGTTTCGCTCATAATTACTGATTTTGCAGAAGAAGACGAACTGGAGGAATCAAAAATGCTTTGGGACAACTTGATTTCAAGTTTAAAACAAATTTTGGGTTCTAGTTAAACTTATAGTATGTTTAATTGTAACGGCTTAGTTGTATCGCAATTAATTAAGGCTGAATCAGATTTAATAGACAATTTACATAAGGGCTTTTCTTTTGTAGAAAATGTAAGGTTTTATAATGGGAAAACTCTTTTTTGGGAAAAACACTATTTTAGAATTATATCAAATCTTCGAAGATACAGATATAAAATTCCTGTTTCTTTCACGATGGAGAAATTAGAGGAAGAATTAATTAAGATCACAAAAATCATTGATTTTAAAACAGAAAATGGCTTGTTCAGATGCCAATTTATTATGGTTTCTGAAGAAACAAAATTCATTATAAGTTTTAGTCATTCAAAACCTATTGAAATAAACACTTCAAATTATGAAATTGATCTGTATAAAGATATTTTAATGTTTTCTAACGATTTATCAAATATGTCAAAGACAAATAGTGATCTACGTTTAATTTCAAACATGTATGCAAAAGAAAATGGTCTAAATGATGTTGTCCTTTTAAATGATAACAAAAAAATAACTGAAACACTTAATGGAAATATATTTTTAATCGAATCAAATCAAATACAAACACCTAATTTATTGTCTGGGTGTCAAAATTTAGTGCTGCGAGAAGTATTTATAGAATGGCTAACAAAAAATATAAAACATTATAATATTATAGAAAAAGAAATAAATCCATTTGAGCTTCAAAAATCTGAAGAAATTTTCATTATTTCATTAGAAAGTGGACTGCAGTGTGTCTCGAATTACAGAAAGTCGTCATATTTAGATAAAAAGAGTTACCCTCTATTAGAGAAATTTATATCATTTCTCAGTTAGTTGAAATTTGGATTTTCTGGAGCATTGGACCAAAGTCTGTATTTTCCACCCAAAGAAATCATGCATTTCTGCCACATATTTTGAATTTTCATTTTCATTACTTTTTCTGTTGATAGAATTTCAAATGGCTCCCAAGATTTTTCATCAAGTTCTTTTTCTAACTGTCCACTACTCCAGCTACTACAACCTAGAAAAAAACGGATATCATTTACACTAAGCTTATTCTGATTAATAAGTTTAATAACAAATTTGAAATCACCGTTCCAGAATAAAGTGCTATTAATCTTTATACTATTTGGTATTTCATTTCCTAATCTATGTAGATAAAATAAATTATCCTTTTCCACGGGACCACCATAAAATAGTGGAAATACCATATTTAAGTTCTCTACTACATCATTGAGTTTATAATTTAATTTTTTGTTTAAAATAAAACCAATGCAACCAGAGGTCTTTTGACTAGCAAGTAAAATAACTGATCTACGAAAGTTATAATCCCCAAGAATTGACGGGGTAGCAACTATCAACTTACCTTGATTCATAAAATAAAAAAAAAGCTCCTAGAAGGAGCCCTTTCTTATGCTTTTGAGTGATTAATTAACTGTGCTTGATAATTCAGCACCTGCTTTAAATTTCACAACATTTTTAGCAGCAATTTTAATCGTTGCACCAGTTTGGGGATTTCTTCCATCGCGCGCTGCTCTTTTTGAAATTGACCATGATCCAAATCCAACCAGCGAAACACGTCCCCCTTTTTTAAGAGTTCCTGATACACTTCCCATCAAAGATTCAAGAGCTTTTTTAGCCGCTGCTTTTGAGATGCCAGCATCGGCTGCCATCGCGTCAATTAATTCTGTTTTGTTCATAATTATATATATTATAAGGTTATTTAACAAATTTATATGGATTTTCGTGTAACTGTTAAAAAAGCTAGGGAAATTGACTCATTTGTTAATAAGTAAGTCTATTTGTTAATAAGGAAGGTAGTTTTTTATAAAACAGTACTTTCAGTGGAGAATTTATAGCCGTTTAAAAGTGTTATCGCATTCATACGACGTTTGTTCGGTAGTTGTATCTCAATACAATTCAAAAATCCTTCTTTGTGTGTGATAAAAATTTTTTTGCTCTTAATTACAATTAGGTTTGTTCGATATGAATGAGTCTCATAAATTATATTAGCACTAAAAATTTTTATTTTCTGAGATGAATTGTTAACTACTAAATTTGTCCAAGCACCAGGATGAGGGTTTAAACCTCTCACAAAATTTTTGATTTGTTCTAAAGAATTATTCCAATTTATCATAGTATTATCCTTTGTTAATTTGAAAGCTAATTTTTCATTCCCGTCCGGTTTTTGAGACTTTGGTACAATTATCTTTTTTTTATGATCAAATAATGTTTTGATTAGTAGAGTAGCACCCACATTCAACAATTTATTTTTTAATGTTCCAGCATTATCAATTTCATCAATTAAAATTTCTTTTTGCATTAAAATTAAACCAGTATCTATTTGCTCATTTATTAAAAATGTGGTTACTCCTGTTAATTTCTCTCCATTAATTAAAACCCAGTTTATTGGTGCTGCACCTCTGTAGTTTGGTAACAGAGAAGCATGAAGGTTTATAGTTCCTAACTCAGGAATACTCCATACAACCTTCGGCAACATTCGGAAAGCGACAACAACAAAAACATCAGCATCAATATTTCTTAAATCTCTTAAAAATTCAATAGATTTTAAATTCTCGGGTTGAAAAATTAAAAACTCATTATTTTCTGCATATTCTTTTACTGCAGATTTCCTGTATCTACTTCCTCTACCAGCTTTTCGGTCTGGAGCAGTAACAACAGCCCTAATAATAAATCCATTACTAAATAATTCCTTAAGGCAAAATCTTGCAAATTCTGGTGTGCCAAAAAAGACAATTTTAATTGGATCTTTAGAATTTATCATAGAGAAGCTTATTTAATGTATTTGACATCCCGTATATTAATTTAAGATTTTTTTTAGCATTTTGATAATTTAGATTTTGTAGCATTTCCAAAAATTAAAATTATATAAATTCACAAGACATATGATTCTACAAAATCAATCCTACTCTCAATATCTATTTTGGGTATCTCAATAAGCTCATGTTTGATTTCATAAGAAGCCTTAATAAAGCGATAATAGATTTTTGCTTCTTTATATGTTTCAAACCTCTGTTTATCATTAATATAAATTTCCTTCCACGGCGGAGCTATAAAAACTTTATCATATCGATAATCGGTTAGCTTTTTCTCCCATGATGAATTTTCAAGGCCTATTGCTCTTAAATATCCTGAAATTTCCTGAATTCCCCTATCATAGAATACTAAGTTATTCTTCACTTTTTTATTTTTTTTTGCATCGTTAAATTGCTTAATTCTCCTTTCTAATAATTTTGCACTAAAATTTATGGGATCTTTTAAAAATAAATTTTTATTCTCAAAGCCTTTTATTAGTGATCTTGAGAATTCATCAAAAACCATGTAGCCCCTATTTCTTAAACCTCTAATAATTGTTGTCTTACCTGAACCAGGACTTCCTGTAATAAGTATTCTACGGATATTAGGCATTTTGTAATTAATAAAAACCATTATATTTATACAAATGTAAGCCTCATGTTTAATCCGAATGATAATAAAGAGGAATTTTATTCACGCTTTTTTGATCAACTAAGTCAGTCACAGAATTGGCCTGGAATATATCTTTTTAAGTTTATTGTAAAATCAGAATCAGATAACTTGACTAAGCTGAAATCAATTTTTTCAACAAAAGAAGCACTATTCAGTGAAAAAAAATCATCAAAAAGAAATTTTACTAGTCTAAGCATAAATGTAAACTTGGATTCACCAAAGGAAGTTATCGAAATCTATAAAATTTGTAGCAAGTTAAAAGGAATTATAGCTCTCTAATTTTATTCAATATAGTATGCAATTCAACGGATTTTACTAATTTGCAATATAATTATTCTACTTAAAGAACTCTTTTACAATCACCTAATGGACACTTTGCAATACAATACTAAACGTAAACAGCTTGTAATACCCGAATATGGCAGACATATTCATATAATGATAGAACAGGCTAAATCGGAAGCCAATCCTGAAGAAAGAAATAAAAAAGCTAAAGCTATAATTGGTGTTATGGGAAACCTAAATCCTCACCTTAGAGATGTAGCAGACTTCCAGCACAAACTGTGGGATCAATTCTTCATCATGGCAGACTTTGATATTGATGTTGATTGTCCATTTGAGAAACCTCAGCAAGAGTTGCTAGATATGAAGCCTGAAAAGCTGCCCTACCCTCAGAACTTTCCGAAATATAGGTTCTATGGAAACAATATAAAACGTATGATTGATGCTGCAATTGGATGGGAAAATAGTGAACTTAAAGATGTCTTAGTTTTTACAATAGCTAACCATATGAAAAAAAACTTCTTAAGTTGGAATAAAGATACAGTTGAAGATGTTGTTATACTTAGCCACTTAGAAGAGCTTTCAGAAGGAAAACTTAAAGTAGCCGCTTCTCAACTACCCTTAAGTGATTCTGCTGATCTAATTCGGTTTAAACATAAAAACGGAAGTGGACCAAGTAGCAATCATAGTAGACCAAGAAAAAGAAATAGAAAACGTTATTAAAATAGATGGAATCATTTATTATTGAAGGAGGTCAATCCTTAAAAGGTTCTATAAAGCCTCAAGGAGCAAAAAATGAAGCTCTTCAGATTTTATGTGCTACACTTTTAACCCCAGAACCAATAATTGTAAACAATATTCCTAATATACTTGACGTCAATAAGCTTATCAAAATACTCGCAAATTTAGGCGTTGAAATTGAGAAAATTAGTGAGGGAAGTTTTAGATTTCGCTCAAATAATATTAATCTCGATTATCTGAGTTCACAGGATTTTAAAGATGATGGGCAAAGATTAAGGGGATCAATCATGATAGTTGGTCCACTACTTGCGAGATTTGGCAAGGGATCTGTACCAAGACCTGGTGGAGATAAAATAGGTAGGAGAAGGTTAGACACTCATTTTGAAGGTTTTATAAAATTAGGTGCAAAGTTTTCACATAATAAAGAGGGTACATTTTATAGTGTAGAAGCAAATCAATTAAAAGGTGTAAATATAATTCTTGATGAGGCATCTGTAACTGGAACAGCTAATATTGTTATGACTGCTGTTTTAGCCCAAGGTATAACAACTATTTACAATGCCGCATGTGAACCTTATGTTCAACAGTTATGTAAAATGTTAAATAAAATGGGAGCTAAAATAAGTGGTATTGGTTCAAACTATTTAACTATTGAAGGTGTCAAAAAACTAAATGGTACTGATCACACTATTTTACCAGATATGATAGAAATTGGAAGTTGGATTGGCCTAGCAGCTATGACAAAAAGCGAGATTACAATTAAAAATGTCAATTTTAATCAACTAGGTAATATTCCAGCTACTTTTAAAAAACTTGGAATAAATGTTGAGAAAAGTGGTGATGATATTTTTATTCCTGCTCACAAAAAAGGATATGAAATAACAAATTATATCGATGGTTCTATACTAACTATCTCTGACTCACCCTGGCCAGGTTTTACTCCTGATTTATTAAGCATTATTTTGGTTGTTGCCAGTCAAGCAAGAGGGAGTGTATTAATTCATCAAAAAATGTTTGAAAGCCGTTTGTTTTTTGTTGATAAACTAATTGATATGGGAGCTAAAATAATTCTCTGCGATCCCCACCGTGCGACAGTTATAGGACACGATTTTAAATCTCAATTAAAAGGAACAACTCTCACATCTCCTGATATAAGAGCTGGGGTATCTCTACTTATTGCTGCACTTTCAGCTTCTGGGAAAAGTACTATTCATAACATCGAGCAAATAGATAGAGGTTACGAAAATATAGATGGCCGGTTAAAAAAGTTGGGGGCAAAGATTAAAAGAGTTATTAGCTGAAATAGAGTTAGGATGTCTTTAAAATAAATTATTAAATATTTTTCATAAAAATTATTTATAGAAATCAATAACCATTACTTTACTGTATAATTCAGCTATCGCTTAGAGATTTTATTATTACTAATATTTTTTTGTCTTGAACACTTAAATCGATCTACGTCATTTAAACGAATCTTGCTATGCTTAGTTTTTCTTCCCTGTACACGTTCTCGCCAGAGTTTGAAACTATTAATCTTTAGCTCCTTACGCATTAAATCTATTACGCTTTTTTCATTTAATCCGAATTGTGATAAAATAGCATCAAAAGGGGTTCTATCCTCCCATGCCATCTCAATAATTCTATCAATTTGTTCACTTGAAAGCAATGACTTTTTTTTCATTTATTAGCTATTTATTCTTTTCCCAAAAGTATGCTTTTTTAAAATACGCTGATTTTCCTCAAAAACTATTGGATCTTTTTTTAAATTCCAAAGTGTATATGAAGCAAATTTTCTCGTCTCATCAAGATTAACAATAGGATTTGGATAATTGATACCTTTTTTAAATTTAAAAATTTCTTCTTCTAAAGGAGTAATTAACCAAGGTGAATGAATTAATTTATCAGGAAGTAATTTGAGTTCTGGTAGCCATTTGAGTGTAAAATCTCCATTTTGATCGTGCTCTCTTCCATTTTTAACAGCATTATAGATACGGAGAGTATTAATTCCAGTCTCACCAGCTTGCATTTGAAGTTGAGGGAAATGAACTCCAGGTTCAAAATCAAGAAATTGTCTCGCTAGAAAAGCCGAACAAGCTTGCCACGGTTGCCATAATTGATGAACAAAAAAAGAAACAATCAAAGCTCGCATTCTAAAATTTAAATACCCTGTTTTAACTAGACATCGCATAGAGGCATCAACTATTGGAACACCAGTTTTTCCATTTTCCCATGCTTTAATAAATTTTTTATTTATAGGTTTTAAAAGTTTATGAAAGCCCTTATTTATGCTTAAAAACTCCATGCTAGGTTCCATATCAAACTTTTGAATAAAATGAGAATGCCATCTTAAACGAGACTCAAATGAACGAATAGCAAAACTGTTATTAGTTTGAGTTTTTTTTTCTTTTATTCGATGAAAAATTTGTCTTATTGATAAATTCCCATAGCTAATGTATGGCGAGAGCCTGCTGCAACTTTTACGCGATAAATCTGGTTTAGATATGTGGTTTTGATAGTTTTGGTAACGATTTTTAAAAAAAGATTCTAAATATTTATTTGCATTTGTTATACCCCCCGGTTGAAAATCACTTGAATGTTCCGCTTTAAATTCTAATACACCGAATTCCTTTTTAATTTGTTTCAAAGTTTTTAAAGACACAAATTTATTTTTCATTTCAGGTAGGGGTTTAATAGGTTGATCGATAAATTCATTCATTAATTTTGACCAATTTTTCCTATTAGATATTCCTCTGAATACCCCTTGTTGTCTTTTCTCATACCATCTAATTTTATTTTCAATAAACCATTTTGCCATTTTTTTGTCCCTTTTGTAAGTAATATCCATTCCAGTCTCATAATGCGAATAAACTTTTTTAATTAAAAATTGTTTATTAAGTTTTTCAAAATTTGATTGTACCTCACCACAAACAGTCAAAATTTCTGTATTAAATTTTGCCAACCTTTGGTTGAGGTCTGCAAGAGATTGCTTTATGAAATTTAAATGTCGTTTGCTAAAATGATCATTTTGAATTAAAGAATTCTCAAAAACGTAAAGCAATAATACTAACTTATTACTTGCTATTGCCGAATTAATTGCCTCATTATCTTCTAAACGTAAATCTCTTTTAAACCAAACAATTACAATTGGTATATTACTTTGTATCATCCTTTGAAAAATGATTAACTAAGATTTTGAAGGAAATTATCAGCTGTCTCTAACAATTCTTTCTTTTTATTTGAATTCATTTTATCAAAGTTAGAAACAAGCATTCTCATCCTTGGATTTTTTAAGAAAAAGTCTCTTCGTTTATCAATAAAATTCCAAAATAAAGAGTCCCAAATGATTGTCCATTCTCCTTTTTTATGATTACTCATTTTAAGAATATAGCTACTTCCGCTTATATAGGGTTTTGTTGACATTAATCCCCCATCAGCAAATTGACTCATCCCATAAACATTTGGAACCATAACCCAGTCATATGAATCAATGAACATTTCCATAAACCATCTATAAACTTCATCTGGATCAAATTCACAGAGTAACATGAAATTACCAATTATCATTAATCTTTCAATGTGATGAGCATAACCTGTTTTCAAAATTTTTTTTATGCATACATCTACGGGTAAAATGTTTGTTGATCCGTCATAAAATGAATGGGGAATTTTCCTTTTAAAATTCCAATAATTTTTAGTTCGCTCCTCTACACTTTTTGCAAAATATATACCCCGAATAAATTCTCTCCAACCTAAAATTTGCCTTATGAAACCTTCACATGAATTTAATGGTATGTTGTTTTTTTTATAAAATTCTATTGTCTGACTAATAACAAAGCTTACATCGAGAAGACCAGTATTTAATAGAGGTGATAATAAGCTGTGGTTTAAAAAACTCTCACTATCAACAATAGCGTCTTCATATGGTCCAAATTCTTTAAATCGATTTTCTAAAAAATCATTAAACCATTTTTTTGATTGCTCAAAATCAGTAGGATAAAGGAATTCTGATTCTAAAGTGCCGTAATTTTTGGTATAGACATTATTAATATATTCATATGTCTCTGAAAGAAGTTCAGACTTATCATTGACAGATACGATTTCAGGTGGTTTTTTATTTGTTGGATATTTTTCTCTGTTCATTGTATCATATGTCCAACTTCCTCCTTCAGGTCCACCAGCAATATCGATTAGAATATTAAATTTTTCTCTTTGAGATTTGTAAAAAGAAGTTTGAAAAAATTTCTTCTTATCAGGCTTAAAGAAATTTAAATCACTTTTTTTACACAAAAACATTGGATTTTCTAGGATGATCAATTTTAAATTAAGTTTAATACAAACTCTTTTTAACCTTTTCTCAATTAAAAAGTCATTTGGATCAATAATCTGAATTGTGTCATACTTGTTTGATATATTTTCAATTAATTTCCTTACATCAGAAAGTTTTTCGGAAGCATCTATGTATCGTACATCGATTCCTTTACCCTTCAAAAAATATTGATATTTTTTCATTGATAATCTATGAAAAAAAAGTTTTTGCTTATGAAACACGTATTGATTAAAAAATAAGGATTCCTCTACAAGATAAATCGTGGCTCTTTCTGAAAATATAGGTGATTTTTCAAATAATTGATTAGGTAAAACTATTGATGCAATTTTTTCTACTTTATCCATAATTTTTGAAACTTTTTTTGTGGATCATACTTTTCTGATTGCCAGGCTATATCAAATTTGCGATCTCTTGGGTCATTTCCAACTCCGGAGACATACATCCAGTTTCCATAATTACTATGGACATCGTAATCAATTAGTTGAGATTCAAAATATGCAGCCCCTATCCTCCAGTCCATAAATAAATGTTTAGAAAAAAAGGAGGCTGTATTTTGTCTGCCTCGATTACTCATCCAACCAGTTTTTTTTAATTCTATCATGTTAGCGTTCACAAAGGGCTCAACAGTATCTCCGTTAATCCATGACGTTAAAATTTTATGATTAGATTTCCAATCGTATCCTTTTTTCAAAATACCTTCTAGTTTAAAAATATTATTTCCATGTTTTAGTGAAACATACTTAAAATAATCTCTCCAAATTAACTCAAAAATCATCCAATATGTTGATTGATTTTTTTTCACTTTACTCTCAAAATCTTTAACCTGCCAGTAAATTTCTCTTGCAGATAACGAGCCATTTGATAACCAAGCTGAAAATTTAGAACTGTAGTCTTTTCCAACTAGACCGTTTCGAGTCTCTTTGTATGTAGATATTTTTCTGGTGTCCCACAGGTAATTCTTTATTCTTTTATGACCGTTTTTGCTGCCTCCATTAAATGGAAACGCGGAAAAAGGAGGAGAGTGAAATTCTAAAAAACCAAAATCCTCTAGTCTCGGTATAGTAAAATCTTGGTCTAAAAGATTTGTGCTTGGTAAGGTTGCAATTTCAGGAAAAACTTTTCTAACTAAAGTGTTTTTTTCACAACTTTTCCTAAAAATTGTAAATACCTCAGGTAATGCATCCAATTCAAATTTAATGTCCTTTGGATGATATAAAAATTGATCATAATATGTATGAATTTTTATTTTTTTTGATATTGACTTTTTGACACTATCCGAAACATTATTTTCCTCCTTTGTCCACTCATTTTGATAAAATAAATCTGTTATTTTTAGAGAATTAATAAGTTTTGGAATACCAACCATTGCAGATTTAATATCAACAATAAGTGTAATATTTTTTTTCTTCAACTCATCTTTAAGACATGTGAGTGTCTGGATTAAAAAAAGTGTTCTAAATTTTTCAGTTTTTTTAAAACCCCATTTGGTATTTTTAAACCTGTCTGGCTCGAAACTGAAATAAGCAAATGTCTTGTCACAACTTATTGTTGCGTTATAAAAACCACAATGATCTTTAATTCTTAAATCATTTCTTAGCCATATTAAGGCATTCTTTTTTTCATTTTGCATTTTTTACTACAATATTTAACATTGTTCCAGTCTCTTTCCCATTTTTTTCTCCAAGTAAAAGGATACCCGCAATTAAGACAATTTTTTGTAGGTAAATTTGTTTTTAATACGCGCTTCATTAAGAATTTAAAGCGCTTTTATATGTTTTTAAACAACGTTCACGTGCTAGTTTATGGTCAATTATTGGTTTTGGGTAAGAAATTTCTTGGAAATCAGGCACCCACTTATTGATGTAGTGCAATTGTTTATCAAATTTTTTTACTTGTTCTGTTGGATTAAAAATTCTAAAATATGGAGCTGCATCAACACCACAACCGGCTACCCATTGCCAGTTACCAACATTACTTGACATTTCGTAATCAAAAAGCTTCTCTGCAAAATATGCTTCACCCCATCTCCAGTCAATAAGTAGATGCTTGCATAAAAAACTACCAACTAGCATGCGGACACGATTATGCATAAAACCGGTTTTATTTAATTCTCTCATACCTGCATCAACAAGAGGAAAACCTGTATTACCTGAACACCAATTTTCAAAATCTTTTTCATTATTCCTCCACTCTATTCTATCATACTGAGGTTTAAAACTTTCATTGCGCGTATGCGGAAAATGCCACAGAATTTGCATAAAAAACTCCCTCCAAATGAGTTCCTTTAAAAAAGTTTTGTTGGGTCTACTGGCTGCTTTTTTTACTACTGCCCTTATACTTACTGTACCAAATCTTAGCGCTGTTCCTATTCTTGAAGTTTTATTTAAATAAGGAAAGTTTCTTGTTGACTCATAATTATCAATAATTTGGTTGTCAAAAAGATATTTGGGTTGATTAACAGTGCTACTTTTAAATCCTAATTGATCTAATTTTATTTTGGGAAGTTCTTGTTCGGAATAACAATTAATTAATAGAGATTCTGATGGATATTCTTCTACGGATTTAGTATTAAAATTAGATAACCATTTTTTTGAATATGGTGTATAAACTTTGTATGGATTTCCATCATCCTTAACAATTTCATTTTTTTCAAAAATCACTTGGTCTTTAAAGGCTTTAAATTCTATTCCCTTTTTAATTAAAAAAGTTTTAATCCTTTTATCCCTTTCATTTGCATAGGGTTCATAATCTTCGTTACAAATAACTTCCTCAATTTGGTATTGATTAACCAATCCACTAAAAATAGCCTCAGGGGTACCATGATATATTCCAACATTGCACCTGTTCCTCTTCATAGCAATATCTATGGCACCCAAGGCTAATAAAATGAATTCAACTCTTGCATCCTCTCTTGGCAGTCTATCCAAAATATTTGGATCAAAAATGAAAATGGGTATGACTTTATTTTTTCCACTTAGAGCTTTAAAAAATCCATGGTTATCTTCAATTCTTAAGTCACGTCTAAACCAAAAAAGAGTATATTTTTCCAATCAAATCATGTTTTAAGATTACCTATACCACCATCCAGTTGTAAAACTCTTCCAGTCATCCAACTGCTTTCTGGACCAAGTAAAAACCCTGCAGCTTGTGCAATCTCCTTAGCATTACCTATCCTCCCCAAAGGATGTCTTTCATTTGCTTTTTCAATTTTAGATTCGTTATTTAAAAATTTTGAAGCAAGAGGTGTATTTACAAGTGATGGAGCTATAGCATTTACTCTTATTTTAGGTGCGAATTCTGCTGCCAATGAACGTGTGAGCCCCTCCAAAGCACCTTTTGATGCTGCGACTGAACTATGGAAAGGCATTCCAGTTTGTACTGCAACTGTGCTGAAAAAGACAACAGACGCATTACCGCTTGCACTTAGCCTTGACAAAACTGCTTTTAGTGAGTTAATAGCACCAGTAACATTAATTTGAAAATCTTTTTCAAACGCTTCCGTTGAGAGGCCTTTAAAGGGTCGTAAATTTATACTTCCAGGACAATAAATAAACCCATGTAGCTCATCAGGTAATACCGAAGTATCTAATTCGGCTGATGTTGCGTCATAAGACAGGTGGGTTAAATCTAAGCTATTCAAATTTTCATTCGATCTACTAGCTACAAAAACCGAATTTGAGGGAGATAGAATTTCTGCTAAAGCTAAACCTATACCAGAACTACCTCCAATAATTAATATATTTTTATCTTTTATCATTTAGTATATGGTCCAAAAATTTTGATTAATGCTTTTTTTCTATATTCAAAAATTTCATTTAGTTTAGGAAATACAAGTAAAGGGTGTAAAATTCTTCCTAAAAACCCAAATGGAATTTTATAATCAACAATGTCAGTCATTTCAACCCCCTTTTCTATAGGTTTAATAAAGTGTTTGTGATGCCACAAATCATATGGTCCGAAGCGTTGTTCATCAACAAAATAATTACCATTTTCCACATGCGTTATTTCAGTAACCCACTTTGTAGGTATACCTAGGATTGGGGTAACTATATATTGTATTATTTGACCCGCATAAATCTTTTCTGACAAACCACTAACTATTTTAAATCCCATATATTCAGGCGTAATTTGTTTTAGATTTTTCGGGTCAGATAAAAAACTCCATGCTTCCTTTTGAGAAATAGGTAGGTTTTGAATCGCTTCTATGCGATAAATTTTCATGACTTTTTGTTTGTATCAAAGATATAAAATGTTTAACTATTTATTATATTAATTAAACATTTTTTTAATAGTTTTCAACAAACAATAATTCGTGGAGTTGCAGCTTGATTTATAAAAGCAAAAATTTATATTTATAAAAAACTTAAAATGAAATTCTTTAAATTTTTAACCATATTATTGTCTGCTATTACTTTTGCACAAGTTCAAACGCCGCAAGCCAGCCCAATAGCTGATTTTACTCAAATTGTAGGATTAACTGAAATTAAGATAACTTACTCTAGACCTTCTATGAAGGGAAGAAAAATAATGGGAAATTTAATACCATACGGTGAAATTTGGAGAACAGGAGCTAATGACAATACTGTAATAAGTTTTAGTGATGATGTTTTAGTGGGTAATAAAGCTTTGAAAGCTGGAAAGTACTCTATATACACAAGGCCAGAAAAGTCAAATTGGGAGGTTTATTTCTATAATAAATTTGATAATTCAGGTTTACCTAAACCATGGGATGAGTCGTTAATTGCAGCGAGTCTAACTGTTAAAACTAAAAATGTAAGCGAACCTCGAGAAAATTTTACCATTTCAATTGAATCAATTTATAATGATGGGGCCTTCATAAGGTTAGCTTGGGAGAAAACTGAAATTAATATCCCCTTATCTGTACCTACTGATGAAAAAGCAATGAGCACCATTGAAAATACTTTAAGCAAAAACCCAGCTCCAAGTGATTATTATAAAGCAGCTGTATACTACAGAGAAAGTGGTAAAGATCTTAAGAAAGCAAAAAAATGGATTGCATATGCTATTAAAAAAGATCCAGGTAAGTTTTGGATGTACAGACAGCAGGCTTTGATTTTAATTGGATTAAGTGAAAAAAAGGGTGCAATAGAGGCTTCAAAAAATTCTCTTAAATATGCTGTTAAAGCTGGAAATCAAGATTATGTCAGAATGAATACCAAAACAATCGCCGAATTATCGAAATAATCCTAATTTACGATTTGATTTAATTTATTTAAATCTAAACTTATACCAAATATTTAATAATAGTCCAAGTATTATTAATATAGCTCCTAAGATCTGAATAAAATCGTATTCTTCATCTAGTAAAAATATGCTCATTGTGAATGTAAAAAAGACTTCAACATATTTAAAAGGAGCTACCAAATGGGGCTTATAATTTTGAAAAGCCAGAGTCATATAATATTGTCCAAAAAAGCCAAAAAAACCTAAACTAATTAAAAGTAGAAGTTCTTTTAATTCAGGAGTTTTCCAAAAAAAAACAGATCCAATACCACCAACTAAAGTAGCAATGAACATAAAATAGTGGACTATTGTTACTGGATGATCATTATCACCAATTTTTGATATAATTAGATAAACAATTGCAGACAAGAATGCAGCTCCTAAAACCATTAAAACACCTACACTTGATGATAAGGGTTGAAAGCTTTCAATAAGATAAACTCCGAAAAAGGCAAGAATAAAAAATGTCCATTGAGGTATTTTAATTTTCTCTTTGAAAAAAACAACAGCTAAAATTGAGGCAAAAATTGGGGATGTGTATCGAAGTGTTACTGAGCTTGCGACACCTATGGACTGAATTCCTAAAAAAAAGAGTATCATGGCAGAAACTCCGACCAATCCACGAATTAATAAAAGTTTTTTTTGATTTCCTAAAAGAGGAATATTTTTCGATTTAAGTATTGAAAAAGTTATAATTAAAGATCCAAATGAGCGAAAAAAAACTAGTTGAAATGTATGATAACTAATTAAGTACTTTACAAGTGCATTCATTACTGCAAAAGACAAAGTACTAAGAAGCATAAATCTAATTGATTTGCCAAATTTAGATTTCAATCTTTTTTTTACAAATATCTAAAAACAGATTTATTTATAATTAGAGAATATGAGTAAAATAATATATACTATATTGTGCGTAAGTTTTATTTATTGTTTGATTTAGAAATTTATAAATTTTCCATTGCAGCTTTTTGTGCATTCCTGTTAGGAGTTTCAAAAGCTGGTATAAAAGGAATAGCAACTTTAATAGTAACTGGATTTGCATTGGCTTTCGGTGCTAAAGCATCCACTGGGATTTTGATGCCCCTTTTGCTTTTAGGCGATATTTTTGCTGTAAGTTATTACAAAGGTTTTGTAAAGTGGAATTATATAATCAAACTTTTACCATGGATGATTTTGGGTGTACTAATTGGAGTAATTGGGGGCGGCTCGATATCAGAAATTATTTTTAAATATTCTATGGCAGGGATTATTTCGTTTAGTGTTGGGCAAATGTATTATTGGGAAAGAAGAAAAGAAAAGAAAATCCCAAGTCATTGGAGTTTTGCTAGTTCAATGGGAATTTTTGCTGGATTTACAACAATGGTTGGAAATTTGGCTGGGGCTTTTTCAAATATTTATTTTTTAGCTATGCGATTACCAAAAAATGCATTTATTGGAACTGCAGCATGGCTTTTTTTTATTATAAATATTTTTAAAGTTCCATTTCATATATGGTCATGGCAAACTATTAATAAGGTTTCGTTTTTAAAGAGTTTGGAGCTAATGCCTTTTGAAATTTTTGGTTTAATTTCAGGGGTTTTTCTTGTAAAAAAAATTAATGAAAATAGTTATCGTAAATTAATCCTTTTGTTTACAGCACTAGGTGGAGCTATGATTTTATTCAACTGATTTTAAAGCTTTAACAACATCAATCAAAGTTTGTTTGTTACTATATCGAATTGTTTGTTTTAAAAATGATAAGTTTTGATTAATGCCATCCGGCATAGGAATTGGTCGTATATCCTCACCTGCGGATAAATGTATATATTTAAAACCTGCTTTTTTAAATTTTTTACAGTTAGAAACTCCAACTCCACTACCTGGCATGATTATAATGTTTGAGCCAAATTTAGTATTCCAATAGTTAAGATTATCAATTCCTTCTTCAGCTTTTTCTTTTTGGCCCGAGGTTAGTATAGAATCAAAACCCAAATCAATTAATTGATTTATAGCATCCAAGGGATTAACTAAAACATCAAAAGCCCTATGAAATGTAATCTTCATAGACCCTGCCAAAGTTTTCCATTTTTTAAGTAATGAAAAGTCAAGCTTGAAATTTTGATCATGTGCACCAACTACAACACCATCACATCCTAATTCACTTGCATTTAATATATTTTTTTCAATCACTTTGATCTCCTCCTTACTATAAAAAAAATGTCCAGGTCGAGGTCTGATTAAACAGTGAATAGGTAAAAGTTTTAAATCAATAGCCTCCCTAATTAAACCACATGAAGGAGTTAAACCCCCTATCTCAAGTGCTGAACATAACTCTATACGATCTACTTTAGCATCAGATGCATTTTGGATTGATAGAATAGAATCTGCACATACTTCAACTCTCATCTCACTTAAATTATAGAAAAAACTTACCCTAAAATAAGTAATAATTATTTCTCCTTTTTTTATTAGTCTAAAATTGTTATAAATTTAGAAAACCAAATGAATAGACGAAAATTTCTTGACAAAAGCTATTTAGGATTGTCAACTATGTTAGTTGCTCCTGAAACCATCGCCAGCTTGGGTAACAAAAGTATTTCTTCCATTTCAAAAAACTCCGAAACTTATGCTATTAGCACCTGGAGTGTATCTGAAGCAAATATGAAGGCTGGTAGGGCACTTGAACGTGGATTTAGTGCTATTGAGGCCGTGGTCGAGGGTGTAACATATGAGGAGTCTAATCTACTAAATACAACTGTTGGAAAGGGTGGTGCACCTGATCGTGATGGAGTTGTTAGCTTAGATGCTTGTGTAATGAATCATACTGGTGATTGTGGTGCTGTTTTGGCAGTCGAAAATATAACTCACGTAGCAGCCCTTGCAAAAGAAGTTATGGAAAAAACTCCTCATGTAATACTAGCAGGAAAAGGCGCTCGACAATTCGCTATAAAACAGGGTTATAAGCCTGAAAATCTTCTTACTGAGCAAAGCAAAAAGGCTTGGGAGAAATGGCTTAAAAATGGAAACTATCAACCTGAAATAAATGTTGAAAATCATGATACTATTGGGATGATTTGTTGCGATAACTTAGGCAATCTATCAGGAGCTTGTACTACAAGCGGACTAGCCTACAAGATGTCAGGGCGTGTTGGTGATTCACCGATCATTGGATCTGGATTGTATATTGACAACAATGTTGGTGGAGCAGTAGCCACTGGCTTAGGTGAAGAGGTGATCAAAACTGTCGGAAGTTTTTTAATTGTTGAACTAATGCGCGGCGGTCTAAGTCCTCAAAAAGCATGTGAAGAAGCAGTAAATAGAATATTAGAAAAGCAAAAAGGAAAACCAAACTTTCAAGTTGCCTATCTTGCTACAAACAAAAATGGCGAAGTTGGCGCATTCAGTATACAAAAAGGTTTTTCATATACCTTCTACAAAAACAAGTTAAATAAAAACATACCATCAAATTCGATATATAAATAAAGGAAAATGGAGATAATCGAAAATAAAAAGAAATACGATGTAGTAATCGTTGGGTCAGGAGCCGGAGGAGGTATGGCAACAAAAATACTTACCGATAGCGGATTAACTGTAGCTTTAATGGAAGCAGGACCTTTTTTTGATCCCGCAAACCCGGATCAACAGCTTCATCTAAAATGGCCTTACGAATCACCTCGAAGGGGTCGGGGTTCTACAAGAGCTTTCGGAGACTTTCACGCTTCGTATGGTGATTGGAAAGTAGATGGAGAGCCATATGAAATGAAAGGTGACACCAAATTTAATTGGTGGCGAAGTAGAATGTTGGGAGGAAGAACAAATCACTGGGGAAGAATTTCTTTAAGATTTGGCCCTAATGATTTTAAAAGAAAAAGTATTGATGGTTTAGGTGATAATTGGCCTATATCTTATGAAGATATAAAACCGTTTTATGAAAAAGTTGATAAGTTAATTGGAGTCACTGGTACAAAAGAAAATATATATAATGAACCTGATGGTTTTTTTCTTCCCCCTGCTAAACCAAGGCTGCATGAAATGTACTACAAAAAGGGCGCTGAAAAAGCAGGAGTAAAAGTTATTCCATCAAGACTGTCAATTCTAACAAAAAGAATTAGCAATGAAAGAGGAGTTTGCTATTATTGTGGTAATTGTGGAAGATCTTGTGGAGTATACGCTGACTTTTCGGCTAGTTCATGTTTAGTTTTTCCATCTCAAAGAAACGCTCAAGGAAGACTCGATTTATATGTTAACAGCATGGTAAGAGAAGTTTCTGTAGATAAAAGTGGTAAACCAAATGGTATAGTTTATGTAAATAAAGACGATAAAAAAGAATACAAAATAAATGCTAAAGTGGTCGTATTAGCTGCATCTGCTTGCGAAAGCGCTAGAATTCTATTAAATTCTAAAAGCCCTTATCATGAAAATGGTCTTGGTAATAGCTCTAACATGGTTGGAAAATATTTACACGATTCAACTGGCACAAATAATTTGGCTTTTATTCCAGATTTAATGAACAGAAAAACTTACAATGAAGACGGGATGGGAAATATGCACCTATATTCTCCCTGGTGGCTTGACAATAAAAATTTGGATTTTCCAAGAGGGTACCATATTGAAATTTATGGTGGCCTGGGTGCTCCTTCATATGGTACGGGTTTTAATTTTAATAGCTTAAATAGCTTTTTTGGTATTGAAGTTGGTGGATACGGAGATAGGGTTCGTGATGAGGTCAAAAAATATTACGGATCAACAATTGGTTTCAATACTAGAGGTGAATCAGTTCCAAATATTAATAATTATTGTGAAATAGATCCAGAAAAAAAGGATAAATACGGAATACCGGTGTTGAGGTTTAACTATAATTGGTCAGATTATGAACGTAGACAGGCAAATCACATGAATGAGACTGTTAAAGAAATAGTTAACAATATTGGTGGCCATATGCTTTGGGAAAATGGAGGGCCTGATAACGGCTTACTTACACCTGGCGAGGTAATTCATGAGGTTGGAACTACAAGAATGGGAGATAATCCAAAGAAATCAGTTGTGAATAAATATGAGCAACTCCATGATGCTAAAAATGTTTTTATAGTTGATGGTGGGCCTTTTGTTTCTCAAGCTGATAAGAATCCTACTTGGACAATAATGGCACTTTCATGGAGAACTTCAGAATACATTATTGATCAGTTAAAAAAACAAAATATTTAGTAATGAACAGAAGAGATAGTATTAAAACAATTGTAATTAGCTCGTTGGCAAGTGGATTATTGCTTGAGGGTTGCTTGCCAAAAGAGAAAAAAATAGTTTATGAGAATGTGTGGAAATACAAATATGGTCGTACACCAGAGGAATTAAAACGAGACCTTGAACTTTTGAATCAAGTTTTCTTTTCAAGTGAAGAATTAAATAAAATTCGTGTACTGGCAAACTTAATAGTCCCACCAAATAAAGATGGTAATATCGATGAAGCTGAAGTTCCGGAATTCATTGAGTTTATAGCCAAAGATGCACCATCATTTCAAGATATTTTAAGAGATGGGTTGCAATGGGTAGATATAATATCAAATAAAGAATTTGGAAAAAACTTTATTGATTGCGACGTAACTGAGCAAAAGTCAATTTTAGATTTAGTAGCATTCCCTAAGGGTAAAAAAAATAAAGAGGAGGCTTTTTTTTCTACATTCAAAGATTTAGTTATTACCGGATACTTCACTTCTGAAGTTGGAATAAATGATCTAGGATACAAAGGTAACCAACCTAACTTCTGGGATGGGGTTCCTGATGAAATAATGAAAGAACACGGTTTTTCATATGAGAAAGATTGGAACTATAAATTTGTAGACCCATTAAAAAGAAACGACCTGGCAAAATGGGATGATGAAGGAAATTTAATTAGCTAGGATCTTCAAATAAATTTCTACTTTAGCTAAATGAGTGAGTATATACTTTCCATTGACGCTGGTACGACAAGTTCTAGAGCTATAATTTTTGATAAAAAAGGTAAGACAATTGGGGTTTCTCAACTTGAATTTACACAGTTTTTCCCAAAACAGGGCTGGGTTGAACATGATGCATTAGAAATTTGGGAAACTCAACTCAAGGTAATCAATGAAGTTCTTCAAAAAACTAATATTAATGCCTCCCAGATTAATGCATTGGGAATTACTAATCAAAGAGAAACAACACTGCTTTGGGATAAAAATACAGGAGTTCCTGTACATAAAGCTATTGTATGGCAAGACAGGAGAACAACTAATATATGTAGCTTAATTGAAAAAGAGGGTAAGGCAAGCTTATTTTATGAGAAAACTGGATTAATTTTAGATTCCTATTTCTCAGGAACAAAAATAAAATGGATTTTAGATCAAGACCCTGATTTAAGAAAAAAAGCTGAAAATGGAGATATTATTTTTGGAACGATAGATACATGGTTGATCTGGAATCTTACAGGAAGAAAAGTGCATGTTACTGACGTTACAAATGCTAGCAGAACACTTTTATTTAATATACATTCACTAAAATGGGACTCTGAATTATTAGAAATACTTGAAGTTCCAGAAAAAATTCTACCAAAAATAGTTTCTTGCTCAGAAAAAATAGCTTACACAACAGAAGGCTTATTTGAAGATAAAATTTTAATAAGTGGAATTGCAGGTGACCAGCAAGCTGCTTTATTTGGACAAATGTGTATTAATCCTGGAGATGTGAAAAATACTTACGGAACTGGATGTTTTTGTATTATGAATACCGGTGATAAACCCGTGAAGTCAAAAAATAAAATGTTAACTACAATAGGTTATCAAATTAATAATAAAACATATTACGCGTTAGAGGGAAGTGTTTTTGTGGCTGGTGCAGCTGTTCAATGGCTAAGAGATCAATTAGGAATCATTTCATCTGCGTCAGAAATAGAGCCTTTAGCTAAAACTGTTGAAAATAATGGAGGCGTTACATTTATTCCTGCGTTAGCTGGTTTAGCTGCTCCATACTGGGATCCACAGGCAACAGGCACAATAACAGGTATTACTCGTGGAACTGAAAAAGGTCATCTTGCAAGAGCAACTCTTGAAGCTATAGCAATGAGAACAAAAGAGATAATTACTGCCATGCAAAAAGATGCAAAATTTAAATTTAAATCTTTAAAAGTTGATGGAGGTGCAAGCAATAATAACCTTTTAATGCAAATACAATCTAACCTACTCGATGTAAATGTAATTCGCCCTAAAACAACAGAAACAACTGCATTGGGTGCAGCTTTTTTTGCTGGACTTGCTAGTGGTTTTTGGTCATCTTTAGAAAAATTATCCTCTGTATGGGATATAGATACAGAATTTAATCCCAAGGAAAATGAAGATACTTTAAACATTATTAATAACTGGGAAAAGTGCATTTTAAAAATGAGTAATTCTCAAAATAATGAATAGAGATTTCAATCTTGGTAGTCTTCAAAAAAACAAAGAATGGGATGTTGCTATAATTGGAGGTGGTGCGACTGGATTAGGTATTGCAGTAGATGCTGCAAATAGGGGTTTTAAAACCTTGTTAGTCGAAAGGAGTGATTTTGCTAAAGGCACTTCATCAAGAAGTACCAAGCTTATACACGGCGGTGTTCGCTATTTACAAAATGGTGATATTTCATTAGTAATAGAAGCACTTAGAGAAAGAGGTATTCTAAGAAAAAATGCGCCTCATCTTGTTAGGGATTTGAGTTTTGTAATACCGTCATATGATTGGTGGAGTAGCCCTTTTTATGGATTTGGTCTTAAAGTTTATGATATGATGGCTGGTAAGTTGGGATTAGGACCCTCAACTTTACTAGATAAACAAGAAACACTTGATCATATCCCAAATGTTAATAAAAAAGGGTTAAGGGGAGGTATAATATACCACGACGGTCAATTTGATGACGCAAGGATGGCAATTAGTCTTGCTCTCACAGCAACAAAAGAAGGTGCTACCCTTCTCAATTATGCTGAGGTGAAGAGCTTCATGAAAGATGATGGACTAATTAATGGCTTATCCTTTACAGATATAATAAATAAGAAAGATTATAAAATAAAAGCAAAAGTTATTGTGAATGCTACGGGTGTTTTTTCTGATCAACTAATAAAATTAGACCAACCAAACGCAAAACCAATGATTCGGCCTTCACAAGGAGTTCACCTAGTATTAGAAAAAAAGTTTCTAAATGGTCCTTATGCTATAATGGTCCCACATACCTCAGATGGTAGAGTACTTTTTGCAGTACCATGGAACAATTATGTAGTGTTAGGCACAACTGACACTCCTATTTCAAAGACTTCTGATGAGCCTACTGCTTTAAAAAAAGAAATCAATTTTATTCTAAGAAATGCAGGTAATTACATGACAAAAAAACCAAAAATTTCAGATGTGAAAAGTGTTTTTGCCGGATTGCGTCCACTTGCAGCATCAGAAAATAAAAATGAGCCAACTAAAGAGGTATCACGTCACCATAAGGTTACAGTTAGTACAAGTGGCCTTGTAAGTGTTCTTGGAGGAAAATGGACTACATACAGAAAAATTGCTGAAGACACGGTTAATACAATACAAACAGTCGGTGGATTAACAGAGAAAAAGTGTAATACTGAAGAAATTCATATTTTTGGATATGATCAAAATACTGATTGGCAAAACCCTATACATTTCTACGGTACAGAAGCCAAGAAAATAAAAGCGTTGAGTAAAGACGGAAATAAATCACTTTCAGAAAAAATATATATAACAAAAAATCAAATTTTATGGGCTTTGAGAGAAGAAATGGCTATTACCCTTGAGGATATTTTGGCTAGAAGAACAAGATGCTTATTTTTAGATTCATTTGAAACCGAAAAGATAGCTGAAAAAGTTGTGATGATAATGGCTGATGAAATGAAAAAAAATAATACATGGGTCAATCAAGAATTAAAAACATTCAAATCACTTATTAAAAATTATAAAATATGATATCAAACCCTTATTTAGCAGAATTTATTGGAACTACTACCCTACTTTTATTTGGTACAGGTGTAGTTGCGAATGTCAATTTAAATAAAACTATTGCTGAAAAACAAACTCCATGGGTTTTGATAACAGCTGCATGGGGCTTTGCTGTATTTGTGAGTGTTTTTATAACTTCCCAATCTAGTGGTGCTCATCTAAATCCTGCTGTTACTCTTGGCCTAGCTGTTGCAGAAAAATTTTCGTGGTCTCTAGTTCCCGGATATTTTATATCACAACTTGCTGGAGCTATGTTTGGTAGTTGGTTAGCTTATATAACATATATAGATCACTATCGTTTAACTAATAATGAAACCACTGTGAGGGGTACTTTTTGTACGGGCCCAGCAATTAAAAACTTTAAGAATAATTTTTTTAGTGAGGCAATAGGAACTTTTATGCTTGTGTTTGGTACATTGTTTATTGTTGAACCAAATATTAAAGTTAATGGCACTGAAGTTGAAAATTTTGGTTTAGGAGCTTTAGAGGCTTTACCAATCGGGATTTTAGTTTGGCTAATTGGAATGGCCCTAGGTGGGACTACTGGTTATGCAATCAATCCAGCTAGAGACTTTGGGCCAAGAATGGTCTATCAATTTCTTCCTAGAAAAAATAAAAATGCTGAATGGAATTATAGCTGGGTTCCAATTCTTGGACCTTTTTTAGGAGCAGCAATAGCAGGAATAATTTACAATTTTTTAATATAGTCCTTTTATTTTGTTTGTTTTGTAAAAGTTAGTTTGTAAAAATATTTGAAAGACTCAAAAAAACCTGTGCCAGAAAGATTTTTTGTATAAACTCCAAAAAATCAAGTTTGAGGCTACACAATTGATCAAGGATCTGTTCAAAGACAGCTTGCTTTTACAAATGAAACTCACCTCTTCTAATTAAAAGCTCGTTGAGTTTATCAAAAAAACTAGCACAGGCTGAGATTCAAAATTTTTAATAGGTTTCTAGATGTATTTCTATCATTTCAATTAACTCTTTAATTTTTTCGTCATCGTAAGTTCTAGAGGTTGAAGCATTCCTTTTATAATTTTCTACCTGTGTAGCAAATTGTAAGGAACACATTGCAAGTACATCCTGTTTATCTCTAACAGCATAATTTTTCTCAAGTTGCTGAATTGTGTTATCTATCTTTCTCGCTGACTCCCTAAGAGAAAATTCTTGATCAGCTGGAATTGAAAGAGGATATACCCTGTTTGCTATGGTTAATTTAATTTTTAATGTTTCGCTCATAATACTAATTCATTTCTGAAAGCTGCTGAATACAATAATCAACCTCCTTTATCAAATTATTTATTTTTGTTTTGGTTTGAGAATTTCCCTGACTACTGCCTAGTAAATTGTTTGCTACTTTTAAAGATTCATTATCATTCTCAAGTTTTAAAATTTTATCCTTTAAAATCTTATTTTCTAGTACAAGAGAGGATTGCAAATCTTTAGATCTGACTAAGTCAAGGTGGTTTTCTTTTAACTTGTTTAGTAATACTATTATTTTCTCTTCTAAAATTTTAATTGGCTGGTTAATTTTATTCATTGTGACAATTAAAATAATTTATTTATATACAAATTTATTGAATCTTTTTTCAATAAATACTTGGGTAGTATGATTAGTTTGTAAATTTAACTTTAATAATTTAGATCTTCATCCACAACAAGTTATCAAGGTTTGAAAATACATTACTTAATTTATCTTTTTCTTAAGTCCACTTTTTTGTTATCACAGATCAAAAAAAGTTCTACTTTACCAATCGATATTCCGGTCCAACTTTCAGGAACATTTGGTGAACTTAGAAAAAATCATTTCCATGCGGGTTTAGATATTAGGACACGTGGTCGGGAGGGATTACCTATACGATCTATAAAATCAGGTTGGATTAATAGACTTAAGGTTAGTTTAAGCGGCTATGGAAAGGTCTTATACATAGAGCACAATGATGGACTCGTATCAGTATATGCACACTTAAAAAAATTTAATCCTAGAATCGAAACCTATCTTAAGAAAAAGCAATACAGTAAAAAATCTTTCGGTGTAGAGTTATTTCCTGGTAAAAATGAACTTAAAGTTAATGAAGGAGAAGTAATCGGCTACAGCGGAAATACTGGAGGATCTTTTGGTCCGCACTTACATTTTGAAATCCGGGAAGCAAATGGTCAAATTCCTATCAATCCGATGCAATATGGAAATATATACGTTGAGGATTCCAGAAATCCACAGATACAAAGTTTTTATTTATATAAAGGTTTTGGCCCAAATGAAAAGAGAAAAGAATTTTTGCTTGTAAAAAAAAGTGACAGTGTTTATACTACAGCTGGAGTTATTGAAGCTGGAAAATTAAATATAGGTCTAGAATTTTTCGATCGTCAGAATCTTTCTCAAAATAAAAATGGAATTTATAGCGCTAAAGCTAAATTAAATGGTCTTGAGATTTTTTCTTATAAAATGGACAAAATATCATTCAATGATTCTAAATATATAAATCTATTTATAGATTATAATGAATTAATAAGTAATAGAAGAAAAATCCATCGCTTTTTTTTACATCCAGAACAAAAAATGTCATTTTTAAAAGATTCAATTTTGTCTGGTGAAATTCTTATTGAAAATGGAAAATCTTATCAGTTATTAATTCAAATACAAGATTACAATAAAAACACTAGTCATTTAGAGGCATACCTTAAAGGAATTCCAGAAATTGTTTTGCCTGAAATAGATGATGAAAATTTAATTCTTAAAGAAAATGAGTATAATTTTGAGTTTGAAGATAAATCTGTTTTTTTTCCAAAAAAGAGCTTTTTTTACGATGTGAATATGAAAGTCGAGGAAAAAGATGATACTTTAAAAGTAGGTGAAAATATTTTTCCATTAAAAAAACCCTTTTCAATAAGACATAGAGTTCCCAGTGGTGACAGCTTAAAAATTGCTCAATCATTTTTAGCCTTTTTAGATAAAAATGGAAAATCATCTTTTTTAAGTGGTTATATAAATGACGGCTATTGGGAAGCCAAATCAAAAATATTAGGAAGTTTTGTAATTAGTAGAGATAGTATTGCTCCAGAAATCAGAGCTCAAAATTTTAGAAATAATCAGTGGGTAGATAATTATAATTTTTTGAATTTTAAAATTTCAGACGATTACTCGGGTATCAAAAAATACAGAGGTGAAATAAATGGGAAATGGATATTACTTGAATTTGAACCAAAAAAAAGTAAATTATTCTACAATTTGAATGATATTGATTTTGATACAACTCTTCATAACTTGAAAATTGAAGCGGAAGACCAAGCAGGAAATAAAACAGTATATAAAATTAAATATTATAGGAAGACCAAATAGTTTTTACAATTAAATCAAGCCAATTAATTTATAAACTCTTTTAAAGAAGAAATCACATAATCCACTTCCTTAATTGTGTTAAAAATAGAAAACGAAAATCTTAATGATGGTCTTTGCCTTAATTCTTTTGATTGAATTGAGTTTAATACGTGTGAACCTGAGGAACTACCAGATTGACATGCGCTTCCTTTAGAACAGGCTATTCCCTTTAAATCCAAATGAAAGTCTAAAAGACTTGCTTTTTCATTATCGATTGGTAGAGCAACATTCAAGAGTGTATAAGTACTAAATTCATTATTAGCAGAAAGACCATTAAAGACAACATCAGGAAAAATTTCAAGTAATGAATTTTTAAAATGATTTTTCAAATCTAATATATGAGATCTCTCGACCTGTAGATTTGAATAGGCCATTTCCAAAGCCTTTTGCATTCCAACAACATTATGTACAGATTCGGTTCCGGCTCTTAATCCTCTTTCTTGAGCACCACCGTATATGAATGGTTCTATGCCAATGTTTTTCTTAATAAATGAAAAACCTATTCCTTTGGGTCCATGAAATTTGTGCGCCGCAGAAGAAAGAAAATCAATAGGTAAATTTTCCATATTAAAGGTGTAATGGCCAACTCCTTGAACTGCATCTGTGTGAAAAAATGCTCCATTTTCATGACACAACTTACCAACCATTTTAATATCGAGGATATTACCAATTTCATTGTTTACATGCATTAAACTCACTAACTTTTTAGAATTGTCTTTTTTTAATAAAACTTCTAATTGCTCAAGATCAATTGAACCATCATTATCAATATTTATATAGTCAACTTTTACTTTATGAATTTTATTTAACGCTTCTAATGCATGAATTACAGCGTGATGTTCAATAGGTGATGAAATAATTGTTTTTACACCTAAATCTTTAACTGCACAACACAGAACCATATTGTCAGATTCTGTTCCACCAGATGTGAAAATAATTTCTTGAGGAGAAGCATTGAGCAAACTTGCTATTTTCTTCCTAGCAGTTTCAACATATTTTTTTGCATTTCTTCCAAACGCATGAGTAGAAGACGGATTCCCGAACGAATCATTCATCACAGAAGAAATGGAATCTATTACCTCCTTTCTAATTTGGGTTGTAGCTGCATTGTCAAAATATACATTCATTTCGCCAAAATATTTAATTTTTAGGATTCAAAATCCCCTAATGTGTTTTTAATAATTGAAATACAATCATTGATTTGTTCATCTGTTATTATTAAGGGCGGAGCAAATCTTATTATATTACCGTGAGTAGGTTTTGCTAATAAACCATTCCGCATAAACTCTAAACATATTTTCCAAGCAATATCGTTATCATGAGTATTATCTATTTCAATTGCATTCAGTAGCCCCTTACCTCTTACATTATTAACGATAGAACTAATTCGCGAATAGTCTTTCATAGATGATCTAAATTTTTCTCCTAGCATAGATGCATTCCCTGCAAGATCTTCATTGACAACAATTTTTAATGCAGCCATACAAACTGCAGAAGCCAATGGATTTCCACCGAACGTCGATCCATGCTCTCCTGGTTTAATGCATAGCATAATTTCGTTGTCAGCTAAAACTGCTGAAGCCGGGATTACACCTCCAGAGAGTGCTTTACCTAAAATTAAGATATCAGGTCTTGCATTTTCGTAATCAGTTGCTAACATTTTCCCTGTTCTTCCTAAACCAGTTTGAACCTCGTCAGCAATAAATAAAACATTATATTTTGAACACAAATATCTTACACCTGTCAAATAACCTTCGTCAGGAACAATTACTCCTGCTTCACCTTGAACAGGTTCAACCATAAAAGCAGCTGTATGAGGATTTTTTAATTTTACTTCTAATGATTCTAAATCATTGTAAGGAATGATATCATAACCTGGCATGTAAGGCCCAAAATCCTTATAAGATGCAGGATCATCTGAGCTAGATATAGCTGCTAAAGTTCTACCCCAAAAATTACCATTTGCAAAAATAATTCTAGCTTTATTTTCTGGAATCCTCTTTTTCAGGTAGCCCCATTTTCTTGCTAATTTTATTGAAGTCTCACCACCTTCAACACCTGTATTCATTGCAAGCACCTTATCATATTTTAATAATTCTGTAATGTATTTTGCATAAGTTCCTAAAATGTCATTGTAGAAAGCTCTTGAGGTTAGAGTCAATTTTTTTGATTGAGATTCAAGTACCTCTAATATTTCAGGGTGACAGTGCCCTTGATTTACAGCAGAATATGCAGATAAAAAATCAAAATATTTTTTCCCATCCACATCCCACAAAAAAACTCCTTTACCTTTGGATAAAACTACTGGCAAGGGTTTATAATTTTGAGCACCGTGATTGTTCTCAAGATCAAAAAAATATTTTGATTTAGAAATTGTTTCCAAAAGCTTATTCTTAATGGATAAAAATAATAAATATAGAGCCCAAAAACCTAAAAGAGATGGTTATTTATTATATCAACCAGACTAAATTTACAGAATGTTAAAAAAACAATTTAAAAGTTACACAAAAAGTTTAAGTGTAATTGATATCAATAAGAAAGGTATGGGAGTAGCAAAATCCCCTGAGGGTATTGTTTATTTCATAAAAAACACTATTCCCGGTGATATAGTTGATGTAAATCCTTACAAAAAAAGAAAAGGATATATTGAAGCAGAGCCTATAAAGTGGGTGACTAAGTCAACAAAAAGAGTGAATCCAAAATGTGACCACTTTGGAATATGTGGAGGTTGCAAATGGCAAAATATGAAATATGAAGAGCAATTAGTTTATAAGGAAAAGAGCGTTATCAATGATTTAGAACAAATAGGAAAAGTTGAAATTCAAAAAAAACTACCAATACTTGGTGCTAGCGACTCTTATTTTTACAGAAATAAAATGGAATATTCATTTTCAAAAAATCGATGGCTAACAAAAAATGAAATTGAAAAAAAGGAATCGATCAATAAAAATGCTCTCGGTTTTCATAAACCAGGAAGATGGGATAAAGTTGTTGATATTAATTTTTGTTATCTCCAAGCTGAGCCTTCAAATAAGATTCGAAACGCGATTAGAGATTTTGCTTTTAAAAATAAATTAGAGTTTTTTGATCCACGAGAAAAAAAGGGTTTTTTAAGATCCGTTATCATTAGAAACACTCTCAAAGGTGAAGTTATGATTATATTTCAATTTTTTGAAGAAAATAAAGTCCATAGAGAATTAATTCTTGATTATGTGAAAATTAACTTCAAGGAAATCAGTTCTTTACATTATTGCATAAATTCTAAAGAAAATGATTCGATTTATGATCAAAACATTATCCGTTTTTATGGCAAGAATTTTATAACCGAGAATATTGATAAACTAAAATTTAAAATTTATCCAAAGTCTTTTTTTCAAACCAACCCTAAACAAACAAAAAAACTATACGAAATAATTAAAGATTTTGCCACTTTGAAAAAGGATGAAACAGTTTATGATTTGTATTCAGGAATTGGAACAATAGCTCTATATCTCTCTTATTATTGTAAAAAAATAATAGGTATTGAATCAATTTCAGAAGCAGTGAAAGCGGCAAAAGAAAACTGTTTACTAAATCAAATTAACAATGCTTTTTTTGAGGAAGGTGAAATGATTGAT
Organism: uncultured Bacteroidota bacterium; assembly: GCA_902520765.1. GTDB lineage: Bacteria > Bacteroidota > Bacteroidia > Flavobacteriales > Flavobacteriaceae > MS024-2A. Next base: position 33,697 of record CABYPG010000006.1, read on the forward strand.
GTATTTGATGAAAGTTTTTTTAATAAGTATGGTAAAGCTGATGCTGTTATTTTGGATCCACCTAGAGGTGGTATTCACAAAAAAATAGTAAAAAAACTTTTAATATTAGAGCCTAAAAGAATTGTATATGTAAGCTGCAATAGTTCAACTCAGGCAAGAGATCTAGAACTCATTAAAAAAAAATATGAATTAAAAATTAGCAGAGCAGTTGACATGTTTCCTCAAACCCACCATGTTGAAAATATTGTACTTTTACATCTTAAGTAAAATAATGTTTAAACCAATAATTAAGTTTTGTGCTGGCCTTTTGACTTTTATACTAGTTATAAACTGCGAAAGAGACGACATATGTATTGAAGAAATTCAGGAAAGTCCCGATTTAATAATTTTGATGCTTGACCTTGAAAATAAAACTGAAAGAAAGGTACCCTCAGGTTTTTCTATCCTAGCTATTGGCAATAATGAAGAACTACCCTCCAGAGGAAGTTTAGATTCTATTGCACTACCACTTAAAATTCAGGAAAATATTGTGCAATTTGAATTTATAATCAATCAAGGAACATCCAATGAAAATATTGACACATTACAAATAAATTATAAGAGATTTGACAGCTTTATAAACTCAGCATGTGGTTTTAGATCAAATTACATTTTTGAAAAACCGTCAGCAATAATATTAAATCCAGGAAATAATTGGATTAAAGGCTTTACAATACTAAGAGATACAATATCAGATGAAACTAACGCACACTTGGGTATTTTACATTAGTTTACTAAGCTTTTGCTATTCTGTAAGCCAAGAGAATGATAATATAACTATCAATGACAGTCTGAATTTAAAAAAAGAGAAATCTATAAATTTAAGAGTTGGATTTGATCTGTATAGAATTATATTATCTAGAGTTTCTGACGACTTTGATGGCTTTGAAATTGTTGGAGATTTTAAAGTTAGTGAGGATTTTTTTATTGCCTTAGAATTGGGCAGTTTAGATATCACTAAACAAGTTGAGCAAGTAAATTTTACTACAAACGGTAATTATTTTAAATTAGGATTTGATTACAACATGTTTGAAAATTTAGAAGGCATGAATAATCATATAACTCTCGGCGCTAGAATTGGATCTAGTAGACATGACCAAACTTTAAACAGCTACGCCATACTGGATCGAACAAGATACTGGTTAGGCTCAAGCCTGCCTATTACAAACGGTTTTGCAACTGGCAAAAGATCTGATTTAAATGCACTTTGGTTTGAAGTTGTACTAAATTTCAAAGTTCAAATTTTAAAAAATATTTATACAGGTATAAGTCTTAGGTTAAACCGATTGTTAAGTGACGAAATACCTTTAAATTTTGATAACATTTATATCCCAGGATTCAATAAAAAAACACAAGACAACGTATTTGGAGCTGGATTTAATTATACTCTTACTTATAATTTTTCGCTTTTATCCAAAAAAAAATAGTTTAACTATTTAAGCTTGTGAACTTTTTTGGAACCTTCATAGATTCGGAAATGTAATAATCGTGACTCAAGTTTTCCATTAAAAACTTTAATTCTCTTACTGGGCCTTAAGCCGATAAATTTGGATGCCTCTATGTTGGAAGTAATTAGCCATGCGTCAGTATTAGGAAAGCCGGTTTTAAAATTATCGCCTATACTTTTGTATAGATATTTTATATCACCTTTCAATCTATGCCCATATGGAGGATTAGTTAAAAGATGTAAATCTTTTTTATTTTCTTTTTTTATTTGAAAAAAGTCTGCTTGATCTACTTTAATAAATTTATCAAGTTTTGCATTTTTAATATTTTCTTTTGTTTTTTTGATTGCTGATGGTACTTTATCTGAACCTTTTATGGCTATTTTTGGATCAATAATCTTATTTAATTGACTATCAATGATAAGTTTATAAAGCCTAGCATCAAAATCATTCCACTTTTCAAAAGAAAAACTTTTTCTATTTATGTTTGCGGGAATTTTACAAGCCAGCATAGCTGCTTCAATTAAAAAAGTACCACTCCCACACATTGGATCTAAAAAATCGTTTCTTGCTTCCCAACCTGAAAGATTTATAAGTCCAGCTGCAAGTACCTCATTGATAGGAGCTATATTAGTCGAAGTTCTATAACCTCTTTTATGAAGAGATTCTCCTGAGCTGTCTAAAGAAATTGAACATAAATTATTTTGAATATGTAAATTGATTTTAATATCAGGCAAAGTAGTATCCACGTCTGGTCTTTTGTTATATTTTTTGCGGAAACGATCTACTAAACCATCTTTGGCCTTTTGGGAAGCATACTGAGAATGATTAAATATTGTGCCTTGAACTACACTTTCAATCATAAATTTTGAAGAAATATTCATATACTTTTCCCATGGAAATTCATAAAACACATTGTATAATTCATTCTCATCAATAATTTTACATTTATAAATAGGCTTTAAAATTTTTAAAGCAGTTCGAAGACTAAGGTTTGCTTTGTATAAAAATCCCTTATCACCTTCAAAGGAAACAATTCGATTACCTTTAATAACATTTTTAGCCCCTAAACCAACTAGTTCTTTTTCTAGTGTATCCTCAAAGCCATAGAAAGTTTTTGCCAACATTTTAAAATCTACTGACACATTTACAAATTATAAATATTAAAGGTCAAAAATAGTATTAATTAGATCAAATATTTTCTAATACCATCAGATAAATGTAAAAAAAGTAATGTCCACTTTAAAAGACAAATTTGTTTTAGTAATTTTGCAATTATGAAAATAACAACATTAAATTCAGATAAAATGGGAATCATTTCAAGCGTGCTTTGCTTATTACACTGTGTCATTACTCCCATTTTATTCATCTCCCAACCAAATATTTTAAATACTTTTTTAGAATCTCCTGAATTATGTTGGCGTTTAGCTAGTTTATTGATTATACCTATCTCATTATATGCTGTCTATAGATCAAACAAAATTACAACCAACAAGTCTTTGGGGGCTATTATGTGGTTATGTTGCATTATTCTTTTAGCAACTATTATTAATGAGGCTTTCGAAATATTTTCTTTGGAAGAATATTTCAGTTATGGAGCGTCAATTGCACTTGGTTTTTTGCACGTATACAACCTAAAATATTGTACTTGCAAAGATGATGATTGTTGCATCCATAAATAACACCTACTTTTTTTCAATAGGATTTTTAGGCTCTTTCCATATGGTATAAAGTGAGTCTAAAGTGTATGTCAGTGCTGTTGGATCCAAATTGATAATACCATCCCCGTATGCCCTTTGTAAAATATCTTCTATTAAAAAATCTTCATAAATAGTTTCAGGATTATAAGTGTCTTTCAATGACAATTTAAACATAGAAGCAGTTGTCTGATATAAAAATGCCCTCCAACCATTCCGTAAATCTTTAACAAGGGAGTGTGTTGTCTCACCTGTTTGACGATGGACTAATTTTATTAGAATTCTTCCCTGAGATCTTGAGAGCTTTCTAAGCTCTTGTTCAAATTCAGAATATATAAATTTTTCAACTCGTTTCATGTAGATTTTCTTTGATCTTTTTCTCTTAATTTCCTTCAATCTAATACTAAGGGTATCTAAACGATCTGAGGCTAGTTTAGCATAAGGATAAACTCTAAGAGTTCTATTTCTAAGTAAAACATAATCTTTTAAATCATTAATCGTTTTAAATTTCAAAGGCTGAAAAAGAACTACCTCTTTGAGACGAATTCCTGACTGTGGAATTGAATCGGTCTCAAATTTATAGAGCAATTCTGGCTCAAGATCATTTTCACCATTTTGTTGAGCAATAATAATATTTGTGACAATCAATAGAACTGTATTTAGAAATAATCGATTCATTTACTTAAAAATTAAGAACATAGTATTCAAATTCATTTTTTTAATATCTAGAATAAATACATCACGAGCTAAAATTACAAATATTTTGAAGTTCAATTTTTGTTACGGAATATTCTTATTTTTGATAAATTAATTATTTATAGATGAGTATTCTTAATAAAAAATCACTTTCATTTTTAGAAAAATATTTAAATAATGCTTCCCCAACCGGATATGAAAGTACTGGGCAAAAAGTCTGGATGGATTACCTCAAGCCATATGTGGATAATTTTATAACTGATATATATGGGACTGCTGTTGGTGTAATTAACTCTGACTCTGAATACAAAGTAGTAATTGAGGGACATTCAGACGAAATATCTTGGTATGTAAACTTCATAACCGATAGCGGATTAATTTATGTCATTAGAAATGGAGGTAGCGATCATCAAATTGCTCCATCAAAATGGGTGAATATTCATACAAAAAATGGAATAATAGAAGGTGTATTTGGTTGGCCAGCAATACACACTCGAAAACACGGCAAAGAAGAAGTTCCAAAATTAGAAAATATTTTTATTGATGTTGGAGCTAAAGATAAAAAGGAGGTTGAAAAAATGGGGGTTCATGTTGGTTGTGTAATTACATATCCTGATTCTTTCAGAATACTTAATAATAATAAATTTATTTGTCGTGCAATAGATAACAGAATAGGTGGATTCATGATTGCTGAAGTTAGTCGTCTACTATCTGAAAATAAGATTAAACTACCCTTCGGATTATATATAACGAATTCCGTCCAAGAAGAAGTTGGTTTAAGAGGGGCCGAAATGATAACACAAACAATAAAACCTAATGTTGCAATAGTTACAGATGTGTGTCATGACACAACAACACCAATGATTGATAAAAAAATTGAGGGACATACTGAAATTGGAAAAGGCCCAGTAATTTCATACGCTCCTGCAGTTCAAAATAACTTAAGAGAAAGAATTATAGATACAGCCTCAAAGAGAAAAATACCATTTCAAAGATTAGCCTCCTCTAGGTTTACTGGGACGGATACAGATGCTTTTGCTTATAGTAATGGAGGTGTAGCCTCAGCATTAATATCACTACCGTTGAGGTATATGCATACAACAGTTGAAATGGTACATCGTAATGATGTTGAAAATGTAATTAAGTTGATTTATGAAACTGTCCTCTCTATTAAAAATGGGGAGTCGTTTAGTTATTTTGATTAAAATTAAAAGAATTGATAATTAGATTTTCTCTCTGATTAACAAAGCTTTATTAATTCGTTTTACAATACCAGGACCTTCATAAATAAACCCAGTATACATTTGAACTAAACTAGCTCCTGCTTTAAGTTTTTCGATAGCATCGCCTGGCTCATGGACTCCTCCTACACCAATAATTGGAAAAGCATTTTTACTTTTTTTATGCAAAAACTTGATTACATCTGTACTTTTATCTTTTAATGGTAAACCACTAAGCCCACCCGTTTCATTTTTTTTTGATGATTTTAGATTTACTCTACTTAAAGTTGTATTAGTAGCAATTACACCGTCTATATTTAGACTGGTTACTATTTCAATAACATCTAACAATTGCTTTTCACTTAAATCAGGAGCAATTTTAAGAAGTATAGGTTTTGGCTGATCTTTTGTTTGATTTAAATTTGAAAGGGTAGATAAAAGTCTTTTTAAATTACTTCTGTCCTGTAGCTCTCTCAAATTTGGTGTGTTGGGTGAACTTACATTTACAACAAAGTAATCTACGTAATCAAAAAGCATGTTAAAGCAATAGACATAATCTTTTACTGCATTTTGATTAGGAGTAATTTTATTTTTTCCAATATTACCCCCAATAAGAACACCCTTATTTTTTTTTAACCTATTGATTGCAGATTCTACCCCTTCATTATTAAAACCTAGTCTATTGATAAGCCCTTTATCTTCTGTTAATCGAAACATGCGTTTTTTTGGATTTCCATCCTGTGGTTTCGGTGTTAAAGTTCCTATTTCAATAAAACCAAATCCAAAATTTGATAATTCATGATAAAGTTTTGCGTCCTTATCAAAACCAGCTGCAAGTCCCACTGGATTTGGAAATGTCAAACCAAACAAATGACGCTCTAATCTTTTATCTTTTATGACATAAATCGAACGTATAAGATTTGAAATACCTGGAATTTTATTTGACAATTTTATTAATTTAAAAACAGTATGATGTACAAATTCTGGATCAAATAAAAAAAATAATGGTTTTAAAAGAAGCTTATACATACTGTTTTTTAAAAAAAAACCCGCTCTCAGCGGGCATAAGAAATAATCATTTTTTGGAAGGTGGGAGGTTTAATTTAGAGCTGAGTTCTAGCGAAATTGCAGACCTTTCAATCTTTAATTTACCTGCCAGGGTTTCAATTACACATGTATTGTCCTTATCATTTAATTCCATTACTTTACCGTGAACACCACTTTTTGTGATTATTCTATCTCCTTTTTTCATTGAATTCATAAAGTTTTTTTCTTTTTTTTGCCTACGCTGTTGAGGTAGTATTATGAAAAAGAAAAAAACAACCAGCATTAATAATAAGAAAGGGAGTTGTCCCGACAGGCCTTCAGACATTATTTATGTAATTTAATTTTGTTGTCTGGCCTTTGCCTGAGCATCACGTTGTTTTTGTTTTATAGGGTCAGGTGTGACGTTAGCTTTTATTCGTAACATTTCCCTTCCTGAAGAAGTATTAGCTGATAGTGTTACAGATTTTTGTTGCATTCCAGGTTTGTTACTTGAGTCAAAACTTACTATTATGGTTTCAGACTGGCCTGGTTTAATAGCAGTGTTTTTAGGGTATTTAGGTACGGTACAACCGCAACTACCTCTAGCGTCAACAATTATAAGATCTGCACTTCCTGTGTTTGTAAAAGAAAATTCCGTTGTTACTTTGTCACCCTCATTAATTGTTCCGAAGTCATGATCAGTTTTATTAAAAGTCATAACTGGTCCATCAGTAGCTGGTTTTGAAGAAGATGTCTGAGTGTTTTCAATAGTTGCAGTACCATTTATTTTCTTAGCAGCACTTTCTTGACAAGAGATAAAAGAGGCTAAAAGAATTAAGATAATATATGATAAAAAATTTTTCATTTTTTTGTTTTTAATTTAATCAAAATTAACAAAAATTATTTTTACAATAAGCCTCTTCCTGTTTTCGTTAATCTATTTTCATTTTTAAAATCTTTTACCAATTTATCTAATACCCCATTAACAAAATTATTACTGTTGGGGGTCGAATAATCTTTGGCAATTTCCAAATATTCGTTCAATGTTACTTTTGCAGGAATATCCTCAAAATAAAGTAATTCTGCAATTGCTGCTCTAAGAATTATTTGATCTAGAAATGCAATTCTGTCAGGATCCCAGTTAGGAGTTTTACCCTCTATTTCATTATGTAGTTCACTACTTTTAGAGATGATCATTTTAAGTAATTTAACACCAAAGTTTAAATCTTCTTCTTGCTGTTTTGGCTTCGGAAATTTTAAGCTATTTGGATCTGTGATATCTAAATTTTTAAATATTTTTAATAAAAATGTATTCACCAGTGGAAGGTCTGCGATCCAAGATAGATTCCGATCCTCTATATAGTTATATAAATAAGGTGAAGGAGCAATTATGTCCTTGAATAAATTAATTAATGAGCTCTTACAATCTAATAGATTCGGTGACTTCTTTAAAGAATATGTTTTGAAGTTCTCCGATTTAATAATTTTCAATACAAGCCTTTTAATAAATTTAAACTCTAAATCCCACTTTACAAAATTGTTATTTTTTATTTGGTATTCTAGTTCAGCGTGATTGTCTAAAAAATCAAGTACTCTATTATTGGCTAAGCAGTTCATTCCTATATAATTTTCATCTTTACTTATGCTATTTTTTTCATATGTTAAAATTTGTTCTTTAGTGTGTATTTTTAATTCTTTAAAGAGTGAAAGCATAAGAATATATAAATTGTATGTATCTATAATACTTTTATTGAAAAATTGAATTTGATCATCAATTTTACTTCCTTCATTCAGATTAAATGAGTAAACAGACTGAATAATCTTTATTCGAATATGCCTTCGAGTTAACATAGTTTAGAACTTAATGTTGTAAAATTAACTCAATAAAATTTATGATAAATTTAATCTTTCAAAAAGTTTAATGATTAAAATAAATACATTTTCATTTGCTTACCTTTGATAAGTTGATGAGAGCATTACAATACCTAAATAAATATTTTTACAAATACAGGACAAAACTATTTTTAGGGTTTTTAATTACTATAGTAGCTCGTATTTTTTCGCTTTTTGCCCCTCGTTTAATCGGAAACTCGTTAACCGCAGTCGAACGTTTTCTTAAATCAGATGTAAATGACTTCCAATTTATAAGAAATATTTTATTAACAAACATATTAATTATCATAGTAACTACGCTAGTTTCTGGTTTTTTTACCTTCTTAATGCGGCAAACAATTATAAATGTTTCAAGATATATAGAATTTGATCTGAAGAATGAAGTCTTTTGGCATTATCAAAAATTAACACAACGTTTTTATAAAAATAACCGCACAGGTGATTTAATGAATAGAATCAGCGAAGATGTAGGAAAGGTTAGAATGTATGTTGGTCCAGCATTTATGTACAGCGTCAATACGATTTCGTTGTTTATAATTGTAATTTCATATATGCTAAGTATAGCTCCAGCATTAACTCTCTACACTTTATTACCCTTACCAATATTATCTTTTACAATATATAAATTGAGTAAAGTAATCAATATAAGAAGTACACTAGTTCAAGAAGTTTTATCCAAAATGTCATCTTATGCCCAAGAAAGTTTCACCGGAATTTCGGTAATTAAATCTTACAATATTCAAGATAAAATTTTTTCAGATTTTGAATATTTATCAGAAGAAAGCTATCGAAAAAACATGTCTCTAGCTAAACTTCAGGCTTGGTTTTTTCCTTTGATGATTTTGCTTATAGGGTGCAGTAACTTAATCGTGATTTATATTGGTGGATATAGTTACATAAATAATGAGATTGATATTGGAGTTTTAGCTGAATTTATAATTTACGTTAATATGCTTACATGGCCGGTAGCTGTAGTTGGATGGGTAACTTCCATTATCCAGCAAGCCGAGGCATCCCAAAAGCGTATAAATGAATTTTTAGAGGAAAAACCGGACATAAGAAATGGAAAAGGTGTGGAAGGTGAAATTAACGGATCTATTGAATTTAATAATGTATCCCTTTTATATCCTGAAACAAATATTACAGCTATTAATAAAATTAACTTAAAAATTCCTGCTGGAAGTACAATAGGAATAATTGGAAATATTGGATCAGGTAAAACTTCATTATTAGACTTAATTGTCAGGTTTTACGATCCTGTTGACGGAATTATTAAAGTTGATGGAATAGATATTAAAAAATACTCTCTAGATCAACTTCGGAGTTCCATCAGTTATGTTCCGCAAAATGCTTTTTTATTTTCAGAAACTATAGAAAAAAATATTGGTTATGGATTAATATCTTCTATACTTAAGGATATAGTTGAAGCTAGTAAAAAAGCAGTAGTTCATAAGAATATTGTTAGCTTTTTAGACGGATACCAAACTATTTTAGGTGAAAGAGGAGTTACACTTTCAGGAGGACAAATTCAAAGAGTATCAATTGCTAGAGCAATAATTAAAAATTCAAAAATATTACTACTAGATGATTGTCTCTCGGCTGTTGATACAAATACAGAAAAAGAAATACTTAATCATCTAAAATCATTTACAAAAAGCAAAACAACAATTATTGTAAGTCACAGAATTTCATCATTGAAACACGCTGACCAAATTATTGTTTTCGAAAATGGTCAAATAGTTCAACAAGGCAAACATACAGATTTAATGGGGGTTAAGGGCTACTACAAAGAATTATTTGAAAAACAAAACACTGAGCTAAGCAAATAATTTGCTTTGTTTAATTTTTTTAATAAAATTGCTAATTATTCATAAAAAACTTCAACAAAGTGTCAAATAATTTGAGTGAAAATCAAGAAGAAATTTTTTCTAGAGTGCTTAGAGCTGGAAGAAGGACTTATTTTTTTGATGTAAGAGAGACAAAAGCTAGTGACTACTATCTTACAATTACTGAGAGCAAAAAATTTACAAATGAAGATGGTTCATTTTATTACAAAAAACATAAAATTTATGTCTATAAAGAAGATTTTGAAAATTTCTCAGAATTTTTAAATGAAACAATGTCATTTATTTTTGATCAAAGAGGTACAGAGGTTATCAGCGAACGTCATCAGAAAGATTATTCTCCTGATAGAATTAATTCAGATTAATCTTTTTTACAAGAGTAAATCGAACTTATTGTCTTTAAACTTCAAGGTAATATTTTAGGGAACTATTATAATATTTCACTTAAAATCTAATAGAAAGTACTAATGTCATTAACTGAATCTTTCATGCTTCCCTTAGGAACAAACGCACCACAGTTTAGATTACCAAATGTTGTAAATGGTCACTTGCAAGATATTCACGAACTAAAGGGAGTAAACGGAACTTTAATTATTTTTATGTGTAACCACTGCCCATACGTAATCCACTTGTTAGATGGAATTATAAAAACATCAGAAAAATTATTAAATAAAAAAATAAACACTATTGCTATATCAAGTAACAGCATCATGACACATCCCCAAGACGGACCAGATGAAATGAAAAAGTTGGCCATTTTAAAAAAGTTTAGTTTCCCTTATTTGTTTGATAAAACACAAGAAGTAGCCAAAAGTTTTAAAGCTGAATGTACCCCTGACTTTTATTTATTTGATAAAAAATTAATTTTAAGTTATAGGGGCAGATATGACCAATCTAGACCTGGCAATCAAATAAAAGTAACAGGTAATGATTTGCATAAGGCAGTTGAATTAATGATATCTAATAACGAACAAATAAAAATGCAATATCCCAGCATGGGCTGTAATATAAAATGGCATCCTTAAGATAGGTGTAGAGCTGCTTTAAAATTAAAATTCAATTAATTCTACTTCAAAAATTAGAGTGGCATCAGGTGGAATTATTCCACCAGCACCTTGCGATCCATATGCAAGATTACTGGGTATAACAAATTTTGCTTTTGATCCCTTTTTTAATAACATTATACCCTCGTCCCAACCGGCAATAACTTGTCCAATTCCTAATGAAAAAGTTATTGGTTCATTTCTTTGATAAGAAGAATCAAAGACTGTTCCATCTATGAGAGTGCCTTTATAATGAACTGAAACATTGTCTCCTTTTAAAGGACTTTGTCCTCTTCCAGATTTTAAAATAGAATAATATAGTCCATTTTTAGTTTTTTTCATTCCGTTTGTAATTGAGATAATAGCTTTTTCTGAAGATTCTATGGCTTCTTTTTTTCTAATTTCAGCATTACTATTAAATTCTTGGAATGCAGATAATGAATCCCACTTTATAGAATCTTCTCCATGACGCTGTATTATTATGTCTTTGATTATATCGTCTTTTACTATCTGATTTACTACATCCTGGCCTGTTTTTACATAACCAAAAACAGTATGTTTTCCATCAAGCCAATTTGTTGGAATATGGGTTATAAAAAATTGACTACCGTTACTGTTAGGTCCTGAATTTGCCATTGAAAGTGTTCCTTTTCTGTCATGTTTCAAGTCTTTATGAAATTCGTCATCAAACTTATATCCAGGATCACCAGTCCCTGATCCGAGAGGGCAGCCACCTTGAATCATAAAATCGTCAATAACCCTGTGAAATTTCAATCCATTATAAAATGGCTCTCCTATTTCCTTGTAATTATTTTCTTTCAGTCCCTCAGCTAAATTAATGAAGTTAGCTACCGTACCAGGTGTTAGTTTATAAGTTAATTCAATTAAAATCTCTCCTTTAGTAGTTTCAATTTTTGCAAATATTCCTTCCATTTAAATTTTCTTTAAAGTAAATATATAAATTACAATAATTAAAAGTTTTTAATTTGCAATTTCACTCATGAATTTAATCCTGTAAAGTCGCAATTCCTCCTCATCGTAGTCTCCTTTAAAAGCCTCTTCCGCATATTTTATTGAATCTGAATCAGATTCAATAAAATAGTCATAAAGCTCATTCAACTGATCGTCATCAAAAATTTCATCTAAATAATAATTAATATTCAATTTGGTTCCTGAAAATACAATTGTTTCCATCTCTTCAATTAGATCTTTAATTTTTATACCTTTTGCATTTGCGATATCTTCAAAAGGCAATTTTCTATCAATATTTTGTATAAGATAAAGTTTTAGTCCAGAATTTACTCCTGTGCTTTTAACAACTAAATCATCTGGCCTAATAATATTATTTTCATTAACGTATATATTAATTTTTTCTATAAATTTTTGTCCATAACGCTTAGCTTTTCCTTCACCAACACCGTTAATATTTGACAACTCTTGGCTTGTAATTGGATACTTTAAACACATTTCTTCTAATGAATTTTCCTGAAAAACAGCATATGGAGGAACTTCATTCACCTTTGCCACGTCTTTTCTAAGCTTAATTAAAATCTGCATAAGACCTTTATCAAAAATTACATTTGACTTATTACTTTTAAATTCTGTGTCGCAAATAATTTCATATTTATGGTCTTCTTTCATTAAGAAACTCTTGGGTTCTTTAAGAAAGGATTCTCCTTTTGAAGAAAGACGAATTAAACCATAATTTTCTATTTCTTTCACCAAAAAACCTGCAACAAGTGCCTGCCTAATTAGCGCCATCCAAAACGAAGACTCTTTTTGAGATCCGGATCCAAATATAGATATATTGTTTGTTTTGTGGGATTTGATCAATGCAGTATTTTCACCTAATAAAGTATTAATCAATTCCTTGGATTTGTAAATTTCTTTTGTCTCTTTGACTACTTTAAGTAAAATCTCTAGTTCAATTTTGGCTTCAAATTTGTTTTTAGGATGACGCATATTATCATCCATGTCTCCACCATCTCCGGTTTCATTATCAAATTCTTCACCAAAATAATGTAAAATAAATTTTCTTCTTGAAATCGACGTTTCTGCATAAGCAACAATATCTGACAACAATGCCATACCCATTTCCTGCTCAGCTAAAGGCTTGCCAGACATAAATTTTTCTAATTTTTCGATATCCTTATATGAATAAAAAGCTAAACAATGTCCCTCACCCCCATCACGACCCGCGCGACCAGTCTCCTGGTAATAACTTTCGATACTTTTGGGAATATCATGGTGAATAACAAATCTTACATCAGGCTTGTCTATTCCCATCCCAAAAGCTATTGTTGCAACAATTATATCACAATCATCTTTTAAAAACTGGTCTTGATTAAATATTCTAGATTTTGAATCTAATCCGGCGTGATAGGGCAAGGCGTTTATTCCATTTACTTGTAATATTTGCGACAGTTCCTCAACACGTTTTCTTGACAAACAGTAAATAATTCCTGACTTACCGTTGTTTTGTTTCACAAAACGAATAATATCATGATCTATATTCTTTGTCTTCGCTCTAACTTCATAATATAGGTTTGGCCTGTTAAAAGAAGATTTAAAAATTTTAGCATTTGAAATCCCTAAATTTTTCATTATATCCTCTTGAACTTTTGGAGTTGCTGTAGCTGTAAGGGCAATGATCGGAATTTTTTGGTTAAACTGTTCTACAATAAATTTCATGTTTCGGTATTCAGGTCTAAAGTCATGCCCCCATTCAGAAATGCAGTGAGCTTCATCTACAGCTAAAAAAGAAATCTTAACAGATTTTAAAAAATCAATAGTTCCGCTTTTAGATAATGATTCTGGCGCAACGTAAAGTAATTTTGTCACACCGGTAGTCACATCTTTTTTGACTTGAGCTATTTCGGTTTTATTTAAAGAGGAATTAAGTACATGTGCAATTCCATTTTCAGTTGAAATACCCCTTAGAGCATCTACTTGATTTTTCATTAATGCGATTAAGGGAGAAACTATAATTGCAGTTCCACTCTGAACTAACGCTGGAAATTGATAACAAAGGGATTTTCCTCCCCCTGTTGGCATCACAACAAAGGAGTTTTCTCTATCTAAAAGGTTTCTAATAACACTTTCTTGTAGACCTTTAAAGTTGGTGAACCCAAAAAGTTTCTTTAATTGAAATTTAAGCTCATCTATCTTCATCAAGAGGAAATAGAGTTGAATTATTCAAAGAAGATATTTATTTCTAATATAAAAATAATTAGTGATACCATATAACCCTTTTTAATAAAAGTGATTATACAAAAGGTTAGATAAAATATTTAGCATTCCAAATTGTTTTTGATACTTTTGCTTAGATAGCAAAAGTAAAATTAAATGAGTGCTGTATCACCAAAGGATGAGATGTCATTTTTGGATCATTTGGAAGAGTTACGTTGGCACTTAATCAGGTCAGTTTTAGCAATACTTCTTGTAGCAGTTTTTGCCTTTATTTTCAAAGACTTTATTTTTGACGTTCTCCTTTTTGGTCCAAAACAAAAAGATTTTATTACTTATAAATGGTTTTGTTCGATATCACAAACATTGGGTCAAGGTAACAGCTTTTGTATAGAAAAACTCCCTTTCAGAATTCAGAGTAGGACTATGGCAGGTCAATTTTCTGCACATCTTTGGACATCAATTTTGGCAGGATTTATCGTTGCATTTCCTTATATTATATTTGAGTTTTGGAAATTTATAAGCCCTGGTCTTTATGAAAATGAAAGAAAAAATGCAAGAGGATTTATTTTTATTTCTTCTGCACTGTTTTTTTTAGGAGTATTATTTGGATATTATATTGTAACACCACTATCAATAAACTTTTTAGGAAACTACTCAGTAAGTAGTGAAATTTTTAACGATTTTGATCTTAGTAGCTATATTGGACTGCTACGTGCATCCGTTCTGGCCTCTGGAATAATTTTTGAATTACCAATAGTTGTTTATTTTTTAACTAAAGTAGGAATCATTACCCCAAATTTTTTAAGAAAAAATAGAAAAATCTCTTTGGTTGTTGTTTTAAGCTTATCTGCTATAATAACACCTCCTGATATTGCAAGTCAAATTATTGTTAGTATTCCTATATTAATTCTTTATGAAGTTAGTATTTTAATATCCAGAATTGTAATTAGAAAACAACAAAATATCTAAAACTATTTAATGAAACTGAATGTAGAAAAAATTGAAAAGGCCTATAAAGGCAGAAAGGTTGTGAAAGGTATTTCGTTAGAGGTCTCTCAAGGAGAAATAGTAGGATTACTGGGGCCAAATGGAGCAGGTAAAACTACTTCATTTTACATGATTGTTGGACTTATAAAACCAAATAATGGTTCTATTTTTTTAAACAATAAAGAGATAACAAAACTTCCAATGTACAAAAGAGCTCAGAAAGGAATTGGATATCTAGCTCAAGAGGCTTCGGTTTTTAGGAAACTTAGTGTTGAAGAAAATATATTAAGTGTTTTGCAAATGACAAATCTTGGTAAATCTCAACAAAAAGAAAAAATGGAATCATTGTTAGAGGAATTTGGTCTTGTACATATACGAAAAAATAGAGGAGACTTACTTTCAGGTGGTGAGCGAAGAAGAACTGAAATTGCTAGAGCTCTTGCAACAGATCCTAAATTTGTTCTACTTGACGAGCCCTTTGCAGGCGTTGACCCTGTTGCAGTCGAAGATATTCAGAGAATAGTTGCCCATCTTAAAAAGAAAAATATTGGTATACTAATAACTGACCACAATGTTCAGGAAACTTTAGCTATTACAGACAAAACATACTTGATGTTTGAAGGGAATATTTTAAAAGCAGGGACACCTAAAGAATTGTCCGAGGATGAAATTGTAAGAAAAGTCTATCTGGGTAAAAATTTTGAACTTAGAAAAAAGAAATTACTATTTTAATTTTTAACTTTTTTTCTAAAACTAAGTCTAAAGTTTACATAAGTATATCCTAAAAGATTTATCAGAATATAAATCAAAATGATTATTGGAAATGCAGCAAAACACAATACTGAAAAAAGTGAAATGCTTAATAACAAGAAAACTATTATTTTGAGACTTTCAATTTTAAATGATATTGATTTCAATGAGAAAAAAGGAAGATTATTATTCATTAAAATACACGAGATTATAATTATAACTAAAAAAGTATTTTCGGATTCTATTAAATATCTGAAATCCATTAAAAATAGATTTTCAATAAATAATGGTAAACTCACTATAAAAAGGGCATTAACTGGTGCGGGAAGTCCTTTAAATTCAGTTTTATTATCCATATCAATATTAAACTTCGCTAAGCGTATCGAAGTTGCAAGAGTTATAAAAAAACCCGCAAAACCAAGTGGTACAAATGACATACTAAATTCATTTTCTAAAAGCTTAAAAATTAAATTTCTTTCCTGAAAGTTAGTTCTCGCGATTAAATTATACATAACAATTCCTGGAACCATACCACAAGTTATTAAGTCTGCCATTGAATCAAACTGAATTCCAAAGTTATTTTCAACCTTAAGTAAACGTGATAAAAGGCCATCAAACAAGTCGAAAAAAGTTCCTAGGAGTACTAAAAAAAAAACGACTTCAAAAGCACCATTAAAAGCAAAATATGTAGCAAAACAGCCTGTGATTAGATTTAGAGCTGTAAAGGTGTTAGGAATAATTCTTTTTAATAAATGCGCCAAAAATATTTTTTTTAACAAGATAATAATTGCTATAGCTCCAAAAAAATTAATTTCGTAAAAATGTTTAGTCAGTTTAAATACCTTTTTTATTCAATATTGTCTGGTTTAGCACTTGGACTTGCCTGGCCAACAAATGGGTTTACTTTATTAATTTTTGTAGCTCTGATTCCACTCCTCCATCTTGAATATCTTATAAGAAACGATTTTCATGGTAAAAAAGCTATAAGAATATTTGGTTATAGTTATTTAAGTTTTTTGATTTGGAACCTGATTACAACATGGTGGTTATACAATTCTACTGTTTACGGGATGCTTTTTGCAAATTTTTGCAATAGTTTATTTTACTCCATAATATTTTTATTGTTTTACTGGGTAAAAAGCAGGATGCCACTACGAAGTGCTTATATTTTTTTTATTTGTTCCTGGCTAGCTTTTGAAAAACTTCACTTAATGTGGGACTTTTCATGGTCATGGTTAAATTTGGGTAATGTTTTTTCTGAGAAAACAAAGTGGATCCAATGGTATGAGTATACTGGTACTTTTGGTGGTTCATTATGGATTCTTACATTGAACGTTTGGATTTATGAAGTAATTAGAAGTTACCATTTAAAAAATTTAGATTTTGATACAAAAAAAATTATTGGTCCAATTCTTTTTATAGTGATTCCCATAATTTTTTCAATTTATTTATTTGGAAAAATAAAAAATCAGGAGGATAAATTACAAGTAGTAATTATGCAACCAAATATAGACCCATACAATGCAAAATACCAACAAACAAATATTTCTTCATTAGAAAATTTTATTAGAGACTCTAGAGCATTTATATCAAACGAAACAGCCTATGTAATTAATCCCGAGACCTATTTTGCTGAAGGATACGGTGAAGAATTAAGTAATTATGAATTTAGTTTGCTACATAAAGAAATTCAAAAAATTCTTTATGATTATCCGAATTTAAAATTTATAACCGGTATTCAATTTTTCAATAAATATTTCCAAGAAAAGCCACCATCATTGACAGCTAATTTAGTTCGTGAGAATTTATGGTTAGAATTCTATAACAGTGCATTAAGTGAGCAATTTGAAAAAGAATTTGAAGTGTACCATAAATCTAAATTAGTTGTAGGTGTAGAAAATATGCCTTTTAAAAATTTTTTAAAACCTCTTTTAGGAGATATACTAATAAATTTAGGCGGAACAGTTTCAAGCAGGGTTACTCAAAAGAATCGCTCTGTTTTCGATCATAATTCTATTTCCAAAAAAGCTGCCCCAATAATTTGTTATGAATCAATTTTTGGTGAGTTTGTAACAGGATTTACAAAAAAAGGAGCAAATTTTTTTGCAATATTAACTAATGACGCTTGGTGGGGCGAGACTCCAGGACACAAACAACTTTTAAGTTACTCCCGACTGCGAGCTATTGAAAATCGAAGGGATATCGTAAGAAGTGCAAATACTGGAATATCAGCAATTATTAATGCAAGAGGAGAAATCATTAAAAAAACAAAATACAATACAAAAACTGTCCTAACGGGAGAAATTAGTCCTAGATCAGAATTGACCTTCTACTCTATTTATGGTGATCTAATTGGACGTTGGGCCATATTTATTTCAGGAATACTAATGCTAATTGCAATTAGTGGTCGTCTAAAGAAAGTAAAAATTTAAAAGTCTTAACTGTAAAAACTAACTTAACAAATAAAATATCAACTAATTTTATTAAATAGTTGCATTATTTAGATAAAAATTTATTTTTGCAAAAAAAACTTGTCTTATGTATTGGACACTTGAATTAGCCTCATATTTAAGCGACGCGCCGTGGCCCGCGACAAAAGATGAATTAATTGACTTTTCAATTAGAACTGGCGCTCCTCTTGAAGTTGTTGAAAATCTTCAGTCCATGGAAGATGAAGAAGATATCTACGAATCAATTGAAGAAATTTGGCCTGACTTTCCTACAGAAGAAGATTACCTTTGGAATGAAGACGAATATTGATTCATTCGAAGAATGAATACTAGTATCTGTTATTTTAACATTTTTTTTTAATTATTTTTACTTGACTGAAAAGTTATTATGGGCTTACTAAATAGTATTATTAAAACATTTGTTGGAGACAAAACAAAAAAAGATCTCAAAAAAATAAGTCCATTGGTAGATAAGATAAATCAATACCAAAAAAATTTCGAGAGTCTTAACCATGATAAACTTCGAAAAAAAACAGAGGAATTTAAATCTCGATTGTTTGACAAAAACAAAATGTTTTTTGAAAAAGTTGATTTACTTAAAAAAGAGGTAGAAACTACACATGATCTTGATGAAAAAGAGAATTTGTATAAAGAAATTGATAACTTAAGTGAAAACATTCAAGAAAATACTGATATTTTTCTGAATGAAATACTTCCTGAGGCTTTCGCTGTAATTAAGGAAACTGCTAGAAGATTTGTTAACAATTCTGAAATTAAAGTAAAAGCAACAACTTATGATCGTCAATTATCCCAATCTAAGTCATACGTCAATTTAACAAATGATTTTTCTATATGGTCTAATTCTTGGGATGCTGCCGGTAAAGCAATTAAATGGGACATGGTCCATTATGATGTTCAGCTAATTGGTGGTATTTCCCTGCATCAAGGTAAAATTGCAGAAATGCAAACAGGAGAGGGAAAAACATTAGTAGCTACTTTACCAGTTTATCTCAATGCCCTAACTGGAAAGGGTGTACATCTAGTTACAGTTAATGAATACTTGGCTAAACGTGATAGTGCTTGGATGGCCCCACTTTTCGAATTTCATGGCTTGAGTGTTGACTGCATTGACCATCACCCTCCTAACAGTCCTGAAAGGAGAAATGCCTATAGAGCAGATATTACATACGGCACAAATAATGAATTTGGTTTCGATTACTTAAGAGATAATATGGCTCACACGGTTGAAGACTTAGTTCAACCTAAACATAATTTTGCAATCGTAGATGAAGTAGATTCTGTATTAATCGATGATGCTAGAACACCTCTTATAATTTCTGGTCCAACGCCGCGGGGAGATAGACATGAATTTGATGTTTTAAAGTCTAAAGTAAGCAGCCTGGTTTCAAAACAAAGAAACCTACTTAATAGTGAACTCGCTGAAGCAAAAAATAAAATAAAATCAGGTGACAATAATGACGGTGGTATTAAACTACTAAGGGTTTTCAGAGGCTTACCCAAGAACAAGGCACTAATAAAATTTTTAAGCGAAGAGGGGGTAAAGCAATTATTACAAAAAACAGAAAATCATTATATGCAAGACAATAATCGTGAAATGCACATTATCGATGCTGAATTATATTTTGTTATTGATGAAAAGAACAATCAGATTGATCTTACTGACAAAGGAATAGAGGTACTCTCTCAAGATAATTCTGATCCAAACTTTTTCATTTTACCTGACATTGGGGCTGAGATTGCAAAGATCGAATCAAAAGAAAAAGATCCCAAAAAAGAGGCAAAATTGAAAGAAGAGTTGTTTAAAGATTTTGACCTTAAAAGTGAACGTATTCACAGTTTAAATCAACTACTTAAGGCATATACACTTTTTGAAAAGGATGTTGAGTATGTTGTGATGGACAATAAAGTGAAAATTGTAGATGAGCAAACTGGAAGAATTATGGAGGGTAGAAGATATTCAGATGGTCTTCACCAAGCAATTGAGGCAAAAGAGACCGTAAAGATTGAGGCTGCCACACAAACATATGCAACTATAACTTTACAGAACTATTTCAGAATGTATCAAAAACTTTCAGGTATGACAGGTACTGCAATAACTGAAGCTGGAGAATTTTGGGAAATATATAAACTTGATGTGATCGAAATTCCTACAAACAAACCTATAGCAAGAAAAGATGAAAATGATTTAATCTACAAAAGCAAGCGTGAAAAATATAATGCAGTAATCGAAACTGTGAGCAAGCTCACTTCGGATGGAAGACCAGTATTGATTGGGACTACATCTGTAGAGATATCTGAATTGTTAAGTAAGATGCTTAACATAAGAAAAATTAAGCATAATGTATTGAATGCTAAGCTTCACAAGAAAGAAGCAGAAATTGTTGCTGAGGCAGGAAATCCTGGTATTGTTACAATAGCAACAAATATGGCAGGTAGAGGAACTGATATAAAATTATCTCAGAAGGTAAAGGATGCAGGTGGCCTTGCGATTATTGGTACTGAACGTCATGATTCACGCAGAGTTGACCGCCAATTAAGAGGTCGTTCTGGTAGACAGGGAGATACAGGGAGCTCACAATTTTTTGTTTCTTTAGAAGACAACCTAATGCGTCTTTTTGGATCTGAAAGAGTGGCCAAGGTTATGGATCGAATGGGATTAGAGGATGGAGAAGTGATTCAACACTCAATGATGACAAAATCTATAGAACGAGCACAAAAAAAAGTAGAAGAAAATAATTTTGGTATTAGAAAGCGTCTTTTAGAATATGATGATGTTATGAGCTCCCAAAGAGAAGTGATCTATAAAAGACGGAGGCATGCAATTGACGGTTCGCGACTAAAACTTGATATATTGAACATGCTTTTTGATACCTGTGAAGAAATTGTTCTAATAAATAAATCGGCTAAAGATTTTAAAAACTTTGAGTTTGAGGTAATCAGTAATTTTTCAATGACTTCACCTGTAAGTGAGTCTGAATTTGAAGAAATTGAAGAGAACGAAATCACAAGAAAACTATATAGTGATTTGCTAAATCACTACAACAATAAATGCCAAGACAATGCAAATTCAGCATATCCTGTAATAAGAGAAGTGTTTGAAAGGCCTGACAATAAATTTGAAAGAATTGTTGTACCCTTTAGTGATGGTATAAAATCTTTAAATGTTGTGACTGATTTGAAGCAAGCATATCAAACGAATGGAAAAAGCTTGATAAATGACTTTGAACGTAACATCACACTTGCAATAATTGACAACTCATGGAAAGACCATTTAAGGAAAATGGATGAACTAAAGCAATCTGTTCAGTTAGCCGTGCATGAACAGAAAGATCCATTATTAATTTACAAATTTGAGGCTTTTGAACTTTTTAAAACGTTGATTACTTCATTAAATAAAGAAATCATTTCCTATCTAATAAAGGGAAGCCTTCCAAACCAAAATGCATCTACAATTCAAGAAGCTAAAAGATCAAATAATAAACAAAAGCTAAAAACTTCCAAAGATGATATCCTAAATACTGAGGAAATGGCCCAAAAAGGAAGGTCTGTTGGAGCAGCAGCAAGTAATTCTCAACAAAAAATTATTGAAACGATTGTTCGTGAAAAACCAAAAATTGGTAGAAACGAAAGAGTGACAATTAAAAATGTAAATACTGGGGAGACAAAGAGCTTAAAATTTAAGCAAGCAGAGCTAATGATAAAAAACGGTGAGTGGGTAATTAGTTCATAATTTATTAATTTTAGAAAAATTAAACAAGTATGAATGAGTATGCGTCGGTTTTGCTATGGGCAATCCCAGGCTTTTTGATCCTAGTTATTTTTGAAATTCTTTACGGCCACATATCAAAAAAGCAGTCCTACGTATTCATGGATACACTAGCGAGTTTAAGTTCAGGTATAACAAATATTTTAAAAGACATACTTGGGCTTGCAGTAATTATAATCTCATACCCTTATATTCTTGTAGAAATTGCAATTTTTAAAGTGGAGAATAGCCCTTTAACCTATTTCATTGCTTTTATCTGTATTGATCTTGCCTCATATTTTGTTCATCTAATTAATCATAAAGTAAATTTTTTTTGGAACCAACATATTATCCATCACAGTAGTGAGGAATTTAACTTAGCTTGTGCCCTAAGACAGAGTATTTCAAATCTAGTAGGTTTTGGAGGTATTTTTTTAGTCCCAGCAGCACTTATGGGTGTACCTACAGAAGTAATTTCAACACTTACACCTATTCATTTATTTTCTCAATTTTGGTATCATACAAAGCACATTGGTAAAATGGGCTTTTTGGAATATATAATTGTAACCCCCTCTCAACATAGAGTTCATCATGCCATAAACCCAATATACATTGATAAAAATTTAGCTGCAATTTTTTGTGTCTGGGATCGTATTTTTGGAACCTTCCAAGAAGAATTAGATAGTGAACCTCCAATTTATGGAACTTTAAAACCTGTTTCAAGCTGGAATCCCTTTTGGATAAATTTTCAACATTTTTTTTTATTGGCAAGAGATGCTTGGTATACCAAAAAATGGGAAGATAAATTTGTGCTTTGGTTCAAACCCACTGGGTGGCGTCCAAAAGATGTGCAAATACGTTTCCCAGTTATGAAACGTAAGTTGAATATTAATGACAAATATTCTCCTAAGTACAATTGGAAATGGAAAGTAATTGGTTCTCTTCATTTTATAGTACTTATCACAATTTTAGTTTATTTTCTATTTTGTTTTAACAATTTCACACCTGCGTTTCAGCTCAATTTTGGAATTTTAATTTTTACTACTGTATTTGGCTTCACATCGCTAATGGACTATTATAATTGGGCTCCAAATTTTGAAATCTTTAGAGGTTTTGCTTTTTTAACTTTGTTTTACCTTTTACAAGAACAAATTATTCTTCAAACTAACTTCTGGCTATTCAATTTTTTGATTACTTACTTTATGTTTACAATTGGAGTAGGTATTTGGGCAAAGTATAATATATCAAACAGAAAACTAGCTTTAACCAAATAGTGAAAAAAAATTTGGATTATCTCCTTATTGGTCCTGCATACCCATTTCGAGGGGGTATTGCTGAAACACAACATCAACTTGCTTTAGCACTTCAAGAAAAAGGAAGGAAAGTCGAATTATTAACATTTAGGAATCTTTATCCAAAAATTTTATTTCCTGGTAAAACACAATATAGTCACGAAATGTTTCCAGAAAAATTAAAAATTACTAGGTTAATTAACGCTTACAATCCATTTTATTGGAGAAGAGTTTTAAAATATATTGAATCTTGTTCTCCTAAGTTTGTTGTTTTCAGATACTATACACCTTTCTTAGCATTCTCATACGGCTGGATAGCAAAAAGACTTTCAGAAAAAATTATAAGAGTTGCTTTAGTTGATAATTGGATTCCTCACGAAAAAAATATTTTTGATAACGACTTAAATAATTTCTTCGGAAAACAAATTGATTTTTTTACCACACTATCTGAGTTTGTTGCAAAACAAATAAACAATCAATATAAAAAACCAATATGGTCTGGTTTTCACCCTATTAATAAAAATCTTCTTCCTATAATAAATCAAGATGAAATTCGTAAAGAACTTAATTGGGAGCAATCAACTGATTATGTTTTATTTTTCGGTTTAATACGGAAATATAAAGGTCTTGATCTTTTAATAAAATCCTTTAGTACAAAAATTCTAAAGAATAAAAATATTAAACTTTATGTTGCAGGAGAATGCTATGAAAATCCTAAAAAATATTTCAAATTAGTTAATAAACTTAAATTGAGAAAGAGAGTTATTCTTGATTTTAACTTTATGAATAATAAACAAATACAAAAACTATTCTCTGGAGCTGATATTATTGCACAAACTTACATAACGGGAACGCAAAGTGGAGTTACTCCCATTGCTTATCATTATAACAAACCCATATTAATATCAAATATTAATGGATTAAAGAATCCAATAGTCAATGACAAAACAGGTGAAGTGGTTGAAAATGATCCCCAATCTATTGCAAAAGGAATAATTCGTTTATTAGATAAAAGAAAAAAAATTGAATACACGAGTAACATAAAAAAAAACATTAGCAAATATAGCTGGACTTCGTATGCTTCAAAGTGGGATAAATATTTATCAAAAATAAATAGACAATCAAATTTAACTTGAACACGGCTAGATTTTTTTTTGGTTTCTTTATGTTTTCAAAATTGATTTGGTCTCAAATTAATTTTGAAGATTACAAGATCCTCATTAGAAAAACAAATGAAAAGATTAAAATTGATGGTATAATTGACGAAGAAACTTGGAAAAAGTGCGATATAGGAAAAGATTTTTTTATGATAACTCCAGTAGATAATCAAAAAGCGTCTCAATTTTCTGAAGCAAGAGTTACATTTGATAATGATTTTTTTTACATCGCAATAATTTTTTTTAATAATTCAGTAAAAGGAAAATATGTAGTCGAATCTTTAAAAAGAGACTTTTCATTTAATAAAAATGATAATTTCCTTTTAGCAATAGATCCATTCAATAATCAAACTACTGGTTTTACGTTTGGTTTAAATGCATATGGTGCGCAATGGGATGGAACTATGTATGATGGTCGTAGTGTAGATTTGAATTGGGATACAAAATGGTATTCTAAGGTTAAATTTGATGAAAAAAAGTGGGTCTGTGAAATAGCTATTCCTTTTAAATCTATACGGTATGACGAGAATAGTTCAAAGTGGGGAATAAATTTTAGCCGGCTTGATTTAAAAGCGAGTGAAAAATCGAGCTGGGCACCTGTACCACGCCAATTTCCTTCAGTATCATTAGCTTATGCAGGAGCACTAATTTGGGTGGACCCTCCGCCAAAACAGGAAAATAAAATTTCCTTGATACCTTACATTGCAAACAATGCTCTTAGAAAAAATGAAAATGTAGAAAGCAATAACTTTAAAATTGGGGGTGACATAAAATATAATTTGACTTCTGCTTTAAACTTAGATATTACAGTTAATCCTGATTTTTCACAAGCCGAGGTAGATAGACAGGTAACAAATCTTGATCGATTTGAACTTTTTTTCCCTGAGAGAAGACAATTTTTTTTAGAAAATGCAGACCTATTTTCAAATTTTGGATACAAAACTATTCGTCCTTTTTTTTCTAGGAGAGTAGGGCTCAATGTACCTATTCTTGGAGGTCTAAGATTAAGTGGAAATATTGATGAGAATTGGCGACTAGGTGTTTTAAATCTCCAAACTCAGTCTGACGAAAATTTAGCTTTAGCTTCTGAAAATTTCGGAGTCTTTACCTTACAGAGAAAAGTTTTAGATAGATCTAACATTAGTTTAATTTTTGTCAACAAGCAAAAATTTAATTCGAATAGTTTACCTATTTCAAATACTATATTTAATAGGAATCTTGGGATTGAATACAACTACTTTTCTGAAGACAACTTATGGAATGGTAAATTATTATTTTTACAGTCATTAAGTTCATTAAAGGAGAATCAAGGAAAAGTCTTTGCTTCTCATATAGCTTATCAATCAGTAAGATGGAATTGGAGAGTCCAACAGGAATATATTTCAGAAGGTTATACAGCAGAAGTCGGTTTTATACCTAGAAAGAATATTTTTAAGCTACATTCAAGAGCTGGACATTTGATATACTTAAAAAATGAGAAATCTTTACTCTCGCATGGTCCGAGTATCGAACAAGCATTTTTTTTTAATACCAATTGGGATAGTAAAGACAGATTAACATCACTAAAATATCTCTTTAATTTTAGAAATCGAAGTCGTCTATCAATAGGCTTTCAAAATCAATTTATTCAATTATTATCTGATTTTGATCCTTTAAGAAATGGATTATCAACACTTCAAGAAGGTACAGAGCATAATTGGAATAGTTTAATTGTTTCTTATGATGGTAAACCTCAAAATAGATTTACCTATTCAGTGGAAGCAATTAATGGTGGATATTACAACCAAGGAAAAAGAACTGCTTTTCTTGGAGAGTTTGGATATAGATTTCAGCCACTTTTAGACATAAGTTCTGTAGTAAATTTTAACCAAATTAATCTTCCATATCCATGGAATAATAATTCATTTTGGCTTTTCGGATTAAAAGCAAATCTAACATTTACAAATACGATTTTTTTTTCAAACCTAATACAATACAATGAACAACAAGGTGTTTGGAATTTTAACTCCAGGTTCCAATGGCGCTATAAACCTGCCTCTGATATTTTTTTAGTATTTAATAGCAATGAAACCAAGATCCCTTTAACTTCAAGGACATGGAGTTTAACACTAAAAATTAATTATTGGTTAAATTTATAGAATGAGTAAAAGTGTAGAACATTGGAATAATATATATGAAACAAAGGGACCTTCTGAAGTTAGCTGGACTGAAGATTATCCATCCTACAGTATAGGATTTATTAAAAGTTTAAGTTTAGATAAAAGTTTACCTATTATCGATATTGGTGGTGGTGACAGTCGAGTTGTTGATTCACTTCTGGAACTGGGATTTGAAAACATTACTGTTTTAGACATATCAGAAAATGCCCTTAATCGTGCAAAACTAAGATTAGGAAAAATCTCAAATAAAATAGACTGGATTTCATGTGATATTTTAAACTTTAAACCAAAAAAAACATATAATCTTTGGCATGATAGGGCTTGTTTTCATTTTCTCACTGAACAAAAACATATAGACTATTATAAGAATATTGTAAGAAAGAATGTTACAAAACACCTATTAATTAGTACATTCTCAGACAGGGGTCCACTAAAATGTAGTGGACTTCAAGTTACTCGATATAATTGTGATACAATAAAAAGTAATTTTGAAGATACCTTCAAATTAATAGACTGTGAGTATAAAACACATAAAACTCCATTTAACACAGAACAATCTTTTATTTATTCAAGTTTTAAAAGAAAATATAATTGAATCCTACAACAAATAGTCTGTAGAAACAAAGTTTGATTTTTCTGAGCTAAGTAAGCGCTCTAAAATTTTATTATTTGAGGGTGTATCTTTTGAAGCCAAAAAGGTTCTTATAGAAAAGGAGCGTAAGGCGTCGTGAACACTCAAAGTGCTTACAGCAGAATTTTTTCTTCCTGTGAAAGGGTAAACATCTGGACCCCTTTGACATGCAGAATTAAGATTAACACGGCAAACTAAATTGGCTAGTGTATCTACTAACGGAGCTAGTCTAGATACATCTCTGCCAAACAAACTTACTTGCTGACCATATTCTGAAGCAGCCATGGCATCAAGAGGTTCATCAATTTCGTTATAAGGAATTATTGGAATTACGGGTCCAAATTGCTCTTCTTGATAGAGCTTCATATCTTCAGTAACCGGATATAAAATTGCAGGAAAGGAATAATTGTTTGTTAATTGACCACCTTTATTATTTATAACTTTAGCACCTTTACCAATTGCATCCTTAATCAATTCTTGTATATATGATGGCTTTGTAGGCTCCGGTAGAGGTGTCAAAAAGGCATCATCCCAAGGCATTCCTAATTTTAAATTATCTACAGCCTTAGCGAATTGCTTATTAAATTCATCAACTATAGATTCATGAACATACAATACCTTTAAAGCAGTACATCTTTGGCCATTATAAGACAAAGTTCCAGATATGCACTCTTTAATCGTGTGGTCTAAATCAGCGTCTGGAAGTATGATGCCCGGGTTTTTAGCTTCTAAGCCAAGTACTAATCGCAAACGATTCTTATTTGGGTGTTGATCTTGTAATGATACAGCTGACGAACTATGACCAATTAATGCTAGGACATCAATTAAACCTGTCTTCATTATTGGTGTAGCAATTTTTCTTCCCCTACCAAATAAAATGTTTACTACTCCAGGTGGGAAACTTTCTTGAAATGCTTTTAGCAATGGAGCTATTAACAATACACCATGTTTTGCTGGTTTAAAAATAGCTGTGTTCCCCATTATAATTGCTGGAATTAGTAAACAAAAAGTCTCATTTAAAGGATAATTGTAAGGACCTAAACAAAGCACCACGCCTAAAGGACCTCTTCTTATATGAGCATAAATACCACCTTCTTTATCAAACTTTGCTGCTGTTCTATCGAGATCCTTGTAAGCTTCAATAGTATCATATATATAGTCAATTGTTCTATCAAATTCTTTATATGAGTCAGATTTATTTTTACAAATTTCCCACATTAAAAGCTTTACTACTTCTTCACGATGAAATTTCATTTTTTCAACAAAGGTTTCCATACATTTTAGTCGTTCACCAACTTTCATTGTAGGCCATAACCCTTGACCTCGATTAAATGCTGTTTTAGCCGCATCTAGAGCTTCCAAAGCGGAATCTGTTTCCATATCTGGAATACTTCCTAATAGTGTGGGGTTTCCATCTGTTTGTATTACAGAAAACACGTCTGATGTGGCTCCTTTCCATTTTTTTATTTGACCATCTACCAAATATTCATGACAAGCCAGAGGCTCAATTTTATATTCATCAGGTATTTCAGTTATAATATTTTTCATTTTCTTTTTTTGCAATTTTAGATTAAAAATTGGAATAAACTTTGTTTATCATTTAAATAATCGAAGTGAAAGTTATACTTTTTCATTCTTTCTACCAAAAGCTGAAAATCAGCAGCTTTTTTTAATTGAATTCCAACAACAGCAGGTGCATTATTTCTGAAATTTTTTTTGGAAAACTCAAAATGGGTAATGTCATCATTTTTTCCTAGTATTTGGGTGACAAATTGTTTTAATGCACCAGAACGTTGTGGAAAATCAACTAGAAAATAGTGTTTTAATCCACCGTAAACTAAAGCACGTTCTTTAATTTCAGGCATGCGGAAAACATCATTATTACCTCCACACAGTAAAACACCAACATGCTTTTTACAAATAATATTTTTTAAGATATCTAATGCAGCAATAGCTAATGCTCCTGCAGGTTCAGCAATAATACCATCCATGCTATAGAGATCCAAAATTGTTTGGCATACTTTCCCTTCGGGGACCAAAATAATTTCATCTAAAAAATCTTTACAAATTTTGAATGGTAATTTCCCCACTTGGCGAACAGCAGCGCCATCTACAAATCCATCGATCTCACTAAGTGATATTCTTTTCCCTAAATTTATTGATGTCTTCATACTTGGAGCACCCTCAGGTTCAACACCTATAACTTTAGTATTTGGTGAAAGTTTTTTTAGAACTGTTAAAATACCAGATACAAGACCACCTCCTCCGATTGGTACGATTATGTAATCATAACTTCTTAAACTTTGTTCAAGCATTTCCAGTGCAATTGTTGCCTGACCCTCGATGACAATTTTATCGTCAAAAGGGTGAATAAATATTTTTTTGGAATTTTTTGTTGCATTTAAGGCAACTTTTTGGCAGGCATCATAAGTGTCACCAACTAATTTGATATCAATATAATCCCCTCCAAACATTCTAACTTGTGATATTTTTTGTTGCGGAGTTGTGGCTGGCATATATACCTCACCATTAATTTTTAATTTTTTACATGAAAAAGCAAAACCTTGAGCGTGATTACCAGCACTGGCACATATAATTCCATTTTTAAAGTCTTTTTCATCTAATGACGAGATCTTATTATAAGCACCTCTAATTTTGAATGACCTTATTTGCTGAACATCTTCTCTTTTTAAAAAAATAGATGAATCAGTAATATTAGATAGACGTTTATTGAATTCCAAAGGAGTAACTCGTATTAAACCCTTAAGTCTTTTTTCTGCTATGGTTACCCCTTCAAGTGATGGAAGTGATTGCATTTACAAAATTTTCTTCATAGCTGTCATTGAGGTCCTCAATTCATAGCCAATTGTCTCTACAGGATGGTAACGTATTATTTCATTAATATCAATTAACTTTTTATTATCAACTCCGTTTTCTTTAAAGTTGTTTCCATTTCCAATAACATCAGATTTTATATCTTTCATAAATTCAGCCAAAATAGGTTTTGCTGCATGATCAAATAAGTAACAACCATATTCTGCTGTATCAGAGATTATTCGATTCATCTCAAATAATTTTTTTCTAGCAATCGTATTGGCAATTAAGGGCGTTTCATGTAATGATTCGTAATATGCAGATTCTTCTTTAATACCAGCGGCAACCATTGTATCAAATGCAAGTTCAACACCAGCTCTTACAAAAGCAACCATTAAAATTCCATTGTCAAAAAACTCTTGTTCCGATATTTCCTGATTTGTAATTGGTGTTTTTTCAAAAGCTGTTTTTTCAGTTTCAGCTCTCCATGATAATAAGTTTTTGTCATCATTATTCCAATCTTGCATCATAGTTTTAGAAAAATGTCCAGACATAATATCATCCATATGCTTTTGAAACAAGGGTGTCAAAATTTTCTTCAACCTTTCAGACAATCCAAATGCCTTTATCTTAGCAGTATTTGATAAACGATCCATCATATTTGTTATTCCTCCGTGCTTCAATGCCTCGGTAATTGTCTCCCAACCATATTGAATCAATTTAGCTGCATATCCAGGGTCTATTCCTTCATCTACCATTTTATTAAAACTTAAAATAGATCCAGTTTGTAATATGCCACAAAGAATTGTTTGCTCACCCATCAAGTCGGATTTAACTTCAGCAACAAAAGAAGATTCTAAAACTCCAGCACGATGACCTCCTGTAGCAAATGCGTAGGCTTTTGCTTGATCAAGTCCGTTACTATTAGGATCATTTTCTGGATGTACGGCAATTAGTGTTGGTACTCCAAACCCTCTTTTATATTCTTCTCTTACTTCTGACCCAGGACATTTAGGTGCAACCATAATTACAGTCAGATCCTCACGCACCTTCATACCCTCTTCAACGATGTTAAATCCGTGAGAATATGACAACGTTGCTCCTTTTTTCATTAAAGGCATAATTTCTTCTACAACTGAGGTATGATTTTTATCTGGAGTTAGGTTAATAACTAAATCTGCAGATGGTATTAACTGTTCATATTGTCCTACTTCAAAGTTATTTGTTGTTGCATTAGAGTAAGAAGCTCTCTTTTGTTTAATAGCACCTTCTCTCAGTGCATATTTAATTTTTAAACCTGAATCACGCATATTTAATCCTTGGTTTAACCCTTGAGCTCCGCAACCTATAATTACGATTTCTTTTCCTTTAAGAGCTGAAATACCTCCTTCAAATTCTGATGACTCCATAAATCTGCATTGGCCTAATTGGCGAAGTTGCTCTCTCAATGATAGTTGATTGAAATAATTTGACATAATATTTACTATTTCGTGTTTTTAAAAGTATTTAAAATTTCTGATATACCCATCTTTGCTTTTGTTACTGAAATTCTTCCAGAACGAACAAATTGTAATAGCCCGTATGGTGTCAAATCTTTTCTTAATTGTTCAGTTTCTTCCCTGAAGCCAGTTAATTCAATTACAAAGAATTCTGGAGAAACAGTAACAATAGTAGCATGACTTGACTTTATAATATTTTGAATATGGCGTTCTTCGAATAATGAGCTTGACTTTACTTTATATAATGCATTTTCTTGAAAGATGGTCTCTTCATCAGTATGGTAAAAAGCCTTAATTACATCAACTTGTTTTTCAATTTGTTGAACAATTTTTCTTACCCTGTCTGCATCTGTATTAACAACAATCACAAATCGGAATACATCTGGAATTTCTGATGCAGATGTGGAAAAGCTTTCTAAATTTATGTGGCGTTTTAAAAAAATTGCAGAAATACGATTAAGCAAACCAACATTATTCTCTGCATATACTGATATTGTGTATGTGATATTTTTCATATTATTCTAACCGTATGTCTGAAACACTTGCCCCTGTGGGTATCATTGGAAATACGTTATCTTCTTTTTCCACACAAATTTCAAGGAAATATGGTTCTTTTGAATTTATCATTTCGCTAATAGCAGTTTCTAATTCATCTCGTTTTTCCACTCGTTTAGCTCTAATCCTAAAACCTTTAGCAATTGTTACAAAATCAGGATTGACCATTTCTGTTGAAGCATAGCGTTTATCAAAAAAAAGCTGCTGCCATTGACGAACCATTCCCAAAAAGTCATTGTTTAAAACAACAATTTTAACAGCAATTTGTTGTTGGAAAATGGTTCCTAATTCTTGTATTGTCATTTGATAACCTCCATCTCCTATAACAGCAACAACTTCTCTTCTTGGAGCTCCCATTTTGGCTCCAATAGCTGCAGGTAGAGCAAAACCCATTGTCCCAAGACCTCCAGAAGTTACATTACTTTTCGTTTGGCTAAACTTAGCATAACGGCAGGCCACCATCTGATGTTGACCAACATCTGTTACTATAATTGCGTCGTTTTTAGAATATTTATTAATCATTTCTATACTTTCACCCATTGTAAGCCCTTCTTTTTTTGGATGTAAATCATGCTTGATTACTTTATCATATTCTATTTTATCAAGATCATCAAAACGTTTAATCCAGTTTGGGTAAACTTTAGTCTTAATTTTTTTATTTAATTCTTGTAATGAAATTTTACAATCAGAAATTAAGGCTACATCCACAATAACATTTTTATTTACCTCAGCAGGATCTAATTCTAAATGTATAATTTTTGCTTGTTTTGCATATGTGTTAAGATCACCTGTCACACGGTCATCAAAGCGCATACCAATCGCAATTAGTAAGTCGCATTCGTTAGTGAGTATATTGGGTGCATAATTTCCGTGCATTCCAACCATTCCTCGATTCATAGTATGGTTGGTAGGAAGTGCTGAAAGTCCAAGAATGGTCCATGCTGCAGGTATTCCAGACTTTTCCAAAAATGTTTTTAATTCATTTTCTGCATTTCCCAATATTACTCCTTGCCCCCAAACAACAAAAGGCTTTTTAGCTTGATTGATTAATTCCAATGCCTCTTCAATTGATTTATTAGAAAGTTTTGCTGTTGGAGTATAGCTTCTAATACCAGTACACTTTTTATATGAAAAGTCGAGAGAATCAAATTGAGCATCTTTAGTTATATCTATTAAAACAGGTCCAGGTCTACCAGTTCTTGCTATATAAAAAGCTTTTGCCATAATCTCTGGGATTTCACTCGCTTTAGTTATTTGGTAATTCCATTTTGTAACTGGAGTTGAGATACCTATAATATCAGTTTCCTGGAATGCATCAGATCCAAGAAGATGAGATGCAACTTGTCCTGTAATACAAACCATTGGTGTAGAATCAATTTGTGCATCGGCTATACCCGTAA
The DNA here is from genome assembly GCA_902520765.1 of uncultured Bacteroidota bacterium. Taxonomy (GTDB): domain Bacteria; phylum Bacteroidota; class Bacteroidia; order Flavobacteriales; family Flavobacteriaceae; genus MS024-2A. Next base: position 67,249 of record CABYPG010000006.1, read on the forward strand.
CTAAGTTAGTTGCTCCTGGACCTGATGTTGCCATTGCAACACCAACTTTTCCTGAGGTTCGAGCAAAACCTTGTGCGGAATGAGCTGCACCTTGTTCATGACGAGTAAGTACATGGTGTAGTTTATCTTGATACTTGTATAGTTCATCATAAATTGGCATTATAGCCCCTCCAGGATAACCATAAACCAAATCTGCTTCCTCTTCGAGTAAACACCTTATTACCGCTTCAGCACCAGAAATTCTAATTGAGTTATCATGATTTGTCATTGATTTTTTTTTCGTTTTAATTTCCATACGTTTATGAATCAGTTACACAACCCTCTGATGCAGTAGCAACACTTTTTATATATTTATATAATACTCCTTGTTCAAATTTATATGGTGGCTTTGTCCATTTTGCTTTCCTAACTTCTATTTCTTTGTCGGAAATGTCAACATTGATAGTATTTTTTTGAGCATCAATAGTAATTTGATCTCCATCCTGAATAATTGCTATAACACCACCTTCTTGAGCCTCAGGTACAATATGCCCAACAACAAATCCATGCGTGCCTCCTGAAAAACGTCCATCAGTAATAAGAGCGACGCTTTTACCTAATCCTGCACCCATAATTGCTGCAGTGGGCTTAAGCATTTCTGGCATTCCAGGTCCTCCTTTGGGTCCCTCGTAACGTATAACAACAACATCTCCAGACAAAACTTTTCCAGATTTTATTCCTTGATTAGCAGCAAATTCTCCATCAAAAACTCTTGCTGGACCTTTAAAAACTAAACCCTCTTTACCGGTAATTTTAGCAACAGATCCCTCTTCAGCAAGATTACCCTTTAAAATTCGAATATGACCAGTTTTTTTAATTGGTTTATCGATAGATAATATTACATCTTGATTAGGAGACAATGGAGAAACTTTTTTTAAATTTTCTTCTAAGGTCTTACCCGTGACGGTTATACATTCTCCATGTAACATATCTAATTCTAACATATATTTCATTACTGCTGGAACACCTCCAACAGCATGTAAATCTTTCATCAAATATTTCCCGCTCGGCTTAAGATCAGCTAAAAAAGGAGTTGAATCACTAATTTTTTGAAAATCATCAATGTTTAGATCAATTTGAGCTGCTTTTGCTATAGCTAAAAAATGAAGTACAGCATTTGTGGAACCTCCAAGTACTGCAATTAAACGTAATGCATTTTCAAGAGATTTTTTTGTAAGAATATCACGAGGCTTTAAATCTTTTTCTAATAAATTTTTGAGATAAAACCCTAATTTTTCACATTCATCATTTTTTTTATCACTAACAGCAGGATTAGAGGAATTATAAGGCAAAGACATACCACATGCCTCTATGGCCGATGCCATTGTGTTAGCTGTATACATACCTCCACATGCACCAGGTCCCGGACAAGCATTTTTTATTATGCTTTTATATTCTGAGTCATCAATTTTTCCTGCAACTTTTTCACCCCAAGCTTCGAATGCAGATACAACATCAAGTTCTTTATTGTTGTGACATCCTGCAGCAATAGTACCGCCATACATCAAAATAGAAGGTCTATTCAACCGTAACATAGCCATAAGTGCTCCAGGCATATTTTTATCACACCCTACAACCGTTACCAAACCGTCGTAAGACATTCCTTGAACCACTGTCTCAATTGAATCTGCAATAATATCTCTTGAGGGCAAGGAGTATCGCATACCTGAAGTACCCATAGATATTCCATCACTAACACCAATGGTATTAAAAATTAAACCAACCAAAGATTGTGAATTAACGCCAGTTTTTATTTTTTGAGCAAGTCCATTTAAATGCATATTACAAGGATTACCTTCGTACCCAGTAGATGCAATACCAACTAGAGGTTTTTTAAAATCTTCATTAGACAGACCAATTGCATGTAGCATAGCCTGTGCCGCTGGTTGGGTTGGGTCCTGAGTAACTGCTTGACTATGTTTATTAAGTTTCATCAATGTTATTGTAAAAACTAAATTATATTTTTGTTGCTGTCATTTCTTTCAATTGTTTTAATCCTGTCTTATACTCAAAGATCAATTTTAATTTATAACTATTTGATATACAATCTTTTTAGATGTTTTTTTTTACATATTCAACTAGTTAAAAAAATACGCTCTTTTTTTCTACTATATTTGATTGAATAACATAAAATAAGTTTATGAATTCCCTAAAAATTGCAGAATTAAAAAGGGTACATCAGAGGTTTTTCAAAACAAATAAAAATCAAAAGATCAAATCTCGTATTAATTATCTTAAAAAATTAAAGCGAGTAATAGATGAAAATGAAAATTTAATTTTCGAAGCCTTACATAAAGATTTAAAAAAACCAATTTTTGAGTCATTTGCGAGCGAAATACTTATGATTCAAAAAGAAATTGACTTTTTTACAAAAAATCTAAAAAATTTATCTACTCCAATAAAGGTTTCGGGAAGCCTTATTAATTTTCCATCGCAAGACTATATTATTTCCGAACCATACGGAAATATTCTAATGATATCACCCTGGAACTATCCATTTCAGTTAGCTTTGGTGCCCTTAATAGGTGCTGTTGCAGCTGGAAATACAGTTATTTTAAAACCATCAGAGTCTGCTCCTCACACGTCTAAAATTTTAAAAAGTTTGCTTCCAAAAGTTTTCCCTAAGGGAATGGTATCTGTTGTCGAGGGAGATGCTAAAGTTGCACAAGAATTACTTAAAGAACAATGGGATTATATTTTTTTTACTGGAAGCACAGTTGTAGGTAAAATTGTCGCAAGAGCAGCGGCAAACTTTTTGACTCCTATAACACTTGAACTTGGGGGAAAAAGTCCATGTATAGTTGACGGAACAACACCTCTTAAGAAAACAGCAAGGAGGATTATTTGGGGAAAATTTTTGAACTGTGGACAAACGTGTATTGCACCCGATTATATTTTAGTAAAATCAGAAACAAAGGAATCACTTGTAAAATCACTAATCATTGAAATTGAAAATGCTTTTGGATCAAATGTTAAAAATTCAAAAGATTATGGAAGAATAATTCACAAAAAACATTTCGAAAAATTGGAAAATGATCTGAAGGGTGAAAATATTTTATATGGTGGAACCAGAAATAAAAATGAATTGTTTTTTGGACCTACCATTGTCGATAACCCAAAAATTAATAATTTATTAATCAAAGAAGAAATTTTTGGTCCAATTTTACCAATTTTGAGTTATAATAATTTAGAAGATTTAAACTCAGTTTTGTCGTTATTGAAAAATCCTTTAGCGTTTTATGTATTCAGTAATAATGAAAAGTTTATTGCCCAACTTATTAAAGATCATTCTTTTGGAGGTGCTGTAATAAACGATTCACTTGTTCATTTTACAAATCAAAAACTACCATTTGGTGGAATTGGAAATAGTGGAATAGGTTCTTATCACGCTGAACATAGTTTTAAATTATTTAGTCACAAAAAATCAATTGTAAAAAGATCGTTTTGGTTTGACCTTCCTCAACGTTATCCACCATATCCAAAATCCTTAGGGATTATTAAAAGAATTCTAAAGCAAATTTAATTATGAAAGAAAAATCTGTAAGTGAAGCAATAAAATTTAGAAGATCAGTAAGAATTTACAATCCAAAAAAAAGTATAAATTCAAATCTCGTCAAAAAATGTATTGAACAAGCTCTTCTCTCTCCATCAAGCAGTAATCTACAACTATGGGAATTTTATCATATTAAGTCAGAAAATTTTTTGAAAAATGTGGTGAGAGTGTGTTTTAATCAACCTGCGGCCAAAACTGCTCAGGAGTTAGTTATCCCAGTTGTTCGTTTAGATTTGTGGCCAGAGAGAATCAATTCTAATGTGAATTTTATCAAGAGTTCTAACAAAGGAAAAGACAAGGAAAAAATTAAGGGCGCTATTCAGTATTATCAAAAAGCTATACCAAAGTTATATAGAGGAAGCAAAGGTTTTAAAAGTTTTTTCAATCACATAAAAACCTATTATCGGGGTTTTAAAAAAGTAACCTATCGTGAAGTAAGAAGTACTGATATAAGGGTTATAGGACATAAAAGTACTGCACTTGCTGCTCAAAGTTTTATGATAAGCATGGCGGCTCTGGGATATGACACTTGTCCAATGGAAGGTTTTGATTCAGTTAGGTTAAAATCATTACTCAAATTACCTAAAAGTGCAGAAATTAGTATGGTTATTGGCTGTGGAATAAGAGAAGAAGATGGTTTATATGGTGAAAGGTTTCGTCTTCCTTTAAAAGAAGTTTATTTTTCAAAGTAGGTGTACTTTTTTAATCTGAGTTTTTAAATAAACTAAAACATTAAATCGACATAGGATTAATTGCTGAAATTTATATACTTCACTTTGGGGATTATCTTTGACTGATTTTGCAAACCAATCTCAAGCCATTTATAGAAAGTTTTGGAGTCTACATATTGTATTGGTGTGTTTAATAAAGTGCCATTAGGGTTCATAAGTATGTAAAAAGGTTGTGAAGCAGTCTTAAAGTTTACTGCTTGAAAAGTAGCCCATTTTTTACCTACAGTATTTATTTTTCTAATAGACCCGTTAGGATATTGATAGTCAAATTGGTCAGAAATATCTAATTTTTTCCTATCATCAACATAAAGTGAAATAATTATAAAATTATCTTTTAGTAAAGAATAAACTCTAGATTCCGACCAAACATTTTCCTCCATTTTCCTGCAATTGACACATGCCCAGCCAGTAAAGTCTAATAGAATTGGCTTATTGGAATCTATTGCCTTTTCTCTTCCAATTTCAAAGTCCTTATAACATTCTAAACCTAAAGGGCAGTCAGACTCAGCGGCCTTATAACTGTAAAACACTGGAGGTGGAAAACCACTCAAAAATTTTAGGGTATTTTCATTTGAGAAAAGACCAACTAACAGATATATTGTTAATGCAAAAGAAAGTGCACTAAAAAAATATCTAAATTTTGATATACTTTCTTTTTTTTGGTTGGGAAATTTTATAAGCCCTAGAAGGCATAAGGTAAGTATAAAGGTCAAAATAATCCATATGCCTAAAAATATCTCTCTTTTTAGAAAACCCCATCCAGCAACTAAATCTGCATTTGAAAGAAATTTTAATGCTAAGGCTAATTCTAAAAATCCTAAAATTAACTTAACTACATTCATCCAACTTCCAGATTTTGGAAACTTTTTAAGTGAATGGGGAAAAATTGCTAACAATCCAAATGGTAGTCCTAATGCCAATCCAAAACCTAGCATACCGACAGACAATTGAAAAGCCCCACCCTCGGAAGTAAGTGAGCCTGCAAGCAAAGAACCCAAAATTGGACCTGTACATGAAAAAGAAACTATTGCCAATGTCAATGCCATAAAAAAGATACCAATTAAACTATTTAATGACGAAGAACTATCTGTTCGCAAACTCCAAGATGTAGGTAGGGTCAACTCGTAAAACCCGAAAAAAGAAAAAGCAAAAATTATAAACACAACAAAAAAGAGTAGGTTTAAGAAAATATTTGTGGCAATAGTATTTAGAAATTCAGGGTTAAGTGAATCGATAAAATGAAACGGGAGACTAAGAATGAAATAAATTAATACAATGAAAATAGCATATACAGAAGCATTAATAAGTCCGCGTGAATTTGAACTTGATTGCTTTAAAAAATATGAAACCGTTAAAGGAATCATTGGAAATACACAAGGGGTCAGTAGAGCCAAAAAACCACCCAAAAACCCTAAAAGAAAAATATTAAAATAAGAATATATTCCCTCTTCTACTTTAGTACCATTTAGAAAAAATTTTTCTTTAAGTTCAAGTCTCAATGCATCTGAACGAATTTTACTTTCATCATCAACTATTTCAATTGAGGATTGTTTGGACCCATCCAAATTGATTTTAAAGTTTTCTGTTCTAAAAATGCACAATTTGTCATCACATGCTTGATAATTTAATTCAACATTAATTGGTTCTAGACTGGGATTAAGCCTTTGAATTTTTTGAGAAAAGAATGCGTCTGATTCAAAATAAGAAAGCTCCATTTCAAAATAATTGTCATATGATACTTTGGGCTTGCTTTCTTGAACATTTCTAACAAGTTTATATGAAGAATTTTTATCGAAAACAAATTCTGTAGGAACAGCTCCATTAGGATCAGAAAATTGAGAATATAGGTGCCACTCATTTAATATCTTTGCTTGAAAGTAGATAGTATAAATACTATCATTTTCTTTTGACACAGAGGTTTCCCATTTAACAGGTTCTGTTATCTGAGCATTAATAATCGAGCCGTATAATATAAACAAGAGCCATTTTCTCATCTCAAATCACGCATTAGTAATTTATTGTTTGTATTTGGTCTTGCTAGAAATCTATTGTCGCAACGTTTTCCAATTATCCATACAATTTCCCCATTAGAACATAGTAACCATTGTTCCTCTTTGTCCAAGAGTGAGTATTTTTCGTCTTTGAAAAATTTACTAAGTAATTTTTTTCCCTTCATCCCAGAGGGATAGAAGTAATCACCTTTTTTATATTTCCTCAAAGATATTGGACTTTTCAAAGTTTCTCGATCTAAAAACACCTCATTATTTTTATATGCTTTTTTTTTAAAATTTGAAATATATTCCCATTTAATAGGAATTGGAAGTTTTGAATTTTTATTATCTAAATCAATAAAAGTTTCATTTATTTCTTTTTTTAATAAGGGGGATAATATCAAATATTTTCTGTCCCGAATTAAACGATATTTTTTACTAAGAATTAATTTCCCAGGTAAAGAATATACTAGTTTTTCTACTTCTTTAGAATTAAATCCCAAAGGGGAAAAAAAATGGTGTAGACTAAAGCTTAATGGTTTTATTTTTTTTAAAGATTCAATGTCTATATATGAATGTTTATTTTTTTCAATAAAAAGTAATTTTTTAAGATTTTCAAATTGATGAGAAATAAATTCTTGAGCATCTTTAAGATGCATTAATGTTTTTTTGAAATTATCAAGAGTTTTTGGCTTATGATTTTCAAAAGGTTTTACTACATGATGTCTAACTATATTTCGAAAATAATCATCGCCAGCATTTGACGAGTCTTCTCTCCATTCCAAATTATTTTTTTTTGCATAATCAAGGATTTGTATTTTTTTAATATTAAGTAAAGGCCTAATTAGTTTGTTTGTTTCAGGAATCCCTACCAAACCAAAAATACCTGAAGCTCTAGATGCATTCATTAAAAAAGTTTCAAACTGATCATTTAAATGATGTGCCGTTACTAAATAATCAAAACCTTCATTACTAGTGAGGTAGTTAAACCATTTATATCTTAAATCACGTGCCACTTCTTGAATACCTTTCTTATTTTTTAGCTTATAATCTTTCAAATTAAAAATTTTATGATAAAATTTAATTCTATTTTTTTTGCACCACTTTTTTACAAATAACAAATCATTATCACTTTCTTCACCTCTTAATTGAAAATTGCAATGTGCTACAGAAAATTTAATTTTGCTGCGAATTAAAATATCACCAAGCACACAACTATCCACACCGCCACTATGAGCTAAAAGAATAATTTTATTAGTAAGCTTTTTAAGATTTAAATTAATCTCTGACATACATTTCTCAAACTAATTACAAATTTAAGAATTAGCGTAATTTCTTTTCAAATTTTGAGAAAAGAGATTTTTTTTTTTGTTTTCTCATATTTTTACATGAATTTTGCATAATCATGTTTAAATATAAATTTTTTAGTTCAATTATATTTTCATCGGTAACCACAACCTTTCGCTTACGTTATCGCCCCATTGGGGTGTAACCTTTTTTGGAGTATGGTAAGCCCTTCTCCCCTTTCATCTCATTTTATATTTCACTTAAACATTTATGAAAATTTTACACGCAAAAGCGGAACACGTTATATATTCTAAAGAAATAAGTCTTTGCATCGATGAATCAGCAAAGGTTAGGGGTACTGGAATTGCCCGAAGGACACCTGAATATATTGCTAAAAAAATTGAAAATAGAAATGCTGTTATAGCTCTAGATTTAGAAAAATTTGCAGGTTTTTGTTATATAGAAATTTGGGGACATGGAAAATATGTAGCACATTCTGGACTAATAGTTGCACCAAATTACAGAGGAAAAGGTCTAGCAAGGAAAATAAAAAAACAGGTTTTTGAACTTTCCCTCAAAAAATATCCAAAAGCTAAAGTCTTTGGAATTACTACAGGTATGCCTGTAATGAGAATAAATTATGACCTTGGCTATAAACCAGTCCACTTTTCAGAATTAACAGATGATCCAGAATTTTGGAAAGGATGTCAAACTTGTAAAAATTATGACATTTTGACAAGAACAGAAAGACAAATGTGTTTGTGTACCGGAATGCTGTACGATCCAGAACAAAATAACAGAAAGACTAACCAGAATGAAAGTATTAGATCAAATTTATTTTACAAAAAAAAATAAAATGGAACAGGAAAAACTAGTTTTAGCTTATAGCGGTGGATTGGATACCTCATATTGTCTTAAAAAATTATCTCAAGAAAACTATGAAGTACATGCGGTTTGTATAAATACAGGGGGATTTTCAGATAATGATATCAAATCAATGGAGAAAAGAGCTTATGAAATAGGTGCTTATAAGTATAAAAACGTAGACGGTTTAGAAACATTTTATTATAAAATTGTCAAATATTTAATTTTTGGAAATGTACTTAAAAATAATACCTACCCTTTATCTGTAAGTGCAGAAAGAATTATTCAGGCTGTTGAAATAGTTTCCTATGCTAAATCAATAAATGCAAAATATATTGCCCATGGCAGTACAGGAGCAGGTAACGATCAAGTTCGTTTTGATATGATCTTTCAAATTTTAGCTCCAGAAATTAAAATTATTTCACTAATTAGAGATCAAAACCTCTCAAGAGAAAGTGAGATTAAATATTTAAATTCACATGGGATAAATATATCTTGGGAGAAAGCTAAATATTCAATAAATACTGGACTTTGGGGTATAAGCATAGGTGGTGCTGAAACATTAAACTCTAGGGATCCTTTACCCGAGTCAGCCTACCCAAGTAAAGTGATTAAATCTGAATCAGAAGAATTACAAATAGAATTTAAAACCGGTGAACTATTTGCTATTAATGGAAAAAAGGGTAAACCATTCGAGTTAATTCAAAGGCTGCAAATTTTAGCAAGAGATTTTGGAATAGGCCGTGATATTCATGTTGGTGATACTATCATTGGAATTAAGGGAAGAGTTGGATTTGAGGCTGCAGCTCCAATTATTATTATTAAGGCACATCATCTTTTAGAAAAACACACTTTGAGTAAATGGCAACTTTTTCAAAAAGAACAACTAAGTAATTTTTATGGGATGCAACTACACGAAGGAAATTATTTAGATCCTGTTATGAAAGATTTAGAGGCATTTATGGAAAGTAGTCAGAAAAAAGTTAGCGGTAAGGTATATCTCAAATTACATCCTTACAGGTATGAACTTGAGGGAATTGATTCTCCACATGATTTAATGTTAACAAAATTAGGTAAATATGGAGAAATTAATGAAGGTTGGACAGCTGAGGAAGCAAAAGGATTTATCAAATTAACCGGAAATTCGTCAAAAATATATCACTATTTAAATAAAAAAGATGATTAGAGTAGGAGTTATTGGTGGTTCTGGTTATACAGGTGGAGAGCTTATTAGATTAATTCTTCAACACTCCTTTTTGGAATTAGATTTTGTCTACAGTAGGTCTAAAGAAGGTGAAAAAATTTCAACGTGCCATCCTGATTTATTGGGTCAAACAGAAATAAAATTTACAAAAAAAATAAATAAAAATATTGATGTTGTTTACCTGTGTTTAGGTCATGGTAACTCATTAGAGTTTTTAAAAAATAATAATTTATCCAAAAAAACATTGATAGTTGATTTAGGTAATGATTTTAGGTTAAAAAGGGATAGTAATTTTAATGGGAGAAATTTTGTTTACGGTCTTCCTGAACTACAAAAAGAAAAAATTAAATCCTCAGATTCTATTGCAAACCCAGGCTGTTTCGCCACAGCTATTCAATTATCTATTTTACCTCTTGCACAAAATCAAAATTTAAAAAATACTTTACACGTCAATGCTACAACCGGAAGTACAGGTGCAGGAGTTAGTCTTAATCCAACATCCCACTTTAGTTGGAGAAATAATAACTTTTCATGGTATAAGCCTTTTAAACATCAACATATAGAAGAAATATATCAAAGTGTAAATCAATTAGGCAGTAATCCAAAAATTAATTTTCTTCCTAATCGTGGAAATTTTACAAGAGGAATTTTTTCAACTTGTTATACTGAATATAATGGGAGCCTTAATGATGTCAAAAAGATTTATAAAAGCTTTTACAAGAAACATCCATTTACATTAATCTCTGAAAATGAAATTAGTTTAAAATCTGTAATTAATAGTAACTACTGTTTTTTGCATTTGTACAAACACGAAAATATATTATTAATCACTAGTATTCTTGACAATCTAATTAAAGGAGCCGCAGGTCAAGCTATACAAAATACAAATATTATTATGGGCTGGGAAGAAGATGCGGGACTTCAACTAAAGGCCTCAATTTTTTAAAATAAAAAAATGAAAATAGCTGTCATTGGAACTGGAAATTTAGGCCTAAGTATTGCAAAGGGTCTGATAATTAATAACACCCACACAACTTTATATTTAACAAAAAGGAATTTAGATTCAATTGAATCTATGAAAGAATATAAAAATGTTTTTATAACAAAAGATAATAATAAGGCAGTTAAAAATTCGGATATTTTAATTTTAGCCGTACAACCCAACCAGTTAGACAATGTTTTAGAAAATATTAGTCCAAATCTGAAGGAAAATCATATAATTATATCAACAGTTACAGGATATACTCTTAAACGTGTAGAAGAAATTATCGGAAATAAATTACCAATTATAAGATCAATGCCTAATACGGCTATATCTGTAAGAAAATCTATGACATGCCTGTGCAGTAATATAAAAGGGAAAAAGGTTTTAGCAATTGCAGAAGCTATATTTAATGGCTTAGGAACAACTTTAATTATTGAGGAAAGCCATATGCAAGCTGCTACGGTTTTATGTGCAAGTGGAATCGCTTTCTGGATGAGATTAATTAGAGCTACCACACAAGGTGGCGTTCAATTAGGTTTTGATGCAGATATAGCATTAAAAATGTCGATGCAAACTGCTATGGGTGCATCCAGTCTTCTTATTGAAACAGGTACCCACCCTGAAGAAGAGATAGATAAAGTGACAACACCAAGGGGTTGTACAATTACGGGTTTAAATGAAATGGAGCATCAAGGATTGAGTTCATCACTTATTAGAGGTCTTAATGCATCTTTTGATAAAATAAATGAAATCGCTAAACAATAATAAATCCAATATAAATGAATTTATTTGACGTATATCCACTTTATAAAGTAAAGCCTAGCAGTGCGAAAGATGTCTATGTCTATGACAATCAAGGTGGGAAATATCTAGATCTGTATGGCGGTCATGCGGTTATATCTATTGGTCATAGTCACCCTCATTATATTAACCAAATAAAAGATCAATTGGATCAAATTGCATTTTATTCTAATGCAATTCAAAATCCACTCCAAAAAAGATTGGCAGATGCAATAGGCGAACATTCTTCACTTGATAATTATGAACTTTTCTTATGCAATAGTGGTGCAGAAGCAATTGAAAACGCTTTAAAACTAGCTTCGTTTCATACCCAAAAAAGTAGGATAGTTGCATTTAAAAATTCATTTCATGGAAGAACCTCTGCAGCCGTTGCAGCAACAGACAATGCAAAAATTACTGCCCCATTAAATGAACAACAGGTCGTTACTTTTTTACCATTTAATGATCTTATGGCTTTAGAGGTTGAGCTTGCTAAAGGAGATGTTTGCGCAGTAATTTTTGAAGCAATTCAAGGAGTAGGGGGATTGGATGAGCCAAATGAAAAATTTGTTTATGGGATGGAAAAAATTTGTGAGAAATACCATAGCTCTCTGGTGGCTGATGAAGTCCAATCAGGTTTTGGAAGATCAGGAACTTTTTTTGCTTTTCAAAAGTTCAAAATAAATCCTGACATCATTACAATGGCCAAAGGTATGGGAAATGGTTTTCCAATTGGTGGGATTTTAGTTAATCCAAAAATAAAGGCAACTCACGGTCTTCTTGGAACTACATTTGGAGGAAACCATCTTGCGTGTAGAGCATCACTTGCAGTTTTAGATATAATTAAAAAAGATAATCTACAAGAAAAGACTAAATCCCTTGAAAAATATTTTAAAAATAAAGCATCTTCAATAAAGAAAATAAAGAAAATTAAAGGAAGGGGATTGATGTTAGGTTTAGAATTTGATTTTGAAGTGTCTTCTTTGAGAAAGAAATTAATTTATGATTATAAAATTTTTACGGGAGGAAGCAGTAATAAAAATCTTATAAGAATATTACCTCCTCTTACAATACAAGAAAAACATTTTGAATATTTTTTCAAGTCTCTTGAAAAGGAAATGGAAAAAAACTATAATTAAATGGAACAATTTCTAACTCTTAACGATCTGCCTAGCCTGATTGAGGCTGTAAATGAGGCCATTGAACTAAAAAAAAATCCATTTTCTTTTAAATCACTTGGAAATCAAAAAAATTTAGGAATGCTTTTTTTTAATCCTAGTCTAAGAACACGTCTCAGTTCACAAAAAGCAGCGGAACTTTTGGGATTAAAAACAATGGTAATGAATTTTTCAAATGAAGCATGGGCATTAGAATTTGAGGATGGTACTCAAATGAGTGGTTTGCGCTCTGAGCATATAAAAGAAGCTGCAGCTGTTGTTTCACAATATTGCGATATGGTTGCAATTAGAGCTTTTGCAAGTTTAAATAGCAAAGAAAATGATGAGAAAGAAATTGTTCTAAAAAGTTTTAAAAAATATGCGAGTATACCAGTAATTAATATGGAAAGTGCTACTGCACATCCACTTCAAGCTTTAGCAGATGCAATCACAATTAAAGAAAAGAATAGTGTAAAACGTCCAAAAATTGTTCTTACTTGGGCTCCTCATCCAAAAGCATTACCACACGCAGTTGGAAATTCATTTGTTAGGATGGCAAATAAAATAGATTGTGATTTAATTATTGCTCAACCTAAAGGCTATGAGTTAAATCCCTTAATTGTAGGAGATAATACTATAGTTTACAATCAGGAACAAGCATTAGAAGGTGCCGATTTTGTCTATGCTAAAAATTGGTGTTCATACTCGGATTATGGAAAAATTTTAAAAACTGACGACACCTGGATGATAACAGCAAAAAAAATGAAACTTACCAATAATGCAAAATTTATGCACTGTTTACCAATTAGAAGAAATATAGTAGCATCAGATGAAGTTTTGGATAGTAATAATTCATTAATTATTGAACAGGCGAATAATAGAACATATTCTGCTCAATTAGTATTAAAAAAAATACTAGAAAATGGATAAATTACATGTTGTCAAAATTGGTGGAAAAGTAATTGAAAATAAGGATTCTTTAATATCATTTTTAGAAGATTTTGCTAGGCTAGAAGAATCAAAAATTTTAATCCATGGCGGCGGTAACGAAGCTAATAATATCTCTAAAAAAATAGGTTTAGAAATTAAAATTGAAGGAGGAAGAAGAATTACAGATTCTGATAGTCTTGACCTTATAACAATGGTTTATGCAGGGAAAATAAATAAAAAAATCGTTTCACTTCTTCAGTCAATTTCTTGCAACGCTTTGGGAATTTCTGGTGCAGACGGAAATGCTTACTCTGCAATAAAAAGGCCCATAAAGGATATTGATTTTGGTTTTGTTGGCGATTTAAATGAAATAAATATTCCATTTTTTACAGGCCTAATTAAACAAAATATTGTTCCTGTTTGTTGTTCAGTTACCCACGACAGAAAAGGACAGCTTCTAAATACAAATGCAGATACAATTGCTGCTTCAATTGCATCTGCTTTATCTAAAAATTTTAAAGTTATACTAACATATTGCTTTGAGAAAATGGGAGTTCTAGAAAATATTAATGATGAAAACTCGGTTATACCTTTTATTGATACGAAAAAATATCATGAACTAAAAAATACAGAAACTATATCCCAAGGTATGATGCCTAAATTGCATAATTGTTTTGAATCTTTAGAAAAGGGTGTTCAAGAAATTCGCATTGGAAACTCAAGTATTTTTTCACAAAAAAATCAATTTACTAAAATTAAAAAGTAATGTTGAATCAAAGAGCAATAAAACTATTACAAGATTTGATTGAAATAGAATCTTTCTCTAAAAATGAATCAGGAACTGCAAAACGCCTTGAGAAATGGTTTAAAGATTCTAATATCCCTTTCCAAAGAAAAGAAAATAATTTATGGGCTGTAAATAAATCATTTGATCCTAAAAAACCAACCTTATTACTTAATTCACATCACGATACAGTTCTTCCCAATAAAGCTTATACTAGAGATCCTTTCAAAGCCGATATTTTAGATGATAAATTATATGGTCTAGGAAGTAATGATGCAGGTGGAGCATTAGTTTCTCTTTTGGCTTGCTTTAATTATTTCTTCGAAAAACCAAACTTAAAATATAATCTTTTAATGGTAGCATCTGCCGAAGAAGAAACTGCAGGAGATAAAAGTTTACGCTATTTAATCCCCTACTTGCCTAAGATTGACTTTGCTATAATCGGAGAGCCTACTCAAATGGAATTAGCAATTGCAGAGAAAGGTTTGGTTGTTTTTGATATTGAAATTAAAGGAACACCTAGTCATGCTGCACATCCCAATAAGGACAATCCACTTATGAAATTACCTGAAATAATTAAAAAAATTGATAATATTTCTTTTGAAAAGGTATCACCAATATTAGGTCCCGTAAAACTAACACTCACACAAATTAATGCTGGTAGTCAGCATAATGTAGTTCCATCTGAAGTCAAATTGGTACTGGATGTCAGGGTAAATGAATGCTATCAAAACCATGAGATTGATGAAGTGATACAAAAAGCTTTGCCTTGTAATGTAAAAGCAAGATCACTACACCTAAAAAGTTCTTCCATAAGTGTTGATCATCCAATTGTAAAAGCCGGAGAAAAGTTAGGAAGAAAAACATATGGTTCCCCTACCCTTTCGGATCAAGCATCATTGAGCTGTCCTTCTTTAAAACTTGGCCCTGGAGATTCTACTCGCTCTCATTCTGCTGATGAATTTATTTATATCAAAGAAATTGAGGAAGGTATTTCAATTTACATAAATCTACTAAAACAAATAATATGAAACTTTGGCAAAAAAAAGGAAATAACTTAAACGAAAAAGTAGACTCTTTCACTGTAGGAAAAGATCGAGAATATGATATGGTACTTGCAGAATTTGATTGTGAAGCTTCAATAGCTCATGTTAAAATGCTTGGAAGAGTAGGATTAATAAATAATGATGAGGTTAAGCAACTCTGTTTAGTCTTAGATGAAATTAAAAAAGAAATAAAAAATAAAACTTTTAAAATTGAAAAGGAATTTGAAGATGTACATTCAAAAATCGAATATTTTTTAACCAAAAGACTTGGAGAAGTTGGAAAAAAAGTTCACACTGCAAGATCAAGAAATGATCAGGTATTAGTTGCTATGCATCTTTATGTTAAAAAAGAATTAAGTCAAATTAAAATGAAAATAATTAAGCTTTTTGATCTACTTCTATCATTAGCAGAAAAATATCAAGACAACCTACTCCCTGGTTATACTCATCTTCAAATTGCAATGCCCTCATCTTTTGGTTTATGGTTTTCTGCGTATGCTGAATGTTTAATAGATGATCTGTACTTTTGGCAAAGCGCATATAAAATTGCAGATCAAAACCCACTAGGAAGTGCAGCAGGTTTCGGAAGTTCATTTCCAATAGATAGAGATTTAACTACTAAAACATTAGGGTTTTCAGAGCTTAAGATTAATTCTGTTGCTGCACAGATGAGTAGAGGAAAGCTTGAAAAAAGTGTTGCAATTTCTTTATCAACTTTCGGAGATACACTTTCCAAATTTTGCATGGATATATGTCTCTATATGGGACAAGATTATGATTTTATTTCATTCCCTAATGATTTCACTACAGGATCGAGCATTATGCCTCACAAAAAAAATCCAGATTTGTTTGAATTAGCAAGAGCAAAATTTAATGTGATTAAAGGATTACCAAATCAGCTAACCCTTTTAACGTCAAATCTTCCTAGTGGCTACCATAGAGACCTTCAACAAGCTAAGGGTGCAATAATTGAGTCTATTAATGAAACTAAAGAATGTTTAGAAATCCTCCTTTTAAGTTTACCCAAAATTAAGGTCTCAAATTATATTACAGATAAAAAAAAATACGATTATCTTTTTACAGTTGAGGCACTTAACAAAGAGGTTTTGAATGGGAAGACATTCAGGGATGCCTACAAGAATTTAGCAAAAGTTATCGAAAACGGAAAGTTTAAACCTGATCGAAAAATAAGTCATAAACATATTGGAAGCTTAGGTAATTTAGGATTAGATAAACTAAAAGAAAAAATAAAACCTTTTTTATCTTAAAAATCTTTGTAATTCCATTTGCCTCGATATGTTCTATCTAGCATCAAACTTGCCCCTGGATCATTTATAAATTTTTCTGAATTAGGATTCCAGTTTAATGGACGCTGAAGGGCATAAGCGATATTTACAATATTACAAACAGTAGCTGTTCGATGTCCAACCTCTACATCACATATAGGAGGTATTCTTTTTTTTATAGCTTTTAACCAGTCCTTATGGTGGTTGTCGCTTAAATATACTCTCTCATAATTGACTTTATCGATGGTTTTTTTTGCAAGGGATCTATCGGGATAAGTTTTTATATAACCTCTACTAACTTCCAATTTACCTTCAGTTCCTATAAATTGGATTTCATTATTGCCTCTACCCCACTTTCTATGATTAACTTCAATACCGTTTTGATATCTAAATGATAATCCAATATTTGAAGAAGTAACTGGGGGGATATATTCTGTTGGTCCAGTTTGATCTTTATCTAAGGCCCATTGCACTATATCAAACATATGAGCACCAAAGTCAGTGACCATTCCCCCTCCAAATGGAAAATAATTTCTCCACTGTGCCCAACGATTATCACCAATTGGACAGGCAAGATCTTTATGGTAGCCTCTATATGGCGCTGGCCCAATCCAATCATCCCAATTAATATTTTTGGGTGTTGGCTGAGTAGGTAAATCACAAGATATGTAGGGTGCCCCGATGGCAACATTAATTGTTTTAACCTCTCCAATATATTTATTACGAATAAGTTCAACAGCATGCCTAAATTGACCCCATGATCTTTGCATACTTCCAGTTTGGAAAATTATTTGATATTTTCTAGCAGCATCAACTATTGCTCTACCCTCATACACAGAAGAAGAGAGAGGTTTTTCACAATAGACATCTTTTTTTAATTTAGCAGAGTCCACTGACATTTGTGCATGCCAATGGTCAGGTGTGGCAATGACTACAGCGTCTAATTCTTTATCATCTAATAATTCTCGATATGATAAAAATTCTTTTATTTTTCGATTACTTCTTTGATTTTCAGTTAATTTTTGATTTAATTTTTTTGAAAATAAAGTCGTTTTTTCAAAATCAACGTCACATACTGAAATCACCTCAGCTTCACTGTAGTTGACAAAATTTTCCATCAAACCTCTTCCTTGTCTACCTGCACCTATAAAACCTATTTGAATTTTGTCGTTAGGACTATTACCCTTCCTCGCCAATAAATGGCTCGGGATAATACTAAAAGCTGAGGCTGCAACACTACAGTCTTTAATAAAATTTCTTCTTTTCATAACTAAAAATCTATCTAATCAAAGTTATATATGTAAGGGGCGGTTTTCTGATGCTGCCAGAGCGGCTTCTTTTATGGCCTCTGCATATGTAGGATGTGAGTGGCTCATGCGTGCAATATCCTCAGCAGATGCGCGAAACTCCATTGCTGTTACAGCTTCAGCTATCAGATCAGCTGCTCTTGCTCCAATCATATGTACACCTAAAACTTCATCTGTTTCAGAATCGGCTAAAATTTTAACAAATCCGTCAGTGTCCATGCTTGCTCTTGCTCGTCCTAGAGCACGCATTGGAAACTGTCCAGATTTATATGATTTCCCTTCGCTTTTTAGCTGCTCTTCCGTTTTACCTACAGATGCAACTTCAGGCCAAGTATATATAACATTTGGAATTAAATTATAATCTATGTGCGGCTTCTGACCTGCAATCAACTCTGCAACCATTACTCCTTCCTCCTCAGCTTTATGAGCTAACATTACACCTCTGACAACATCACCAATTGCATAAATATTTGATTTAGATGTTTGTAAATGTTCATTTACTTCAACACGACCCAATTTATCAACTTTAACTCCTGCTGCTTCAGTATTTAGTAAATCAGTGTATGGTTTTCTACCAACGGAAACTAAACAATAATCACCTGTAAACTTTATATTTTCACCAGTTTTGTTTGAAGCCGTTATGATTACTTCTTTATTTTTTCTTTCAACTTTTTTAACTTCATGAGACAAATAAAATTTAACCCCTTGTTTTTTCATGACTTTCATTAGTTCTCTTGATAATGATGCATCCATTGCAGGGGTAATTCTATCCGCATACTCAACAACAGATATTTCAGCGCCTAACCTTCGATAAACTTGTCCCAGTTCCAAACCTATTACCCCACCCCCAATAACAATTATATGTCTGGGAATTTCTTTTAGCTTTAGCGCCTCAGTTGATGTAATTATTCTTTCTTTATCAACATTAATAAAAGGTAAAGTACCAGGTTTAGATCCAGTTGCAATAATTATATTTTTAGCTTTTATTGTTTGCTCCTTATCTGACGTAACTTTAATATGATTTGAATCTATAAAACTACCGATACCATTGTATACACTAACATTATTTTTTTTCATCAAATAATTAATTCCCTTGGTAGTCTGATTTACTACCTCAGCTTTTCGATCAATCATTTGTTTAAAGTTTACTTTTATTTTACCGTCAAATTCAATCCCATGCTCTGAAAAATGTTTAATTGCATCCTCATAATGATGAGATGAATCCAATAAAGATTTAGATGGTATACACCCTACATTGAGACATGTCCCACCAAGGGAATCATACTTTTCAACTAGTGCGGTTTTCATACCTAGCTGAGCACTACGTATTGCAGCAACGTAGCCACCTGGTCCAGAGCCTATAATTGCGATATCAAAATTATTCATATTTAAATTCAGTTTATAATCAAAAATACAAATGTTTCCAACCTACATCAATTCTTTAACCAATTTTTAGTTGAAATTGTTATAACTTGTAATGAAACTAAATTGAACTCAATTTGAAAAAAAATGAACTTTCATTGGGACTTGCAATAATTCCTTTAATATTTTTAGTTTTTCTACTTTCAATTAATGTATTTATATATGGTGATAATGCCTTAAATGGGTCAAATCAATTTATATTATTAATAGGGGGAGCTATAGCAGCAATAATCGGCTTTTATAAAAAAATTCCCTATAAAAAAATGATAAAAAAAATAGCCGAAAACCTTCAGTCGGTCACAGGGGCAATATTAATTTTACTTTTTGTTGGAGCACTTGCAGGCTCTTGGCTAATAAGCGGTATAATTCCAGCTATGATTTTTTTTGGCCTAAAAATATTACATCCAACAATTTTTTTACCAGCAAGTGTCATCATTTGTGCACTAATTTCTTTAGCAACTGGAAGCAGTTGGACAACTTCTGCAACTGTAGGAATAGCACTAGTTGGAATAGGAAATGTTTTGGAAATTCCATCAGGGATGGTAGCAGGTGCTGTAATCTCTGGCGCTTATTTTGGAGATAAACTTTCACCATTGTCAGACACTACTAACTTAGCTCCTGCGATGGCCGGTGGGGAATTATTTAAGCATATCAGATATATGACTTTTACAACAATACCAAGTATTTTAATAACGTTGTTTGTTTTTCTTGTTATAAGTTTTACAACCACCACGTCCGGAAATACTGAAACAAATGAACTATTATTAGCTATTGAAGAAAAGTTTACAATTAATATGTGGCTATTCTTGGTCCCAATTAGTGTTATAGTTCTAATTGTTAAAAGAACACCTCCTCTAATTGCATTACTCTTTGGTACCTTAATGGGAGCTTTGTTTGCTTTACTTTTTCAGTCTCAAATACTATTAGAGATTGCCGGATCAGATGTTTTGAATGCTTCTGTAGCGTATCAAGCGATAATGAATGCAATAACTGTTTCAACCAAAATAGCTACTTCTAATATTTTATTAAATGATTTATTTATTTCAGGTGGAATGGAAGGTATGTTGGGTACAATTTGGCTAATTATATGTGCAATGGTATTTGGTGGAATAATGGATGCTGTTGGTGCTCTTAGTAGAATAAGTTCCTCCCTTTTAAATTGGGCTGAAAATACTTTTCAGTTATTCGCGAGTACAATTGCCTCGTGTTTAGCTGTCAACTTAACTGCTTCAGATCAATATTTATCAATAGTAATTCCTGGTAAAATGTTCAAGAAAGCATATGAAGAAAGAAAGTTAGCTCCTGAAAATTTAAGCCGTACTTTGGAAGATTCAGGAACTGTTACTTCGGTATTAATACCATGGAATACGTGTGGTGCATATCAGTCAGGAGTATTAAATGTTGGTGTTGGAGAGTATTTCATCTTTGCTATTTTTAATTGGATAAGTCCATTTATGACATTACTTTATGCTGCTTTGAATATTAAAATTTTGAAAAAAAGTTAGATTTAAAAAACTAATGTTTGCATTAATTACATTATAGGAAAAACTTATTAATGAATAAGTAATTTTACAAGCAAAAATTTTAGATACTTAGTTAAGGTTTACTAAATTTATTAAAAAATTTAAACTATTATGAGCGAAACCAAATGCCCATTCCATGGGTCAACTACAACACCAAACCTTGGGACACAAAATAAAGACTGGTGGCCAAATCAATTAAACCTTGATATACTCAGACAACATGGAGACAGAAGTAATCCGATCCCAGAGTTAGACTATAAGGAAGAGGTAAAAAAACTCGACCTTGACGCTGTTAAGGAGGACATTAAAATAATGCTTAAGGATTCTAAAGACTGGTGGCCTGCTGATTATGGCCATTATGGACCCTTTTTTATTCGTATGACATGGCATGCAGCTGGAACATACAGGACAGGTGATGGCCGTGGTGGTGCGGCAACAGGAGCACAAAGATTTGCTCCATTAAATTCATGGCCAGATAATGGTAATTTAGATAAAGCAAGACGCTTACTCTGGCCAATAAAGGAGAAATACGGAAATAAATTGTCATGGGCTGATCTACTTGTGCTTGTTGGAAATGTTGCTATTGAAGATATGGGAGGACCTAATCATGGAACAGTTATGGGTAGAGAAGATATTTGGCAAACAGAAAAAGATATTTATTGGGGTGCAGAAGACAAATGGTTGGGTGATAATCGTTATGGAGATACTCGCCAGTCGCTTGAAAATCCACTGGCTGCTGTTCAAATGGGTTTAATTTATGTAAATCCTGAAGGACCTAACGGAATTCCTGACCCAGCACTATCTGCTCAAGATGTAAGAGAAACTTTTAAGCGTATGGCGATGAATGATGAAGAAACTGTTGCTCTTACTGCTGGTGGACATACTTTCGGTAAAGCACATGGAGCTGGTGACGAAGCACTTGTAGAAGCTGAGCCTGAGGGTTCTCCAATAGAAATGATGGGCTTAGGCTGGAAAAATAAATATGCCTCTGGAATTGGTGTTGATACAATTACGAGTGGTATAGAAGGTCCGTGGACAACTAACCCAATAAAATGGGACATGGGATATCTCGAACTACTTTTCAGATATGAATGGGAATGCAAAAAAAGTCCTGCTGGAGCATGGCAATGGCACCCTATTAATTGTGCAGAAGAGGATATGGTTCCTCAAGTAGACGGAAGTGAAATTAAAGTTTTACCAATGATGACAACTGCAGATATGTCATTAAAAGTTGACCCTAAATATAAATTGATTTGTGAAAGATTTTTAAAGAACCCTGAGGAGTTTGGAGAAACATTTGCTCGTGCCTGGTTTAAACTATTACATCGTGATATGGGCCCAAAAAGTAATTATGTCAGTGGGGATTATAAAGACAGTGAATACATTTGGCAAGATCCTACACCTACAGGAAAGTTGCTTACTTCGAATGAAGAAGATGTCATTAGAAAAACAATTGCTGATTCAGGTCTAAGCATACAAGAGATGGTTAACACGGCCCTGTCAAGTGCTATAACTTTTCGAGGTTCAGACAATCGCGGTGGAGCAAACGGATCAAGAATTCGTTTAGAACCGCAAAAGAATTGGGATGTTAACAATCCACATGAACTTGAAAAAGTACTTAATGTCTATGAAAAAATAGCTGAAAATTATGATGCTAGTATTGCAGATGTAATTGTTATTGGTGGTGCGATTGGTATTGAAAAGGCATGTGGACACAAGGTTAATGTGACTACCGGTAGAGGTGACGCAACTCAAGAAAATACAGATATAGAATCTTTCAATCTTCTTAAACCAAAAGCCTGTGGTCTAAGAAATTATTCTGAAAAGGAATTCTCTGTAAGTCCAGAAGAAATTTTCCTCGATAAAGCACAGCTTTTAGGATTGACGCCAGCGGAAATGACCGCTTTAACTGGAGGTTTACGTGCCATGGGAATTTCATTTTCAGGAGACGGCATTTGGACTGATGGTAGACTAGATAATACCTGGTTTAAAATACTTCTTTCAATGGATGTTGAATGGAGTTCAACCGACTATAACAAGTATGAAGCAAGAGATAGAGAAACAGGTGAAATATTAAGAACAGCTTCAAGAACCGATCTTGTTTTTGGGTCTAACTCTGAACTTCGCGCTATAGCTGAAGTTTACGCACAAAATGATAATAATCAAAAGTTTGTAGTCGACTTTATAAGGGCGTGGAATAAAATTATGAATGCCGACCGCTTTGATTTAAACTAACTAAATAAATATTTTAAAATAAAACCCGGTTAAAACCGGGTTTTATTTTATACAAATTTTAATAAACTAATTTTTCATATTTCAGGCTTAGCAAAAGATTTTTAATGAAACACTTTTGCGATTGAATTTGTATTTTTGTATTACAAACTAAATTAATGGTAGAAAAGGAAAAAAGTTCTCAAACTGATCCAAAAATTAGACGTCAACGTCAAGTATTATTTGGAGGAGGACTATTCTTATTAGGTTTGCTTTTGATAATATCATTTGTGTCCTATTATTTCAATTGGAAAGAAGATTATAGTTCTCTCGAATCTTTTTTTGATAAATCAGTTCCAGCAAAAAATATTTTAAGTAAGGTAGGTGCATTTGTTAGTCATTTATTTATATATCAAGGGGTAGGCTTTTCATCCATACTTTTCCCATATCTCCTTTGTTTGAGTGGTTTTAAGTTATTTTTTGATGTAAATACAGAAAAAATACTTTCTAATTGGTCTTGGGGTATTTCACATATAATTTGGCTAACTGTTTTCTTAGGGTATCTATTTCCTTCAAACCCAAAATACTGTGGAGTTGTAGGCTATGAATTAAATTTAATTTTAAAATCCTACGTAGGAGAAATTGGTGTATTGGCAATTTTGATTTTCTTTTTTATGTGCATCGTTGTTATTCAATTAAAATGGACACCAGAAAATATCCAACTTTGGTGGAACAAACTTTGGAGCGAAAACAAAACGTCCGAAAACCAAAGCGAAAATTTTGTTGAATCTATTCCTTTAGACCCAAGCCAAAAAGAAAATGAAAAAAATGATTCTGAAATATTTAAAAATTCGGATGTAACAACAAAAAAGAAATTATTTGAAAAACATCTGCTAAAAACCGATGAATTAGTAATGGAAGTTGAAACTGCCAAAGAAGAAGAAACTTTAGATGAAAAAATTACTAATGATCTGATTAAAAAACAAGGTTTTTTTGATCCAACACTAGAGCTTAGCAAATTTAAAATGCCCAAATTAGATCTTTTGAAAAATTATGGTGAGACTGGAATAAAAATAAACCAAGAAGAACTCGAGGCAAATAAAAATAAAATTGTTGAGACTCTAAATAATTATAAAATTGGAATTTCAAATATTAAAGCCACAATTGGTCCAACTGTAACACTCTATGAAATAGTCCCAGACGCAGGAATTCGTATTTCAAAAATCAAAAGCTTAGAAGACGATATCGCACTTTCTTTATCTGCCCTTGGAATAAGAATTATAGCACCCATTCCAGGAAAGGGTACAATCGGAATAGAAGTTCCAAATCAAAGCCCAACTATTGTTTCAATGCGATCTGTAATTAGTTCTACTAAGTTTCAAAATGCGGAAATGGAACTCCCAATTGCTCTTGGAAAAAATATAAGTAACGAAACATTCGTTGTTGATCTTGTAAAGATGCCTCATCTATTAATGGCAGGCGCAACTGGTCAAGGGAAATCTGTTGGGCTTAATGCAGTTTTGACCTCACTAATTTTCAAGAAACATCCGGCCGAAGTAAAGTTTGTTTTGGTAGATCCTAAAAAAGTAGAATTAAATATTTACAGTAAGATAGAACGTCATTACTTGGCTAAACTTCCCGACACTGAAGAAGCTATTATTACAGATAATACAAAGGTCATAAATACACTAAATTCGTTGTGTATTGAGATGGATAATAGATATGAACTTCTAAAAAATGCAATGTGTAGAAATATTAAGGAGTATAACATCAAATTCAAACAAAGAAAACTTAACCCTAAAGATGGGCATAACTTTTTACCTTATATAATACTTGTTGTAGATGAATTTGCTGACCTGATTATGACTGCAGGTAAGGAAGTTGAAACTCCAATTGCTCGTTTAGCTCAATTAGCCAGAGCTATTGGTATTCACCTTATTATTGCAACTCAAAGGCCCTCAGTTAACGTGATAACTGGTATAATTAAGGCTAATTTCCCTGCCCGTATAGCTTTCAGAGTTGCATCAAAAATCGATTCACGTACAATACTTGACAATGGTGGTGCTGATCAATTAATTGGTAGGGGTGATATGCTATACACACAAGGCAATGAATTAACTAGAATACAATGTGCATTTGTTGATACTCCAGAGGTTGAAAGTATTTCATCATTTGTAGGAAGTCAAATGGGATTTTCTAAAGCACATATACTTCCTGAGTACAGTGGTGAAGAAAATAACTCTAGTATTGAAACAGACGCCAGTGAGCGGGATTCACTATTTCGAGAAGCTGCTGAAATAATTGTAACTGCACAACAAGGTTCTGCCTCGTTACTACAAAGAAAATTAAAATTAGGATATAACAGAGCGGGAAGAATAATTGACCAAATGGAAGCTGCAGGTGTTGTGGGGCCATTTGAAGGAAGTAAAGCACGCCAAGTTTTAATACAGGATTTAACTTCATTAAATCGTCTTTTAGATGATAAAAAATAACAACTCATTCTAATCAAAATCTAATGTTAAAAAAAATATTTCTTTTTATTGTACTTCTTAGTTATCCCTTATTTTCTCAAAAAACCGAGGCTGCCAGAAAGTTGCTAGATGAAGTATCAGGTAAAATTTCTTCACTTAAAAATATAAAATTTGATTTTACATATGTTTTGGAAAATCGGCAAGAAAACATCCGACAGGAAACAAAAGGTTCCGTAACAATTAATAAGAATTTATATAGGATAAATTTCTTAGGCTATGAGCAATTATTTGACGGAAACATGACTTATACTATAGTACCGGAAAATGAAGAAGTTACAATCAGTGACCCTGAGGATGAAACTGACTTTGGAATTAATCCTTCAGAGTTATTAACTATTTACAAAAAAGATTATGTTTACCAATGGGATATTAAACAAAATGTTATGGGGACACCTGTTCAATTTATTAAGCTTATACCAAATGAGGAGAATAAAGAATTAAAGTATTTGTTACTTGGAATTGATATGAGAACTAAACTTATTTATAGACTAATAGAAATTGGCAGATATGACACACGAACAACACTTACATTAAAGAATATTAAAACTAATATCACTCTTAGGGATAACTTTTTTGTTTTTGATAAGAATAAATATCCTGATTATTACATAAATGACTAAAAGGGGTTGAAAATTATTGATAAATACATTCTAAAGAGCTACCTAATAAGACTTATAAGTGTGTTTGGGATATGCTTATTTATTTTTATTATCCAAACATTTTGGCTTTTTATTGATGAATTGGCTGGAAAGGGTTTAGATATATTAATTATTGGTAAATTTTTAATCTATTATTCCCCTAAATTAATTCCTCTAGTACTTCCATTATCGGTTTTACTTGCTTCTCTAATGACTTTCGGAACTTTATCAGAAAATTATGAATTCGCTGCTATGAAATCTACAGGTATTTCATTGCAAAGAGCCCTTTTAAGTTTATCTATTTTTCATTTATTTCTAGGTATTGGAACTTTCTACTTTTCAAATCATGTAATTCCATATGGAGAGCTAAAATCTTACAATCTCAGAAAAAATCTTGCGAAGTTAAAACCAACACTTGCTATTAGAGAAGGTATTTTTAATGAAATTGGATTGTACAATATCAAGGTTGAAAAAAAATATGGTGATAATGATCGGTTTTTAAAAAATGTTATAATTCATGAATACACACCAAATAAACAAAATAACATAGTCATAAAGGCTGAGAGAGGAGAGATGAAAAATGAACCAACGGACCCAAACCTTAAATTGGTTTTATATAATGGTAATCGATATGAAGAATTTATACCAAAAAAGATAAAAAAGCGAAATAGGATACCGCATGCAAAAGTTTCTTTTGAGGAATATGAGATGAATATAGATCTATCCCAATTCAATAATATTGATTTGAATCAAGAGAACATAAAAACATCTTTTCGAATGCAAAAAATTAATCAATTAAATAATAGTATTGACACACTTGAGAGTTCCTTTAAAGAGGAGAAAAATATTTTCTATAATAATTTTTCAAAAACATGTCCGATATTCTCCTTGATAAGTAAAACGAAGTCTTTTGATGAAAAAGCTATTTTACCTGAACAAGTTTTAGATTTTATAGTGACTGATGAAAATTGGAAAAAAAGTACTGTTTATAGTCAAGGGATAACTAAGGTGAGGAACTCACTAAATGATTTGAATGCAAAAAAAGGACAATTTTTTGCATATCAAAAATTAATTAATCTGCACAAAATAACTCTCCAAGAAAAATATACTTTACTATTAGTTTCACTATTATTATTTCTTATTGGAGCGTCATTAGGAGCAATTATAAGGAAAGGTGGATTAGGTCTTCCCCTAGTACTTTCTGTCATTATATTTCTAACGTATCACTACATTGGTTTATTTAGTAAAAATGCAGCGGAAGATAGTAGCATCTCCCCTTTAATAGCTACGTGGCTTTCTACAATTATTTTAGCACCTTTCTCATATATTTTAACTAAAAGAGCTTCCTCAGATAAGGGTTTTATTAGTATTTATAATATATATTCCCCAATTTTGAATCTTATTAAAAAAATACCTTTTCAAAAAAGAATATGACTGAAAATTTTATTGAATTAAATAGTATTCCTGAAGCAATTAGTGCCATCAAAAACGGTGAGGTAATTATAGTTGTTGATGATGCAAATAGAGAAAATGAAGGAGATTTTGTAGCTGCTGCTGAAAAAATCACTCCAACACTGATTAATTTTATGGCTACACATGGAAGAGGTTTAATTTGTACCCCACTAACTGAAGAACGTTGTCAAGATCTAAAATTAGTGAAAATGGTTTCAGACAATACTGATCCTATGGATACAGCATTCACTGTTTCAGTTGATTTAAAGGGTAAGGGAGTAACCACCGGTATCTCGGCTGCGGATAGGGCCTCAACAATAAAGGCACTAATCAACAAAAAAACAAAACCATCTAACCTATCTAAACCTGGACACGTATTTCCCCTTATTGCAAAAACAGGAGGTGTACTTCGCAGAACTGGGCATACTGAAGCGGCTATTGATTTTGCAAGACTTGCTGGTTTCGAACCTGCGGGAGTTATAGTCGAGATTATGAACGAGGACGGAAGTATGGCTAGACTTCCTCAACTTGTTAATGTAGCTAAAAAGTTAAATCTAAAAATTGTATCTATTGAAGACCTAGTTTCTTACAGAATGCAACATGACAGTCTGATTGTAAAAAAAGTAGATCATGAGGTTAAAACACGATACGGGACTTTTAGAATGAGAGCATACCATCAAACTACAAATGGAAATATTCATCTCGCATTAAGTAAGGGACATTGGGAAAAAAATGAGGTTGTTTTAACTAGAATTCAGTCCTCGAAAATAACAAATGATATTTTAGGAATGCTCACTGGTGCTGTAAATCAAAGATTGGATGATATTTTTAATTTAATAAATAATGAAAAAAAAGGAGCTATATTATTTATTAATCAGGATGAAAATCCAGAAAACCTCTTAGCTAGAATTAGGAGTCTAAAACAAATGCAACGTAAAGGTAAACACGATCAAGTTCCTCCTATGCCAATGGATAACAAAGATTTTGGAATAGGTGCACAAATTTTACATGACATAGGAATCACAAGGCTTAGGGTAATTAGTAATTCGAAACAACAAAGAAGAATTGCAATAACAGGTTACGGAATCAGTATTGAAGGATATAAAAGCTACTAGAGCTAAAAAAACCAAAGTTTTATTGAAATTATTACAGTAATTATAATCACTGCATAACGAATTAAATTATCGCCTCTTCTAACAGACCAACGGCTTGCAAACCATGCACCAAAAACGGAGCCTGTAGCCATAGATAATCCCATTTTCCAATCTATTGAATCATTATAAGCAAAGATTAATAAAGCAAAAAATGAGTAAATAAAAACAACAGACACTTTTGTCGCGTTACTTTTTACTAACGACATCTGGTTTAATCTATTAAGAAACAACATTATAAGTATACCTATACCTGCATTTATAAAGCCTCCATAAATACCAAAAACAAAAAAACCTAAAATGCTAAACCATAAATATTTTCCAGTAGTTCGCTCATTTACAAAGTTTGTAAATTTTTTCTTTTGAATAAAGATTAATGCCCCAACAATAATTATTATTAAGGCCAATATTTTATTGAAAATCTCCCCGTTTATATTTAAAGCTATTTTGGCACCAATATATGCTCCAATACTGGCACTTATTCCTAGATATATATTAAATGGATATGAGTAAATTCCTTTACTAGAGTAACCTATCGATCCACTTAAAGATTGTGCTACAATTACAACTCTATTTGTTCCATTTGCAACTAGCGGAGGTAATCCGAGAAAAATCAAAATTGGAAGTGTAAATAAAGACCCACCACCTGCAAGCGTATTAACTATTCCTGCCAAAAATCCTATAGCAAGCAATATTACTAACTCTAATGTAGCATCCATAAGAATTTAAATATACAAAACTATGGCTCTAACTATGTCAAAAGAGAATTAATGAAATGTTTTCTAATCGGAAAAAGCAATGTATATTTATCGCGATTAAGGAGAAATGGCAGAGTGGTCGAATGCGGCAGTCTTGAAAACTGTTGAGGGTCACACCTCCGGGGGTTCGAATCCCTCTTTCTCCGCAAGTAAATTCCCTAATATATTTATTATCAATGTATTAGGGTTTTTAGTTATAAGTATTTGTACGATTATTGTACGGTCAGATCTAAAAAGTCAAAAAAATCTAGCCTAAAACTCTAAAACTAGACCCCCCACCCTAAAATTAAATCCACTTTTCTTTTGAGACTAGAGCGCCTATAATGGTATATAGCCTATTGTTTTTTTATATATTTATTTCTTAGAATAATAAATCAATGCTGGGGTCAAATAAATTTTTTCAAGTTTTAAGTGGTTTTCTAGCTTTTGGTTTTACAATACTTCAAGGATTAGATTGGTTATTCAAGAAATATGATATTGATGGGAAGTGGTTCAATTATATTCTAATAGCTCTTTTCCTATCTTTCATCATTTCTATAATAATCTTATTTGTTAAGAGTAAAAAAGACCCTCCTGAAAAATCTCAATCAAAGAATAAAAAAGGAAAATTAATTAGAATTGGAAATGTAATTTTAACCGGACTATTTCTTGTATTATTTCTTTATTTTTTTAGAAAATCACAATCAAAAGATAATTTATTAACTGAGCAACTCCCTAAAATTTCAAATGCTTTTGAAAAAGGGGATAACTTATATGTTTTTAAAAAAACTAAAACTCTTCTAGAAGAATATCCAGATAACATTATATTAAAAAACTATTTCATAAAGTCATCATGGAAAATAAATATTAGTTCTGACATTGAGGGAACAGAAGTGTATGTTAAATACTATAAAGACTCAGTATGGAATTATTTAGGATTAGCACCAATTGACAGTCTCAGAGTACCAGCTATAAGTCCAGATGTTGAAGACTTTAACCTTAAATTGATTAATGGAGACACAGAGTACATTAGTGACGGTGAAGAATATGGATATTTTGATATTAGTTTAATTAAAAAACTTCCTGAAGGATATGTTTTTAAAAGGACAAAGGAAAATATTTTCATGAATTTCCCTGGAATTTTTTTAGGCACAGATAATTCAATCCCTGCCTATGGCATATCACAAGCAGAGGTTTCCAATCAACAATACAAACAGTTTATTGAAGACGGCGGATATGAAAACCCTAGGTTTTGGGATTTTCCAATTAACTATAATGGAAAAGAATATTCTTTCAATAATTCCATAAGCTTATTTACAGATAAATTTGGTAAATCTGGTCCAAAAAATTGGATATATGGTGATTTCAATGAAGGTGAAGAAAATTTTCCAGTTAGAGGAATATCATGGTTTGAAGCTAGAGCATATGCAAAATACAAAGGGCATAGCTTACCCAATATTTATCAATGGCTAGATGCAGCCAAACTATCAGGGTTCACAGCAAAATTACCTGATATAAATGGTTCTAATTATAACTCTAGCAAACCAAGAGAAGTTGATTTTAATACAAATAACAAAATGTTGCCTAATATAGCAGGCAATGTTAGGGAGTGGGTTATTAATTCACATGGAGAAGACCGAAAAGCAATTTTAGGAGGCTCTTATGAAACAAATGAATACACTTTTAACAGTTTTTATAGTCTTTCCCCGTTCAACAGGTCAGAGCAAAATGGATTAAGGCTTGTCAAAAACTTTTCAGATAAAGAGACAAGCAATGATAATTTTATTGTTAAACATATTGAAAGAAATTTTAGCCTTGAGAAGAATGTCAGTGATGAAGTTTTTGAAGTTTATAAATCACAATTTGATTATCCAAACAGTGAACTTAAAGTTATCGTAAGTGCAATAGAATCTCCAAACAAAAAATATAAAATAGAAAAATTTCAAATGTCAACTCCATATAAAAGCAATGAAAAACTATATGGATATATAATTACTTCAAAAAAATTCGAAAAAAAGTCTAAACCAATTATAGAATTTCCTTCAGCTGGGGCAATTTTTTCAGACGAATTAAATATTGATAATAATATTATTAAAGAAAAAAAATATCTTTTAGATGAAGGCTACTCAATAATAATTCCTGTTTATCATAATACTTGGGACAGAGAAAAGACTATTAAAGATTGGTGGCCAAATGAAACTGAAGAATATAAGAATACATTAATAAAAATTGGTAAAGATTTCAAAAGAGTAATTGATTTTTTAGAGACGAGAGAGAATCTTGATATCGAAAGCCTTTCATATATGGGATATAGCTGGGGTTCTGTCACTTCGAATATTCTTTTAGCTATTGAAAACAGAATCACATCTGCGGCTATTTTTGTCGGTGGATTAATGTTACAAAAAAGCAGAAAAGAAATTGAATCTCATTTATATGTAAGAAGAATTAATATACCTATTCTTCATATTGTAGGTAAACTCGACGGTATTTTTGAATTTGAAGATTCTTTTTTACCCTGGAATGAACTTATAGGAACACCTGAAATACATAAAAAGATTATTATTCTTGATAAAGTAGGACACGGATTACCACGAGATATAATGATTGATAACCATTTACAACTTCTTAAAAAATATAATTAATCCACTTTTCTTTTGAGACTAGAGCGCCTATAATGGTATATAGCCTAAACCACAGGCATATCCTCTTCATTAAATTTAGTTACTAATTTGTATATTGTAACTAACTAACCATAAAAATAATTCAAATGAAATATTATATCTTAATTATTTCACTATTGTCATTTTACTATTGTAATTCTCAAAATGTTTCTCCTGAAAAGAAAATTTTCGATAAATTATTTGAGAAAGTTTCTAACGAAGGTAAATGGGGAGATAAGGACAAAAGGGGTACAGTAAACTATATAGATAATAATAAAATATTAAATGCACTAAAACTACCTAAAAAAGGAATTTCTGTCTCTTTATCATTTGATATTACTCAAGACTCCTCTCAAATTAATCATTCTGATTTTGATGAAGTTACTAAATATGATCATCAAGCATCATCTCTTGAGTTTAGAGGTTATGATTGGGCTCTTGATAATTACAGCATTTCATATCACGGGTTCACCGTTTCCCATATGGATGGATTAGCTCATTTAGGCCAGGGAGGTAAATTATATAATGGCTATGATGCTTCAAATATTACTCCACAAGGATTTGAGGAACTAGGTATTGAAGCATTTAACGGTGGTATTATTTCTAAGGGGGTTTTAATTGATATTCCATTACTATATGGCAAACAGTATCTAGATGCGGGAACAAAAATTACAACAGAAGACATTTTAAAATTTGAAGAAAAATATAATGTTAAAATAGAAAAAGGAGATGTTGTTATTGTCAGAACTGGAAGATGGTTTGAAAAAACTGTCAAAGGAGATTCAGACTATTCAAAACTAAGTGCAGGGGTTGATTATAAAATTGCATTACTGTTAGACGAACGTCAAGTCTCAGTTTTAGGTTCAGATGGAACAAATGATGCTCAACCCTCAGGAATACCAGAAGAAGGAAGTCCGGTTCATAAATTAACACTGGTGTCTATGGGAATGCCATTATTAGATAACTTAAATTTAGAACCAATTTCAAAAGAAGCTATAAAACAAAATAAATGGGAGTTTTTTATTTCCATTCAACCATTAAGATTTAAGGGAGGGACCGGTTCACCAGTAAACGCTATTGCAATATTCTAAATCATTGGCATATCATCTTCATTAAGTTCAGGAAGAAAAACACGGAGTAGAAATATAATAGAGTTCCTTATATTTGAATGCTAATCATAAATCAATTAAAATGAAAAAATTATTTATCATATTATGCCTTTCTCATACCTTAGGGTATTCTCAAAGTGTGGAGTATTTAAAGTATGAGGAAACAATAAAACAGGTATCCGAAAATCTTACATTAAGGGTCGAAAAAATTAAAGACAATCTTTATTTAATTGAAGGATTAGGTGCTGGGATGGGAAATATTGGGTTATTTGTTACAGACAACGGCTTAATAATGATTGACAATTCATTTGAAATAGTTGAGGATCTAATCACATCTACAATTAGAGAAATTTCTACCAAACCATTCAAATACATCCTAAACACTCATCATCATTATGATCACTCAGATGGAAATAGAGCTTATGGTAAAATGAATATTCCAATAATTTCTCATATAAACGTTTTGAAGCGACAAAAAAATGCATCGGAAACTTATGGCGGAATTTTTAAAGTTCTGGAAGGTTTTGAAGCTCCACCCCATGAGGAGAAAGAGCTACCTACCATTACTTTTTCCAAAAAAATAACTTTACAAGAACAGGATGAAATAATAAATGTATATTATTTTGGCCCTGGTCATACGGACGGAGATTCAATCATAAAATTTGAGCGAGCAAATGTTATCCATGCAGGAGACTCCTTTATAATGTATGGTTTACCATTTATTGACTTAACTGGAGGTGGGAATATCAAAGGCTTTATCGAGAACCTTAATAAAATAATCTCCATTTCTAATCAGGAAACCATTATAATACCTGGTCATGGCCCATTAAGTAACTTAGAAAAAGTAAAGCAATTTAGAAATGATTTAAAAGAATATTATCAAAAAACATTGGAGGGTTATAATGATGGTTTAAGCGTCCAAGAAATTTCGAATTCAATCAAATGTGATCTTGGCAAAACAGCGGCATTTGGAGAAGCAAATGAGGTCAAATTAAATTTCATAAATTCAATTTTACTAGAAAATAATATTCAACTTTGATTTTAAAGTGACTAAAATTAAAGATGAATATTATTTTAAATGTATCACTCAAATTGGTTCAAATGGGGGTGTTTACGATTATGAAACAACCTATTCGTTTGATGATTTTATTGATAACGCTTTAAAAAAAATGCTTTTGGGTGAAGAAGAATATTCTGATATAGGGGCAGATGAAATTTATTTGACTTTTGAATACATATATAACTATAAAACTAATGTTTGGAATCTTGAGTTTGACAAGCACTCTGAACAATATTATTTTGATTTAAACAGTAATAATACAATACGTTTTGCAAAAAGCATTTTAGAGAATATTGAACTGAAAAGGCTTATTCATAACAAAATAAAGATTTTGAAACAGAAGGTTTAATGCCAACTAAAGATTATTTGAATGAGCGTAAAATAATTTCATCATCTGAATCATCACTTCAAGTAGTTGAAATAATTTCTTTTGAAGGAACCCTTTCTGAATTTGTAAATTAATAGCATGTGTGATGTAAACGGACCATTCAAACTTTGCACTTGTTCTGAGAAGATTGACAAGAAGAAACCGTATTGGGTATTAAAATTTTAAAAATAATATTAATTTACAGACGATATATATTCTAAAACAACCTGATCAATAATAGTCACTTCAGAAAGTGAATTAACAAGAGCACTATAATTTATAGTTAAAGAGTTTTCCTCTGGAAGGCTAGGAGGTGTAATATTTAAGGCGTAAATAGTCATATAATATGTTGATGTTCCTCCACTTGGACTGCATGGGGAACTATAAGAAATCTTACCTCCATCTTTGTTTGGTCCCATGAACCATTCACCACTATTTGCTTCACCATATTGAATTTCAGTTACACTTGGATTTATATTCCAGAGAGTTAAATACGAGTTGGTCTCATTTGCATTTGGAAAACCATGAATCGAAATAGCAATACTTCCCGTTCCTTCAGGAATATTTGACCACGCAATTGGAATAGACTTTTCAATTCCATTAACTTTTTCCTCACATTTAAAGGCATCAAGAATTTCACCTTCAGAATTTATTGCATCACTCGTTAATGTGAAATCTGATATATCAGATGTAGCAGAGAATCCATTTGAAACCTCACTCAAACTTGATGAGCTGTCATCACTAGAAATATTATAGCTTGAAGATAGATAATCTACATCTATACATGCAGAGGTATTTATAAATGTTTCAGAATTTTCGGTAGAATCATCTGGTAAAGATCCATTATGAGGCAGATTTATAGTTCCGCCATTTTCATCAACATAGGTAAATGTAAATTTACAGTTCTCATCCCAATTGTAATTAACATAATACTTAACACCTTCTACAGTATATTCGAAAGAAAAAGCATTTACACCTGTTTGAGAAAAACCTGTCACACTGGCACCACTTACAGGCTTAAATGAATCGGAAGGTCTAATTGGATTTTGAGAAGGTTGAGGAGAGATTTCATCATCTGTGACATTAATTTCACCCATCACGAAAGGCATATAATAAGGAGCAATAGTTTTTGCGTGGTATTGGTAGTTTCCGCTATTATCGTATCGCCCAAAGGCATCGTCTAATATTTCATTAGTATATCCATATATAGGATACCCGTCGAGTGCATATGCTAATGGCTGTTCTGTTCCAATAGTTTCCTCTAAATGTGTTGGGATTAGGTGATAATGATAATCATCTCCTTTTCCAAAATGCCCACCCCAATTATCCAATTCTCCTGCCTCGTAAGCGTTTACACCACGATTGTTAACCGCATTAAATATTGGGACTCCATTTACTGCAATAGCAATAGCACCTCTAAATAAATTAACCGATGTATCTACAGGATTATCTGCCATTACTGGGTTTAGTGGAATTCTCCAACTATTATCACCAGTATAATTTTGTGGAATTGCAACTTGCTCCTGCCATGAGTTTATCCCAACTCCCATTTCATGTTCTGGCCAACTGTAAGAATTGATGTAGAAATATTCATTATCGCTGTTGATGGATACACCAGAAAATTTTTCAAAATAACTTATTATGGTGTCTATACCAGAGCCCTCTGTAGTCTGAGAATTATTTGAAGATGATGTATCTGTGGAAGATGTATCAGTTGATGTATTATTTGACGTGGGTTCAGCTGAAGATGTTGGTGAAGTATTTACAACATCATCTGGTACCTG
Organism: uncultured Bacteroidota bacterium; assembly: GCA_902520765.1. GTDB lineage: Bacteria > Bacteroidota > Bacteroidia > Flavobacteriales > Flavobacteriaceae > MS024-2A. The sequence continues at coordinate 103,838 of CABYPG010000006.1, forward strand.
ACCCTCATCTGAAGAACAAGCAATTAAAACCAATATAAATGAAGAACAAACAAAACTTATCAATGCTGTTTTTCTAGCTTTTTGAAAACCAAAATAAAAAATAATTGAGAACAACAGAAAAGCTGAAAACAGAAATAGGATCAGAGCTTTATTTTTACTATACCTTTTAACTTCTGAAATTCCTAAATGATATTTTTCTGATTTATTTAAATTGATTTTCTCTGATAATTCATTTTGCTTTAAGATTAAAAGTTGATCCTCCATAGAGAAATCAGTTAACGGGAAATTTATGATGGAACTTGTCTTTTCATCCCTAAGAAAAACTTGTTGGTCTTTCAAATAGATATAATTTGCTTCAATAGTTTTTGTATTATCTTGAATATTCCAAAATTTATTTTGGATAGAGTGTTCACCTACATGTGAAAATCCGATAAAAAAGCTATTTAATGCAAGTATGAAGAAAATACTTAGAATATGATTATTTGTTTTTTGATTTATGGTTTTAATTCTCATTTTCAGATATAATAAATCCGATTGATTTTAAATTTAACTTTCTTTATTTTTACTAATTGCTCCAACAATGAGACCTAAGGTAAAGCTATAAGGCTTAATCCAACGTCAACAACTAAGGATGCAAATAGAAGCTTCTAGAGACACTTTTAGAGACAGTCTAAAAGTACAAAAACCTAGTAAATTTTAATAAAAATTTAAAACTGTTTTAGGATAGATCTTAATACGGGCTCATAAGCATCGGCATAACGAAGCATTCCAAGATCGTTTGGATGTGAACCGTCAGTGGCACCCTCACCGTCTCTACCCAACAAATTATCTCCATCTAAATAGTATAAATTCACTACCCCTTCATAAACCAACTCTGCAAATGCTTTTTTTAATGCAGCTCTACTTTTATGGTGGTGAATTTTAGTTGAGGGGAAAAACGATGTGTTTGTGAAACTCCTGTCTTCAACTAAAAGTATTGGTGTTTTGGAATGTGACTCCCTCAACTTTTTAACTAATGGGATTGTTCTCTCTGAAACATTTTTTTCATTCATGTTTGGGAGACAATCAATTACAAATACACAGGGATCTAACTCAGCCAGTAGAGATGCTACTTCGGGTTCCATAATACCATTTCCAGAAAAACCTAGATTAATTGTTGGTCGCCTTAATCTTCTACCTAAAATGGCAGGAAATGCCAATCCAGGTCTTGATGCACAAGCACCCTGAATAATTGAAGTTCCATAAAAAAGGATTGGTTTTTCTTTTCGGGGACTAAAAGGTTTAAAAAAATTATCTTTATCTACACCGATTTCCATTTTGTCAACCCCATTATATAAAGGTAAATACAATGTATATCGACGAGAACCAGGAGCTAATCCTTTAGCTATTGATTTTTCAACTTGTTGTTCTTCAGGTCCTATCACAGACACCCAACGATAAATACCTTCACCATCTTCACCATATAAATCTACACCACTAACCCCTGTTGCAGGCATATGAAACATCGAAAGACTTTCTAGATGTAATTTATAACGGATATATATGTTTGGTGAATCCGTTTCAAACCGTAAGCACATTCCAGCTGAATGTCGAGACAGATCCCAAACTGGATCTCGAACAATACCCTCTGCCTTTGCCGGTAAGCGGTCAAAATATCTTTTAGTATCTGACCATCCCTTCCCCTCTACTCCTATATCTTGAGCATTATACCAATTAATTTGTCCCTTTAATTTGAAATTTTTTTGAGCTATTAAACTTTGGGTCGCACTTAAACCTAATGTTCCTAAAATAATTCGAGTGTTAAACTTACGACGGCTGAGATTGTTTTTTTTCATTTTCTGAAATAGTATTTGTTATTAATATACTTATTAATTGAGATGATTCTGCCAAGTTTTAAGATATTTTTTTTAGTGATTTTATAACTAGGAATGTAGATTATAAAAGTTAATAAGAGTATCTAAAAAAAACAGAATATAATTTTTAAATTCACTTTATGAAAAAAAATATATCAATTTCTCTATTATTTAGTTTTTTGATCCTACATAGTCAAAAAAATACAATTGGTTCTTTGGAATTCTTGGACCCAGAGATGGAAAAACTAATAGATAAAAATACCAAAATTGAATTACTGGCTAAAGGATTTGATTGGGCTGAAGGGCCAGTTTGGGTGGATAAGTTAGATGGAGTTTTATTTTCAGATGTACCTAATAATAAAGTTTATATGTGGAATGAAAATGAAGGTTTAAGTGTTTTTCTAGAGCCTAGTGGTATGACTAATTACTCTCCAACAAGTAAAACAGATGGATCCAATGGATTAGCCCTTGACTCAAAAGGAAATTTAATCTTGTGTCAACATGGAGACAGAACAATTGCTCGCCTGAAATATTGGAATTTTAAAAGCCCTTCCTTTGAAATAATCGTAGACAACTACAGAGGTAAAAGACTCAATAGTCCAAATGATTTAGTTTTTGATAAGAGTGGATCAATTTACTTCACTGATCCACCGTATGGATTGAAAATGAAGGATGATGACACTCTTAAAGAACTTAATTTTAACGGAATTTATAAATGGAGTGAGTCAGAGGGAATTGAATTACTTTCTAAAAGTATGAAACGTCCAAATGGAATTATTCTTTCAAAAGATGAAAAAACAGTTTACGTAGGTAATTCCGATAAAGACAATAATGTAATTATAGCTTTTGATAATGATAATGGGCTAAAAAATGAAAGAATTTTTTTTGATGGTAACAAGTTAAGCAAAAGTAGGATTGGTCTTTTTGATGGCCTTAAACTTCACTCTACTGGAATTATCTTCACAACTGGACCCGGCGGTGTTCTTCTTTTGGACCCTAAAGGAAAGCATCTAGGCACTATCATGCCAGGTAAGGAAACTGCGAATTGTGCTTTTGATAGTGATGAGAGTTATTTATATCTCACATCAGATAATGTGCTTGCAAGAATTAAATTAAAATCATAAAATTCTAATAGGCGACTTGTGATTTTGGATAATAATTTATTCTACACAATAAGTATCCCCAACCTGATAACTATTATATATATCTTCACTTACAGCACCTGAAGGAATTGCCCCATATTGATCAAGTACAGTTGGGTTGTTAAAGAGTGGATTATACTCATCTTCAAAAAAAAATAAAAAATTACTCCCACTTTTCTGTTTTCTAGTTATTTCAAAACAATCTGTTTTTTCACAAAAACAAAGCAGTAGCATGGGTAAAAGCAAATAATAATTTTTCAAAGTCCTAAGCTTAATTCTAAAATTGAAATTAGAGAGATACCAAATGCTGCGCCGGACACAAATAAGTTCCAACTATAATATTTTATCTTTAAAATACTCAAGAAAACATAGGAAATTAAAACTATAACAAAAACAATTAAAAATTGTCCTATTTCTAAACCAATATTAAAGGCCAATAAAGGTATGATAATTTCTTCAGGCGAAATGATTAGTGCTTTAAAGTAATTTGAAAAGTCCATACCGTGAATTAATCCAAAAAATAGGGCAAGAAAATAATTTTTTGACATATTTGAATTTTTTATTTTTTCAATACTTCTGATATTATACAAAGAGGTAAACATAATTGTTATTGGTATGAGTAGTTTAACGTAACGTGATGGGATTGAGAAAATATCAAAAGAGACTAAGAATAGTGTGATACTGTGTCCAATTGTAAATGCAGTTACTAAGATTATTATCTTTTTCCATTGTTTCAATTGATAAACTGCACAAAGAACAACTAAAAAAAGAATATGATCATATCCATTAAAATTTGCTATGTGATTAAAACCTAATTTTAAATAAAATTGAAAAGGATGCATTTTAAAATTTCAATTGATAAACGGAGGTTTTTTTATTTAGCATTACACTATTCGATTGATTATTGTGGTGAATGTAAACAATGTTATTTTGATCAAAGAAAAGGTCAGTAAAAATAGCATTTTTGATTTCGATGGAGCTTAATTCACCCAACTGACTATGTTCTAAGTAAATCCATAAAGCGGTATTTTCATCCTCACCACTTAGTCTTTTATTTTTAATTTCCAGAGGAATTGATTTTTCATTCACCTTAACGTAAAAATATCTGTTTATATAATCTAAAAGCATTTGGTTTGCATTAATTGATTCGTTAGGCTGGCAAAATGCGAGTTGATTGTTATTTGGATCAAAAAGAATAGCTTCATTCACATCTGTTAGAAATAACTTTAAGTTGATCGAAATAATACGTGTTTCTGAAAAATACTCTATTTCACAAAGTGATAATCGTAGTGGGTGTTCATCTAAATTATAGCAAAATAGAAGTGCTAAACTGATTAATAAATGGTTAAAAATCAATTATAAAGATGTATCAGATTTAATTTTTCTTGCTATTGTTTGAACTTCAGAAAAAACCCGAATCAAATTGCCACCCCATATCTTTGCGATTTGATCTTCATTATAACCTCTTTTCACAAGTTCAATTGTAATATTCATAACTTGGCTAACGTCAAAAACACCATCGATTCCTCCACCTCCGTCAAAATCACAGCCGATACCTACATGGTCAATACCTGCAACATTAATAATGTGATCAATATGATCGACTACATTTTTCAAATTGGCCAGTGCTACAGGATACTTATCATCTATCTCATTCAGACGTTTTCTCATAGTCTCTCTTTCTAAAGTTGTTATTTGGTCAGGGGACTTTATATTTGACAAGAGTTCCTTTTTTAATTTTTCAGCTGTTATATTAGGAACAGGATCTCTTAAATAATTTGATAACATGGTAAGTTGAACAACGCCACCATTTTTAGCTATTAGCTTTAGCATATCATCAGTCATATTTCTTTTGTGATTAGTTACTGACCTTGCATTCGAATGCGTTGCAATAATAGGAGCCTTTGAAATTTTAATCGCATCATAAAAAACAGCATCACTACCATGAGAGACGTCAACCATAATACCTAAGCGATTCATCTCTTTTACAACTTTAGATCCAAACTCACTTATCCCATTGTGCTCTGGTCCAGCAGGATCAGTAGCAGAATCTGCTAAATCATTATTCGATGAATGCACTAAAGTTATATATCTAACTCCTTTTTTGTAATAAGTCTCAATGTTCGAAAGATCCTCTCCAATTGGATATCCATTTTCAATTCCAATATAAATCGCACGCTTTCCCTCCTTCTCGAGAGAGTAAGCATCTTCTGGGTTTAAAGCAAGACCAACATCATCAGAATTTTGCTGTATTGAAGACAAAATAGAATCAATCATCTGAACACAAAGAGTTTTAGCCCTAAAATTACCTTTATCATTACGGATGTCTTGAGCTACAAAAGCAGCAAAAAATATTGCATCCAGACCTCCTTCAATCATTCTTGGGTAGTCCACTTTGGAACCTGTTTCATTTGGATCATGTCGATCAGACATCCTAAATCCAGGCTCTATCATCCTCAAGGGTGTATCAGCGTGAGTATCCAAAGTAAGAACTTTTTTATGTA
>CABYPG010000007.1:0-82553 GCA_902520765.1 uncultured Bacteroidota bacterium
AAATGGCTTCTAAAATACTAATTAGTGAAAAAAAAATTGAAATTATCCTTAACAGATTATGTCATCAGTTAAAAGAAAGACATGGAGATTTTTCTAGGACCATATTAGTAGGTCTACAGCCAAGAGGGACCTTATTATTAGATCGATTAGTTAAACTGCTTAATGGACAAGGCTTTACAAATCTAAAATTAGGAAAACTAGACACCACTTTTTTTCGTGATGACTACAGAAGGAGTGAAACACCTCTAAGTGCAAACAAAACGGAAATGAACGAAACAGTTGAAGGTATGGATGTTGTTTTCATTGATGATGTTTTATTTACAGGTAGGAGTATTCGCTCAGCACTTACTGCAATTGATAGTTATGGAAGACCAAATTCAATTGAATTATTAGTACTCATAGATAGGCGTTTTAGTCGTCATTTACCAATTCAACCAGATTATTTGGGTGAACAAATTGATGCTTTACAGGGTGACAGGGTAAGGGTAGTCTGGTCAAATAATCCAGATCAAAATATTGTTTATCTTGAAAAAAGTGATTAATGAATAAGCTAAGTGTTTCACATCTGTTAGGAATAAAATATTTAAACACTGAAGATTTTAAGCTAATATTTGAAACAGCCTCACAATTTAAAGAAGTCATTAATAGGCCAATAAAGAAAGTACCAAGCTTAAGAGATATTACTATTGCAAATTTATTTTTTGAAAATAGCACTAGAACAAAGCTGTCTTTTGAGCTTGCAGAAAAAAGACTCTCTGCTGATATAGTCAATTTTTCAGCAAGTCAATCTTCGGTTTCTAAAGGTGAGACATTATCAGATACTGTAAAAAATATATTGGCTATGAAAGTTGATATGATCGTTTTGAGACATCCTAATCCAGGTGCAGCCCATTTTTTATCAAAAAATTTAAATTCTTGTGTTATAAATGCTGGTGACGGAACTCATGAACATCCAACTCAAGCATTACTTGATGTATATTCTCTTATTGAAAAATTCGGTAGTTTAAAAGGAAAGCGCATTGCAATTGTGGGAGACATAAAGCATTCCAGAGTGGCTCTTTCAAATATTTATGCTTTAAAAATGATGGGTGCAGAAGTAAAACTTTGTGGTCCTAAATCATTGATTCCCAAGCATATTGAATGCTTAGGAGTTACGTTTTCTTCAGATTTAAATCAAGTTTTAAATTGGTGTGATGCTGCAAATATACTTCGTATACAGAATGAAAGAATGGGTACAGTTTACTTTCCATCAAATAGAGAATACAGCCAAAACTTTGGCTTAAATTCCGATCGTTTAAAGCAATTAAAAAAAGAAATTATAATTTTACACCCAGGACCAATTAACAGAGGCGTAGAAATATCAAGTGATGTAGCCGATTCTACTCAATCTATTATTTTAGATCAAGTTCAAAATGGTGTAGCTATTCGTATGGCAATTATTTATCTTTTAGGCTCTAAATTGAATATAAAAATTAATGATTAAAAAACAGAGTAAAGAAATTAATTACATAGACTTTAGTAGATACAATCTTAAAAAAAACAATGCGTTTGAAGAATTAATAATTACTAATTCAGATATTATAATTAATTGTTCGAAAATCATTCCGAATGAATCGTTACTCATCAAATTGGATAATCATCAAAAAAAAATTTCTAAATGTTTAGTTGTTATTATTCCACCCAATATGCAGAATACATTCGTTAATAATTTCAATTTTGTACCAACAAAAAAAGAAGCATATGATTTTGTTTATTTTGAGCAACTACAACGTGATTTAGGCTATTAATATTATGAATCTAACAATCTTAGGATGTCACTCTGCAACACCTAGAGAGAATAATCATACAAGTTCTCAATTACTAAAAATTAAGGAAAATCTTTTTCTTATCGATTGTGGTGAAGGAACACAAATTCAGTTACGCAAAGCAAAAATTAACCTCTCCAGAATAAAACATATTTTTATTTCCCACTTACATGGAGACCATTTTTATGGTTTAATTGGTCTAATAAGTACTCTGAGATTACTTGGAAGAAAGGATGAGCTAAATATTTATGGTCCTAAAGGAATTAAAGAAGTTGTTTCTCTTCAGCTCAAATTAGCTAAATCTTGGACTGAGTATCCTCTATTTTTCCATGAATTAGTGTCATCAAAAAGTGAAACTATATACAAAGATGATTTTTTGACTGTAAAAACGATTCCCCTCGACCACAGAGTATATACAAACGGTTTTCTTTTCACTACTAAATCAATTCAACGAAAGGTTAATTTAAATGCAATTAAAGAATTCAAATTAGAGCATTATCATTACCGTCAAATCCAAGAAGGTAAATCCATAAAATTAAATGATGGTACAGTTTTGAATAATGAGGACATTTCCTTAAACCCTGATCCACCCAAAAAATACGCTTATTGCAGTGATACAGCATTTAATCCTAATTTAGTCCCATTAATTAAAGGTGTAGATTTACTTTATCATGAGTCAACTTTTCTTGAAAAACACTCAGAACTTGCAAAAATCACAAAACATAGTACTGCGCTTCAAGCAGCAAAAATAGCGAAGGATGCCGGTGTGAAAAAACTAATGCTTGGACATTATTCAAACCGTTATAATGATAAAGAGCACTTTTATAAAGAGGCTACTAAAATTTTTAAATCTGTAATTTTATCTGAAGATTTTAAAAGTTTTTCGATTTAGTTAAATCGGTTGTAAATTGCAACGAAATGGAAAATAAAGATATAAGTCACTTAAGGAAATCATATGATAAAAGCAAACTGAATCTTACTGATATTAATTTTCAACCTATGGAGTTTTTTAAGTTATGGTTTGAAGACGCACTTAAAAATAAAAACATTGAAGAGGCGAATGCTATGACTTTAACAACTCTTGGCCTAGACAATTTTCCAAAGGGGAGAGTGGTTTTACTTAAATCTTTTACTGAAGAGGGTTTTATTTTTTTTACTAATTATAAAAGTGAAAAAGGAGTATCAATTGATCACCACTCAAAAGTTGGATTATCTTTTTTTTGGCCTCAGTTGGAGAGACAAGTGATAATCAAAGGTGAAATTGAAAAAATTTCTCCTGAGGATTCTGATAATTATTTTTCATCTCGTCCTAAGGGAAGTCAAATTAGTGCTTTAATATCAGATCAAAGCAAAGTAATAAAGAGCAGAGAAATCCTTGAGGAAAAAATGGATATGATGGAAAAAGAATATATAAGAAAAGAAATTAAGCGACCTAACAACTGGGGAGGATATCTTGTTAAGCCCAAAGCAGTTGAATTTTGGCAAGGAAGACCAAATAGATTGCATGACAGAATATTGTGTACTTTGGTTAAAAATTCGTGGGATATTAAAAGACTATCTCCATAGAATGAAGAAGCTTGTTTTATTACGTCATGCCAAATCTTCATGGGATTTTAATGTCTCTGATAAAGATAGGCCACTAACTGAAAGAGGAATTGACCGTGTTAAAATGATTTCTATTCGTAGTTCAAAAATTTTATCTGGAGCAGATTTAATTTTTTCAAGCCCAGCCAATCGCGCCCTACATACTGCTTGTATTATGATTAATTCTCTGGGGTTGAGTTTTGATAAAATTGTTTTAAAAAAAGAACTTTACACTTTTGAATTATCAAAATTGCTTGATTTTATTTTTAATATTTCAGATGATTACAATTCTGTAATTTGTGTAGGGCATAATCCAGCATTTACAGAGGCTATATCACATTTATCTAAAGCACATTTTTTTCATTTGCCAACCTCTGCCTGGGCTCAAATAATTTTTCCTCAAACAAAATGGAAAAATATTTCTGATGGTAAATTGAAACTTGGGATACCCAAAGAAATTCTAAAATAGTATGTTTAATAAAACGCGTTATATTAATAGAGAGTTAAGCTGGTTAGATTTCAACGCTAGGGTATTACAGGAGGCGGCTGATCAACATGTTCCACTTCTGGAAAGATTGAGATTTATAGGTATTTTCTCAAACAATTTGGATGAATTTTTTCAAGTTCGGTTTTCAACCGTCCAGAGGATTGCCCAATCTGATAAAACAGGAAAAAAGATTTTTGGAGGGAAGAGTGCGTCGGAACTTTTGAAAACAATAACTGAAAAGGTTATTGGTCAACAGAAGGAGAGTATGAAAATTCTTTCAGAAATAGAAAGTAAATTAGAAAAAGAGCATATTTATTTTATTAATGAAAACCAAGTTTTAGATGAACAAAAAGCTTTTTTGAAAGAGTATTTTATACAGAAAGTCAGTCCTGCGTTAATGACAATTATAGTTAGAGAAAACTTTGCTCAAGATTTTTCAGATAATTTAGCTTTCTTGGCTGTCAAATTAGGCTTTGAATCTAAGGGTTCAAAGGATAAGCAATTTGCGCTTATTGAAATACCTAGGGATTTGGAAAGATTTATTGTTTTACCAAGAATAGGACGAAAACAATATGTCATGTTTCTTGATGATTTGATACGATATCATTTTCATCTAATTTTTAATTTTTTTGATTTTGTTAAAATTGAGTCGCACATGATAAAAGTTACACGTGATGCTGAATTAGATATGGAAGGTGATGTCTCTAAAAGTTATATAAATAAAATAATTGAAAGTGTGAGAGACCGTTTCTTAGCTGAACCAGTAAGACTTGTATACGATAAGGGAATAGCTTCTGATACATTAGAAGTAATTAAAGATCTTTTAGGAGTAGGCACCAATGACAGTTTAATCCCTGGAGGTCGTTATCATCATCGCCGTGATTACATGAACTTTCCTCAACTTGATAGAAAAGATCTACAATATGAATATAAAGAACCACTACCAATTAAAGGTCTTTCACTGGAAAAGAGTATTTTCAAAGCTATTGAAGCTAAAGATTATTTACTATATACCCCTTATCACAGTTTTTCTTTCCTTATCAAGTTCCTTCGTGAAGCTGCTTTAGATCCCGAAGTTATAACTATAAAAATTACTATATATCGCTTATCCAAAATTTCTAATGTTGCTAGATCACTAATCAATGCTGCTAAAAATGGGAAGAAAGTTTTAGTTCAGATTGAATTACAAGCACGTTTTGACGAGACAAATAACATTACTTATGCTGAGCAGATGCAAGCTGCTGGTGTCGAACTAATTTTCGGGATCCCCGGACTTAAAGTTCACTCAAAGATTTGTATAATAGAGAAAAAAAATAATAATAAAAACAGCCGTTATGGCTTTATAAGTACAGGTAATCTTAATGAGGATACTGCAAAGATTTATACCGACTATACCCTTTTTACTGCAAATCAAAAAATTTTAAGAGATGTAAATAAAGTTTTTAATTTTCTTCAGGTACATTATAAATTAAAAAAATATAAACACCTAATCGTATCACCTCACTATACTCATAGTGTCATTGTTAAGATGATTGATAACGAAATAGAAAATGCTTTAGCTGGATTGGCAAGTGGTATAAAATTAAAGCTAAATGCTATAACAAATTTTAAAATGATTGAAAAACTCTATGAGGCTAGTAATGCCGGGGTTCCGGTCAAAATGATTGTTCGGGGAATTTGTTGCCTTATACCAGGAATAAAAGGCATGAGCGAAAATATTGAAGTAATTAGTGTAGTAGATAAGTTTTTGGAACACCCCAGAGTATATCATTTTACAAATCTCGATAAACCTAAAATTTATATTTCCTCAGCAGATTTCATGACTCGAAATATAGAAAATAGAGTGGAGGTAGCTACTCCAATATATGATCCTAATCTTCAACAACAAATTATCGATATTTTTGATATTACTTGGAACGATAATGTAAAAGCAAGAAGAATTAATGGCTATGAACAAAATCAATTTATTATAAATAATAAACCTCTTGTTCGTTCACAATTCGACATTTACGAGTATTATAGAAATAATGACAATTTATGAAGATCACCAAATATGCTGCAATAGATATTGGCTCTAATGCTTTACGTTTATTAATCTCAAATGTCATTGAATATAAAAAAGAAACCATAACACTCAAAAATAGTTTAGTTAGGGTCCCTATAAGATTGGGACAAGATGCGTTCACAACTGGTATAATTTCAAAAAATAATATCAAGCAAATAACCAGAACCATGAAGGCTTTCAAAAGTCTGATGAAAGTACATGATGTCAAGAATTATTTGGCTTTTGGGACTGCAGCACTTAGAGAAGCAAAAAATGGCAAGGACGTTATTAATAGAGTTAAAAAAAAATCAGGGATAAATATTCAAATTATTGATGGTAAAAAAGAAGCAAAAATAATTTCTAACAGTAATGTTTTCAACGGTGTTGATCCAAAGAAAACAATTTTATACATAGATGTAGGTGGAGGCAGTACTGAATTAAGTATTATTAGAAATAAAAATGTTTTAAAATCAATTTCATTGAAAATAGGTACAGTACGTTTATTAAATAACGGCGTAGACAATGAAACATGGATTAAGGCAAAAAAATGGGTAACAACTAATGCAAAACCTTTTACAAATATTTTTCTTTTAGGAACAGGAGGAAATATAAATAAGCTTCATAAAATTTCAAACAATAAAGAGAATAAACCTATTACCTACATAAAATTAAGAAAAATTTATAAAAATCTTAATTCTCTATCGTATGAAGAGCGCATAATTAAATTCGCTCTTAATCAAGATAGATCAGATGTAATAATTCCTGCAACAGAATTATTTCTTAAAATTTTTGAGTGGAGTGGAGCAAAAGAAGTCTATGTTCCAAGGGTTGGGCTTTCTGATGGTATGATCAAAGAATTATGTAAATAAAATTAATTTGAATGAAGAAAGCATGGTCGATTAATATTTCTTGTGTATTTTTTTGCAATATTTTAACAGTGAGTGTCTGAAGTTATTTTAAACCAACAGATAGAAAATAATTTAATATTCAAGATCAAATGTTTTTCTTAAAATTTCTAATGAAGGATTAATTTTTAGAAGATGTTGGTATTTTTCTTTTGGTGAAAAAATAATCTCCTCCTTTATTACTTCATCAACACTAATTTTTATTTTAATTTTATAATTACGCAACTTTTTTTGAATATATGGAAGGAGTTTTTCCTTTTCGATATTTATTTCTACCCTGTTCATCTCATTTGCTACAGTAAAGATTACACTATTTTTATCTTCTAATTTGACAGGGTTCATATTTAAAATCGAAATAATATTTTGTTTCCCCTCTTTTTTTAATTGCGAAATATATTCATTTAGTACTTTTTCAAGATCCTCATGTTTAAAACTATCTTCTGGCAGCCCGTTGTTATCCTGTTTTTTTTTATTAGAATGAGTTATTGTCCTTTTCAATTTTACACTTGAGAGTGAATAACTTGAAATTTTTTTTTGATTTTTATCTTTTAATAAATTATCAGTATATGCTGTTTCTTTTCCATTATCTGGCAACTCAATTTCTACTGAGGGTTTTAAGGAATTTTCATTTTTTTGTTTTTGGATTAAATTTTTGGGAACATCATCCAAATTATTTTTTTTAAAATCTGTCTCGAGAGGTAAATTTTCAATTTCCTCGGATGATATTGGAGATTTTAAAGGATTTTCAGTTAAGCTATTTTTTTTTTTTTCCTTAAAATCTATAGAAGCTATTTTCATTAATGTTAGCTCTACGTGAACTCTCTTATTTTTAACGTTTTTTAAGTCTATCTCACTTTTATTTATTAATTCTAACGCTTCTAATATTTTGGTATAAAAAAGTTTTTTTGTAATTCTTGTATATTCAAATTTTAATTCTTCCCCAACTTCAAGTAATTTTAGAGTTTTAGGGTCTTTTGCTAAAATTAAGTTTCTGAAATAATCTCCAAGCCCATTAATAAATTGAATATCTTCTATTCCTCTTTTTATTAAAATGTCATAACTTTTAATCAATTGGGGAATATTATTATTAAAAATAATTTTTCCTAAATCACAATATGTTTCATTATCTAAAAGGTTTAGGTTGTCAGCTACTGATTTTTCATTCAGATCTGCTTTTGTGAAACTAACCATCCTGTCATAAATTGATAAAGCATCTCTTAAAGATCCTTCTGCTTTTTGAGCGATCAGAAATAGAGCATTTTCTTCAAATTTAAATTTACTTTCAAGAGCAATTTTTTTGAGATAAGATTGAATTGCTATTACTGAAATACGTTTAAAATCATAAATCTGACATCTTGATAGTATAGTTGGTATAATTTTATTTTTTTCAGTTGTAGCAAGAATAAAGACGATGTGTTTTGGGGGTTCTTCTAGTGTTTTTAGAAACGCATTAAATGCAGAATTTGATAACATGTGAGCTTCATCAATTATATAAACTTTATATTTTCCAATTTGTGGCGGTATTCTAACCTGTTCATTAATTTTACGAATGTCCTCAACCGAGTTATTTGATGCAGCATCTAATTCAAAAATATTAAAAGAGTAATCTTCAGAGTTCTTTGTTTCTAAATTGTTTATTTGTTTTGCTAGAATGCGTGCACAAGTAGTTTTTCCTACCCCCCTAGGCCCTGAAAAAAGCAAAGCCTGTGGAAGTTGATTTGTTTTTAAACTGTTTTTTAAAGTATGAGTTATACTATCTTGCCCAATTACCTCTTCAAATGATTTTGGTCTATTTTTTAAAGCTGAAACTATGAATTGATTCATATGAACAAATATATAAATCTAATAAAGTATTTTATTAAACACTCTTGACTATATTCATTTATAATTATTAACAAATGATTAAATTTGTTAGCAGGCTATCTTATCGCTTCTAAAGTATAGAAGAGGAAAGTCCGGACACCAAAGAGCAGCATAGCGGGTAACACCCGTCCTTCAAAAGAAGAGGAAAAGTGCAACAGAAAGTATGTACAGTTAGGCTGTAGTGAAATCATGTAAACTCTATGTGGTGCAACGCCAAGTATATCTATGAAAGAATAGCTCGTTCAATGTAGAAGGGTAGGCGGCTAGAGTGTTAAAGTAATTTTACACCCAGATAAATGATAAGACTAGACAGAATCCGGCTTACAGGCCTGCTTTTTTAAAATCTGAATTGAAAAAAGAAATAACACTGTCACCGTACTTACGATTCATATGATGGCTAGGTTCTATACTTAGATCAATTTTTTTGTTATGTTCAATAATTAACATACCATCAATTAACAGTTTATCAATACTTAAATCTATAATATTTTTATAGGCCTCATACCGAATTTTATAAGGTGGATCGGCAAAAATTAAATGAAACTTTTCATTATTTTTTTTTAGATAGTTTATACTATCAGATTGGATTACATTGATTTTTGTATTTAACAAAAGGGATGTTTTTTTTATAAAATTTACACATAATCTATTCAGATCTACAGATGTAATACTTAATGATCCTCGGGAAGCAAATTCATAGCTTATATTTCCAGTCCCCGAATAAAGGTCTAAGACTTTAATATTTGTATATACGAATCTGTTTTGTAAAATATTAAATAATCCTTCTTTTAACCGATCAGTTGTTGGCCTTGAGGGTAAATTTTTTGGAGGGTAAATTTTTCTTCCTTTGTATTTTCCAGAGACAATTCTCATTAATTAAAACACGAAAACAAAAAAGGGGCATGATGTTTTGAGAACTCTATTTTTGTATAGTCGTCTTCATTTGAAAAGCTAACATAAAAATGGTAGTTTCTTACGATATCGTAATAACTCTCAAATGCATCTATTCTTCCTAAAAAGAATATTTCAAAATCCTTGGGACCAAGATCAAACTGTTCAACGACAAAAAAAAGATAATACATAAAATCATTCTCATTTTTAACAACAAATCGATTGTAAAAAATTAGCTTATTATTATTGGTAAGAAATAGATCCATTGCATCAAAGTGTAAATGGACAAAAAGTTGTTTTGAAAATTTTTTGCTTGAACATAAGTTCAAAACCTTATTTAGGAGTAATGAATTATAATGTAAAATATTAAAATTTATATCTAGTTTTTCAATCATATTATAAACTTTCTTTGGAATAGAGTAAACATTTATTATATCTTCTTTTTTCAATTCATCATATATTATAATTTCTGTTTCAGGTTTTTTAAAATAAAAGCTTAAATAATGGTCCAACTTATTTTTATCAAAAAAAACAGAAGGTACTAGTGCTGAGGGATTGTGGGAAAAAATAATACTGAAGTATTCAACATTTTTCTGGTTGATGTTGCCTAGGAAATTTCTAATAGAATTTTCAAATTCAGTTATAGTAGAAGGATGAGAAGAAAAATCGACACTTTTAGGAGTACAAAATGAAAAACCATTTTTAAAAAAGTGAATTGAAAAACTTTTTTTTTGAAGGGTATTATTCTCTTTTAGCATCAAATATTGTTGGCCAATTACCGTTTGTGCTTACTTTATTTAGGGATCCAAGAATGATTTCAGGGCCATTTACACCGTCAACTGAAACTGTTTCATTTTCCTGTTTCACAAGATCTTCGTTCTGATCATATAGTAAAACATTTTTTGAAATTTTTACTTCAAATACTGGAACTTTATAACCATTTTTATTAATTATTTCAGCTTTGATTTGGAAAGTGCTGTCCTCTAAACCATTTATAGGAAGATAAGCCATTCTTTTATATGAATCGTTGTCTTTAAAAAGTGAATCTTTAACTGAAACAAATCCTAAGGTATCGGTAACTATGACTTCTTTTAGCATGTCAATTCTATAAGTACGATCATATTGTAAATATGATGAGTCACGTTTTTCTATTAAAGTAAAAATTCCTTCATCTACGAACTTAACAAGGCTATCAAAATTATTTGAAAATTGGCCCTTCACATCTTTATGCGCTATTTGTGCTGTTCTTATATCTTTCAACCTATCAATTACAACTGCAAATCTTTCATTTTTCACTTCATTGAATTTTATTGGACCACTGATAGCATCATATATCTTGTATGCGAAGAAAATAGATAAAATCCATAAAGCTGCCTGGATACCTAACTTCATAATATAAGTTCTTTAAAACAAAACTACAATTTTTTTTCTATCAGAAAAGTTTTTAAAAAAAATTATATTTATCAAATAGATTCATTGATGCATCCTAAAAGTTTCGCCTTACAACTTAAAAATAAATTAGATTTTAAACCAACTCAATCCCAGCTTATCTGGTTTTCAGAAATATCAAATTTTATCCTATCAAAAGATTTGAATTCAGTTTTTTTGTTAAAAGGCTACGCAGGCTCAGGAAAAACAACACTGCTCGGATCTTTAGTACATCAGCTTAATACAATTAATTTTAAGGCGGTACTAATAGCACCTACAGGAAGGGCTGCAAAAGTTATGTCTTCATACTCAAATCATCCTGCGCATACTATTCATAAGCAGATATATAATACTAAATCCGAAAGCACTGGGAATTTTATTTTTCAATTAAAAAAAAATACATATAAAAATACAATCTTTATAGTTGATGAAGCTTCTATGATTGGAAACGAAATTGACCAAAATAAGCTTTCCACAAATAATTCTCTTTTAGATGATCTAGTAAAATATATTAAAGATGGATATAATTGTAAGCTTTTATTTGTGGGTGATCCAGCTCAACTTCCCCCAATCAATTTAGGTTTAAGCCCGGCATTAGATTCAGATTTATTGGAAGAGTGTTATTTTGATAAAGTGTTTACTGTAGAATTAACTTTTGTTGTTCGACAAAAGGAAAACTCAGGAATTTTAAACAATGCAACTATAATTAGAAAACAACTTAATCAAAATATTTATAACCAGTTTAAATTCAATACAAATGGATTTAATGATATTCAAAATTTGAACGACAGTAATAATATTTTTGAGGCAGTAGAATCAGCATATGATATTTCTGGGATAGATCAAACTATTTTTATAGTCAGATCAAATAAACGTGCTTATTTATTTAATAAACAAATAAGGCAAAACATATTATATCATGAAGATGAACTATCGATTGGTGATCGACTTATGGTTTTAAAGAATAATTATTTTTGGCTTCCGAACACATCCAAACCAGGTTTTATTGCTAATGGCGACATTATTGAAATAATCAAAATAAATTCTAAAAAAGATATTTATGGTTTTTCCTTTGCTGAAGTTCGAGTTCTTTTAGTCGATTATCCTGAAGAATTACCATTTGAAACTGTTTTATTACTAGATACACTTAAAATCAAGACGGCTTCCTTGTCATATGAAGAAGCAAATTTGCTTTATAAAAACATAATGGAAGATTATGCTGATGAAAAATCCAAGTTTAAGCGACTTCTAAAAGTTAAAGGGAATAAATTTTTTAATGCTTTACAGGTAAAGTATTCTTATGCAATCACATGCCATAAATCTCAAGGTGGTCAGTGGGAAAATGTTTTTATAGAAAAGCCATATTTACCAAATGGTTTAAATAAAGAATACTTGAGATGGCTTTATACAGCAATAACACGTTCTATAAAAAAATTATATTTGATAGGTTTTACAAGTGAAGACTTTAATATGCAAAACTAAAAATATGTTTCGTTTATTTTCAGAACTAATTTTTCTCAGACTATTAGGTTGGAATATTGAGGGTAGATTTCCTAAACTACTAAAATATGTTGTTGCAGTAGTTCCGCATACAAGCTGGATAGATTTTTTTGTAGGCTTAATGGTTAGGACAATTTCTGGTGAGCAAATAAATTTTGTTGGAAAAAAAGAATTATTTACCCCTTATTTAGGATGGGTTTTTAAGCTTTTAGGAGGTACTCCAATAGATCGTTCTGGACCTGGTGGCTCGGTTAAATCCATAGTTAAAATTTTTATAGAACACAAAAAATTTAGAATTGCTTTAGCACCAGAAGGAACTCGTGAAAAAGTCGAGCAACTTAAAACGGGTTATTATCATATAGCAAAACAATTGAAAATACCGATTGTTCCGGTTACCTTTGATTATAGGAATAAAAGAATCATTATACACCCAAAATTTTATACCACCAACAATGAGTCTGGAGATTTAAAAAAATTAGAAACTTTATTTAAAGGATTTGTAGGTTTTTCAAAGGAAAAAAGCTTTTAGGTGTTGTTAGTATCTAATGTATGATACACATTTTGGACATCATTATCTTCCTCAATTTTTTCAATTAATTCAATAACTTTCTTTTTTTTTTCATATTCTAAAGTCTTTACTAATTGAGGGATTCTTTCAAAGCCGGAGGAAAGAATTTCAAAATTGCGATTTTCAAGCTCTCTTTGAATTTCTCCATAGTGTTCAAAAGAACCATATAAGTTCATTTCTTTATCCTCAACAAAAACTTCTTCAACTCCGAAATCAATAAACTCAAATTCTATTTTTTCAATATCTAAATTATTTTGATTAATTCTGAAACAACAAAAATGTGTGAACATAAATTCCACTGAACCTGAAGTACCTAAATTTCCACCTGCTTTATTAAAATATGAGCGAATATTTGCAACGGTTCGATTATTGTTATCTGTTGCTGTTTCGACTAAAATTGCAATTCCATAGGGGGCATAACCTTCAAAAATGATTTCTTTATAGTTTACGGTATTTTTTTCAGTTGCTTTTTTAATAGCTCTTTCAATATTATCTTTTGGCATATTGGCTGCCTTAGCATTTTGAATTAGTGCTCTTAACCTTGAATTATTTTCTGGATCGGGTCCTCCCTCTTTTACACAAATGGAAATATCTTTACCAAGGCGAGTAAATATTTTAGCCATTGCAGACCAACGTTTTAATTTTCTTGCCTTTCTAAATTCAAAAGCTCTACCCATCTATTTTTTATTTATAAAGATATATAAACTATAATTTGAATTTTTCCATTTTAGTTTTCATTGTGCTGGAGTGTTAAGTCACTTAAAACATTTTCGTAAGAAGGTTGAATATGACGAGGTAGTTTATTTTCTTTTGGAAGTACCGCTAGATATCTGGTCGTATTGGAAGTAAATACTTGCTTAAAAAATCCGGGTTTATTATATCTTCTTTCTACTAATGTTCTAATAAAATCATAATGTGAAATTAAATCAACGCTACCCAAGTGAAAAATCCCAGTTTTCTTATGGTTTATTATATAGTGAATTTGTTGACTTAGCCGCACATCACTATTTACATTAATAACTGTATTTGGGAATACTTCTATGGGAGAATTATCTTTTAAAGCTTGATCGATCTTTAACGTTCTAGGTGAGTTAAGACCAAAAATCATGGGTAAGCGAAGTATAATATATTTACCGGTTTTTAAATTTAAAAGTTGGTTTTCAATTTTAATTTTAAAATGCCCGTAGAGGCTTTTTGAAAGTGTCTTATCATATTCATAAGATGGGTAATGTCTGAAGGAATCAAAAACATTAGCTGAAGAAATAAAAATTATTCTACAATCGTGTTTTTGAACATGCTCTTTCATATATATATGTGCCTCTACTTGAGAATAAATATCTCCTCTTAGAGAGGATATAATTAATTTTGGGTTAAATTTTTCTAAAATGCCATTCAGATTATCATTTTCGTGGTTAAAATAGATGAAATGAGAATTATTTTTGTAACCCTTAGCATTATAATAAGTACCTAAAGTATTATAAAAAGGTGATAGCTCTCTGTATATGGCATTACCGATGAATCCACTTCCCCCTAATATGATTATAGGTCTAGACACTTTCAAATTATATGAATGGAGTTTTAACTACTTTCGCAGCCCAAAATTTATCTCTAATAATTACTCCAATTTTAGTTTTTGGAGAAGAAAAATCTATTTTAACATAGCCCAAACCTATTCCTTTTTTAAGCATGGGCGACATTGTACCAGAAGTAACTCTGCCTATTTTATTATTATACTTATCCACTATCTTATAACCTTTTCTTGGTATGGCCCTTCCATCAATTACAAAACCAATCAATTTATCTTCTGTGCCACTTAATTTTTGACGTTCAATACTTTCGCAATTTATAAATTTAGTTTCAGGCTTACTTATCCAACCTAAACCTGCAGCTATAGGAGATATAGTATCATCGATTTCACTACCATATAAACAATACCCCATTTCAATTCTTAGGGAATCACGAGCACCAAGTCCGATTGGTTTAATACCCTTAGATGATCCTGCATCAATTACTGAATCCCAAATTTTTATAGCATGATCTGATCTAAAATAAATTTCCAGTCCCCCGGCACCAGTGTATCCTGTAGTAGCAATTATTACATTTTGAAACCCAGCAAATGAAGCAACAGTGTGTCCATAATATGGAAGAGAATTTAAATTAAAATCTGTAAGTGACTGCATAGCCTCTATAGCCTGGGGGCCTTGAATAGAAAGTAGTGCGGTTTGATCTGAATCATCCTTAATTTTAGCACCAAATGATTTATTATTTTTACTTATGTGATCCCAATCTTTTTTGACGTTAGAAGCATTAACAACAAGCATATAATCCTTATCATCTAACCTATAAACAATCAAATCATCAACAATTCCTCCTACCTCATTAGGAAAACAATTATATTGGGCTTTTCCAATAGGAATCTTAGAGATATCGTTACTACAAACATATTGAAGCAGGTCAATAGCATTTGATCCAGATATTTTAAATTCTCCCATATGCGAAACATCAAAAACACCTAAATTATTTCGAACTGTAATATGTTCCTCAATCAAGCTGTCATATTGAATAGGCATCAGATAACCTCCAAATGAGGTTATTTTTGCATTTAGAGATTTATGTAAATTGTAAAGAGGTGTTTTTTTCAAATTGATGAGTATTGAGGGTTATTTTGAAAATAAAATAGATTTTAAATCATCATAATCTTTTATTGGTAAGCTCTGTTTATTTTTTTTTAGAATATTTTTTATCTCATTTGGAATTTCAATTTTTTCTTTAATAATCTTTTCAACTGTTTTTGAAAATTTAATGGGGTGAGCAGTTTCTAAAAATAAGCCCTGGTAACTTTCAGGTTCTTTTTTGGAATTCAAAAAATCTACTAAACCTAAATATCCAATAGCACCGTGGGGGTCAGTAATATAATTTTTAAGCTTATAAATTTTACTTATGGCTTTTTCAGTTTGTTTATCAGAATAGCTATATCCAGTAAGTGATTTTTTTAATCCGAATAGATCATTATTAAATAATTTTTGGATTCTCAAAAAATTACTTGGATTTGCTACGTCCATTGCATTAGATATTGTTTGTATGGATTTTTTTGGCTTATATATTCCTGTATTAAGAAATCTTGGTATCGTATCATTAGAATTCGTACTTGCAATAAAATGACTTATTGGTAGACCCATCTTTTTTGAAACAAGGCCAGCACAGATATTTCCAAAATTTCCACTTGGTACTGATACAATTAGTTCTTTGTGTGGATTAGGGCGGTCTCTATAGGCAATAAAATAATAAAACATTTGAGCTAACCATCTTCCTACATTTATAGAATTTGCAGAAGTTAAATTATTTTTTTTAGTTAACTCAGGGTCAATAAAAGCGTTCTTAACGAAGTTTTGGCAGTCGTCAAAGCTACCTTCAACTTCTAATGCTGTAATATTTTTTCCTAAGGTAGTTAGTTGATACTCTTGAATTTCACTTACTTTCCCCTTAGGATAAAGAATTACAACATCGATGTTTTTAGATTTATAAAATCCATTTGCTACCGCGCCACCTGTATCTCCAGAGGTAGCAACCAATACCGTAATTTTTTTATTTTCTTTCTTTTTAAGATTTGCATAGGAAAGACAATTTGCCATAAACCTTGCCCCAACATCTTTAAATGCAAGAGTTGGTCCGTGAAATAGTTCAACACATGCAATATTTTTTGAAATATTTACAATTGGGAAATTAAATTTTAATGTTTTTTTTAAGATATCTTTAAGTACATCATTAGGGATTTCATTTCCAAGAAAAGGCTTTATCACTCGGAATGCGATCTCAAGATCCGAATATCTCTTTATATTTTTAATAAAATAATTACTAAGTTCTGGTATTTCCCCTGGAAAATACAGACCTCGGTCTGGCGCCAGCCCTCTTACTATAGCTTCTATAAAACCAACGTTTTTTGAGTTATTATTTAGGCTGTAATATTTCAAATCATTATAAAATTTTTATTCCTATTTTATTGATGGTAGATAAATACACATCGTACTCTAAACCTAAGTTTTTGTAGATTTCTGACATTGCTTTGCCTACATTTTTTGCAGTTGATATTCCTTTTGATAATGCAAAAATTGATGGTCCTGACCCAGAGATACCACTACCCAATGCACCTTGATTCAATGCTTCATTTTTAAGTTGCTCGAATTTTGGAATTAAAATTGATCTCGCAGGTTCAATTAATTCATCATTTAAGCTTCTTGATAAAAGGTTATAATCACTTGTATAAAGCGCACTAATAAGTGCTCCTAAATTCCCCCATTGTTTTATTGCTTTCTTTAATGGAACATTATCTTTTAAAATTGACCTTGAATGAATTGTTTTTAATTCGATTTTAGGATGTATTATTGTTGCGATTAATTCTGGTGGACATGGTAAACTAACAATATCTATTGGATTAATACTTCGTACTAAAGTAAACCCTCCGAAGAGAATTGGTGCTAGATTGTCAGCATGGTACTCACCACTTGCCAATGCCTCTCCAAACATGGCAAAATCTAATAATTTATCATTTTTAAATGGTCTTCCAAGTAATTCATTTACAGCGAATACTGCTCCAGCTGAACTTGCTGCACTACTTCCAATACCGCTACCAGGTTTTATTTTTTTTTCAATGTTTATAATAAATCCATTTTTTGTAGGATGGGATTTTAATAAAGCACTTACTGCAACACTGGCTACGTTCTTTAGTGGGTTTTTAGGCACTTTATAGCCTTTAATATTTCCAATGTAAACCCCAGGTTTTTCTGTCATTTTTACATGAATCAAATCGCCAATAGGATCTAAACAAAATCCAAGCACATCAAATCCACATGATACATTAGCAACACTTGCAGGAGCAAAAACTTTGATCTCACTAATCATTGTGATTTTCCTATTCTTATAATATCTCCAAAAATACCTCCTGCTGTGACATCTGCCCCTGCTCCAGCACCCTTAACTATAAGCGGTTGGTCCCTGTATCTTGAAGTGTAAAAGAGAATAATGTTATCACTACCTTTTAAGTTATAAAAATTATGATTTTCATCAATTTCCCTTAGGCCAACAGTGGCTTTACCGTTTTTAAGTTCAGCGACATATTTCAAGCGTTTGTTTTTTTTGATAGCATTCTCTAATATTGATTTGAAATGATTTTCATTTCTATCGATGGATTTGTAAAGTTCATCATTATTATCACTTTTTAAAACTTCTTCCGGTAAAAAACTATTATTTGTAATATCATTTAGTTCAAGTTTAAATCCGCTTTCCCTGCCAAGGATTAATATTTTTCTAGCCACATCAATTCCACTTAAATCTATCTTAGGATCAGGTTCAGTATAGCCCTCTTTTTGTGCTTTTTGAACAATATTTTTAAAAGAGGTATTAAGTTTGTAATTATTAAAAATATAGTTTAGACTACCAGATAAGACAGCTTGAATCTCATAAATTTTATCTCCTGATGCAATAAGATTGTTAAGAGTATCAATAATTGGAAGAGCAGCGCCCACATTAGTTTCAAAAAGAAAAGGTGTTGCGAATCGTCTTGCTGTTTTTTTTAGATTATTATAGTTTTTAAGGCTACTAGCGCAAGCAATTTTGTTACAAGTAACTACTCCAATACTATTTTTTAGATAACTCACATATTCTTCTGCAATTTCCATACTAGCAGTATTATCTATGAAAATGCTGTTGCGTAAATTAAGTTTTTTGATATGATTGAAAAATTTTTCTCTATCTGCCTTAATGCCAATTTTTTCCAAATTATCTTTCCATGTTTCTAAGTTTACAGGGCTTTCAGAAAGAATCATTTTCCTAGAATTAGATATAGATATTACGCGAATTTTTAATCTCAAATTTTTTAAAAGGTAATCTTGTTGGCCAAATAGTTGTTCGAGTAACTTGCCCCCAACATTACCTACTCCTGTCACAAACAAATTCAATTCTTTGATTTGCTCCTCAAAAAAGCTCTCATGAATTGTATTTAGTGCCTTTTGAGTATTGATTTTATCAATCAGTATTGAAATATTTCTTTCGGAAGCACCCTGTGCAATTGCTCTAATATTTATATTATTTGCTCCTAAGCTACTAAATAGTTTTCCGCTAATACCTTGATGTTCCTTCATTTTGTCACCAACAATCGCAATATTAGTCATGTTTTTTTCAATTTTTGCAGGTCCTACTTTCTGCTGTTTTATTTCAAAAGCAAAGTTTTCATCTATTAGTTTTTTTGCTAAGTCGGCATCTTCTAGTTTTACCCCTATACAAATTGAATGTTCAGAAGAGGCTTGAGTAATCATAATTATGTTAATTTGCTTATCGGATAAAGTTTGAAATAGTCTCTTTGAAAAACCTGGAATTCCTATCATACCGCTACCCTCCAAACTTATAAGGGCGACATTTTCAATATGACTAACTCCCTTAACAATTTGGCCATCAGACCTTTTTGAACCTTTACTGTCTATTCTAGTTCCCTTTGCATTTGAATCGAAAGTATTTTTAATATTAAGAGGTATACCTTTCTTTATGAGTGGTTGGAGGGTTGGTGGATAAATAACTTTAGCACCAAAATGTGAAAGCTCCATAGCTTCCTGGTAAGAGAGTTTTCTTATTGGTGTTGCTTGAGATACTAGTTTTGGATTCGCTGTGAACATACCACTAACGTCAGACCAAATTTCTAATTTATTTGCATCAGAGTAACTAGCTAACAATGAAGCAGTTAAATCTGATCCTCCGCGACCTAAAGTCACTGTATTACCTTCATCGTCACTTGCTATAAAGCCTGGAAACAAAATGATTTTATATTTGTTTTTCTTTAAAAAAGAGATAGTTTTTTTTTCACTTAGATTATCATCCACAACTTCGCGATCATTAACAGTTTTTTTAAAAATTATTTCACGAGTATCTTTAAAAATAATGTTAAATCCTCTACATTGGAGGATTTTAAAAATAATGTTACTTGACAAAACTTCTCCAAAGCTCAAAATTTTAGAATTACTTTTTGGTGTAAGTTCATTTAATTTAAAAAGAGAGTCTAAGATTTCCTCTAGCTCATTAATTCGTGCTTTTAAGAAACTTTTTATTTCACTTTGTTTTGCGACAGGTATAAAATGATCGATTAATGTTTTGTGCCGTTGTTCTATAATGTTTAAGAACTCTTTATGATTTTCTTTTGAATTACAGGCACGTTTGGCCATTTTAGACAGAAGATCAGTTATCCCACTTAGAGCTGATACAACTACTAATTGTCTTTGATCACTATTCTTAATGATGTCAATTACCAAGGAAAGGCTATCTGGATTTGCTACAGAAGTACCTCCAAACTTAATAACTTTCATAAAATGATTGATATGTTTTAAACTTGCTTTAAACTAATAAGCGCAAAAATAGCATTTATTGTTTCGCAACATGTAATTTAGTATAAAAGGTTTAAAATATTAAAAGTTTTAAAAAGTATAATCTTTAGCTTTCGACTTTTTCTTTTACGATTAATTCTAGGTTGTCCCCATTTTTGATTTTATCTATAAGAATTTTATCACCCTCAACTATTGAATTATTAACAACATTTTCAGCAACTAAATCTTCAATATATTTTTGAATTGCCCTGTTAAGTGGTCTTGCACCATATTTTGAATCAAACCCCTTTTCAGTTATATAATCTTTAGCAGGATTTGATATTTCAATATTATAACCTAGCTTAATTATTCTATCAATTAGCTTTTCCAGTTCTATATCAACTATTTTTCTTATATGCTTTTTTTCAAGATTGTTAAAGATCACAATATCATCAACTCTATTTAAAAATTCGGGTGAAAAAGTTTTCTTCAACTCCTTTTGGATAACACCTCTTTCAATTTCGCTTGATTGAGCTTTCTGCGAAGATGTCTCGAAACCTAAACCATTTCCAAAATCTTTAACCTGGCGAGCACCAATATTAGATGTCATAATTATTATTGTGTTTTGAAAATTGATTTTTCTTCCAAGACTGTCGGTTAAAAAACCATCGTCGAGAACTTGTAGAAGCATGTTAAATATATCAGGATGAGCTTTTTCAACCTCATCAAGTAATATAACAGAATATGGCCTTGTTCGAATCTTTTCAGTTAATTGCCCACCTTCTTCATATCCAACATAGCCAGGGGGTGAACCGATCAATCTTGAAATTGCGAATTTTTCCATGTATTCACTCATATCCACACGAACTAAGTTTTCTTCTGAATCGAAAATTTCTGAAGCTAAAATTTTAGCTAGTTGTGTTTTACCAACTCCAGTTTGACCTAAAAAAATAAAAGATCCAATCGGTTTATCTGGAGCTTTTAAACCGGCTCTGTTTCGTTGGATTGCTCTTACAACTTTTTCAACTGCTTCATCCTGACCAATTAATTTTTGCTGTATTAATTTTTTAAGCTTTGAGAGTTTAGTTTTTTCAGATTTTACAATTTTATTTACTGGAACGTTAGTGATCATTGAAACAACATCAGCTATATCATTATCATTGACCGTAATCCTATTTTGTTTAGATTCTTCATGCCATTTTTCTTGAGCTTCTAAAAGTGATTTTTCGACACGCTTTTCGTCGTCTCTAAGTTTAGCAGCTTCTTCATATTTTTGCCTCTTAACAACTGTATTTTTTAAATCACGTACTTGGTCAAGTTGGCTTTCAAGTTCGATGATTTCTTTTGGGACACTCATATTGTTAATATGGACTCTAGAACCAGCCTCATCAAGTGCGTCTATTGCTTTATCAGGAAGATATCGGTCTGACATATAACGATTTGTCAAGTCAACACAAGCATTTAGAGCTTCGTCTGTATAATTTACATTATGATGATTTTCATATCTCTCTTTTATATTTTTAAGAATTTCAAGTGTTTCTTCAGGTGAAGTTTGTTCAACAAGTATTTTTTGAAACCTTCTTTCTAATGCACCATCTTTTTCAATATTTTGCCTGTATTCATCAAGAGTTGTTGCACCAATACACTGTATCTCTCCTCTTGCCAATGCTGGTTTAAACATGTTTGAAGCGTCTAGGCTTCCTGTAGCACCACCGGCACCAACGATTGTGTGTATTTCATCTATAAAAAGAATGATATCATCATTTTTTTCTAGTTCATTCATAAGAGCTTTCATTCGTTCCTCAAATTGGCCTCTATATTTAGTTCCTGCAACCAAACTGGCTAGATCTAGACCTACAACTCTTTTGTTATATAATACTCGAGACACCCTTTTTTGAATTATCCTCAATGCAAGGCCTTCCGCAATTGCAGATTTTCCTACCCCAGGTTCACCAATGAGTAGAGGATTGTTTTTTTTCCTTCTACTCAAAATTTGAGATACCCTTTCTATTTCTTTCTCTCTCCCAACTACTGGGTCAAGCTTTTCTTGTTCAGCTAATGATGTAATATCTCTGCCAAAATTGTCTAGAACTGGAGTTTTTGATTTTTTATTTGTCTTTGTTTCAGAAGTTGGTATAAAAGGATTTTCTTTACTATCCCCCTCATTTTCCTTTTCATCGGGGAATGTAGAAGATGGAAGCTCTTCGTATGTGTCAGAGTCATTTGCAAGCATTAACTTGAATTGTTCTTTAACAATATCGTAGTCAATATTTAATTGAGACAGAAGTTTTGTGGTTGGGTCGTTCTCATTGCGAAGTATACAAAGCAATAAATGAACTGTATTTATTAATTCACTTTGAAATAATTTTGCCTCAAGAAAAGTAGTTTTTAACGCCCTTTCAGCTTGGCGAGTTAAATGAAGATTTTTCTTATCATTCAATGTTTGCATGTCATCAATAGCAGCAGGGTTTAGAATTTCGACTTTACGTCGAAGTTCATCTAAGTTGATTTCAATCGAATTCAAAATAGCAATAGCTTTTCCTCCTCCATCTCTTAAAATACCAAGCATAAGGTGTTCTGTACCAATAAAGTTGTGCCCAAGTCTCAAAGCTTCTTCTTTACTGAAAGCAATCACGTCTTTTACGCGTGGTGAAAAATTATCATCCATAGCATATTGTTTAATAAATTTTTGTCAAAAAACGAGCCAAAAATTCTTTTCACTGCTAATTGACAAAAAAATATTAAGAATTCAAAAAAAGGATAGGTATTATTTACCACCAAAATCGCACGCAATTATGTTAATAATTTTAAGTATTTACTGATGATAACGATCTTTTATTGGACTCTGTTTATGTATTTTTACTTTATATAAACATATGGTAGATGAATCAAGGTGATAAATTAATTCCAATCAAGATTGAAGAGGAGATGAAGTCAGCTTACATTGATTATTCAATGTCTGTCATTGTGTCACGTGCACTTCCCGACGTTAGAGATGGTTTGAAACCAGTTCACAGGCGTGTACTTTTTGGGATGCATGAACTTGGAATAAGATCTAATACGTCTTACAAAAAATCTGCTCGTATTGTCGGAGAAGTTTTAGGAAAATATCATCCACATGGAGATAGTTCAGTCTACGATACCATGGTTCGTATGGCTCAAGACTGGAGCTTAAGGTATCTTCTTGTTGATGGACAGGGAAATTTTGGTTCTATTGATGGAGACAGTCCTGCTGCAATGAGGTATACTGAAGCCCGAATGAAAAAAATGTCAGAGGATTTAATGGCGGATATTGAAAAAGAGACCGTTGACCTGCAATTGAATTTTGATGACACTTTAAATGAGCCCACAGTCCTTCCCACAAGAGTTCCAAATCTTCTTATCAATGGTGCATCTGGAATTGCTGTCGGTATGGCAACAAATATGCCTCCACATAATTTAGGTGAAGTCGTTGATGGAACTATACAATACATTGATAATAATGATATTTTAATTGAAGATTTAATAAAAATTATAAAAGCACCAGATTTTCCAACTGGAGGAATAATTTATGGCTATGATGGGGTCAGGGAAGCTTTTCTTACAGGAAGAGGCCGAGTTATAATGAGAGCCAAAGCGATTATCGAAGAAATAAATGGAAGAGAATGTATAATTGTCGATGAAATTCCTTACCAAGTAAACAAAGCTGAAATGATTCGTAAAACTGCTGAATTGGTCAACGATAAAAAAATAGAAGGTATCAGTACAATAAGAGATGAGTCCGACCGTAACGGAATGAGAATTGTCTACGTTCTAAAGAGGGATTCAATTCCCAATATAGTTTTAAACAAGCTTTACAAATATACCTCCCTACAATCATCATTCAGTGTAAATAATATAGCTTTAGTTGGTGGGAAACCTCAGATGTTGAATCTTAAAGAAATGATTCATTACTTTGTTGAGCACCGTCATGAAGTAGTTGTCCGTAGGACGAAGTTTGAATTAAGAAAAGCCGAGGAAAGAGCACATATTTTAGAAGGTCTAATTAAAGCCTCTGATAATATTGATGAGGTAATTAAGATTATTAGAGCATCCGTAAATACAGAAGAAGCTAAGAAAAATTTAATTAAACGTTTTGAGCTTTCAGATATTCAAGCCAAAGCTATAGTCGAGATGCGACTCAGACAATTAACTGGTTTAGAGCAAGATAAATTAAGAACCGAATTTGAAGGTTTAGTAAAAACTATCGCTGACCTTAAAAACATCCTTGAAAATAAAGACCGCAGAATGTCAATTATAAAGGATGAACTTATTGAGGTTAAAGAAAAATATGGAGATGAACGTCGTTCAAAAATTGAATATGCAGGAGGGGACTTTAGCATGGAAGATATGATTCCAAACGAAAAAGTTGTAATTACTATTTCTCATGCAGGTTATATTAAAAGAACTCCTTTAGTTGAGTATAAGACGCAAAACAGGGGTGGAGTTGGACAAAAAGCCTCCACAACTCGAGATGAAGACTTTCTACAAGACTTGTTTGTAGGAACTAACCACCAGTATATGTTATTTTTCACTCAAAAAGGAAAATGTTTTTGGATGCGTGTATTTGAGATTCCTGAGGGATCAAAAACTTCTAAAGGTAGAGCTATACAAAATCTTATTAATATAGAGCAAGATGACAAAGTAGAGGCATTTATATGCACTCAGGACTTAAAGGATAAAGATTATATAAATAATCACTATGTTATAATGGCCACTAGAAAAGGGCAAGTAAAAAAAACTTCATTAGAGCAATATTCACGTCCCAGAACTAACGGTATAAATGCAATTAATATAAGGGAGGGTGATGTTCTTCTAGAAGCAAAACTAACTACAGGTAATAGCCATGTAATGTTAGCTGTTAGGTCAGGAAAAGCAATTAGGTTTGAGGAGAGTAAAACACGACCAATGGGACGTGGGGCCTCCGGTGTCCGAGGAATTACTCTTAAAGATGATAAAGATGAGGTAGTGGGTATGATTGCAGTCAATGATATGGATGCGAATATTTTGGTAGTTTCAGAAAATGGTTATGGTAAGAGGTCAAGTCTTGATGATTACAGAGTTACGAATAGAGGAGGTAAGGGAGTTAAAACTATATCTGTAACCGATAAAACAGGAAAACTTGTTGCTATTAAAAATGTTAACGATCAAGATGATTTAATGATTATTAATAAATCAGGTATTGCTATTAGAATGGAAATCAGTGGGCTAAGAGTTATGGGTCGTGCAACCCAAGGGGTTAAACTAATAAACCTAAAAGCAGACGATAGGATTGCTGCCGTTGCAAAAGTCATGAAAGATGACGATCAAATAGAGGATATAAACGACCTTGAAGTGAATGATGGCACTATTATTGAATAAATTAAATAAACAAAACAATGAAAAAATATCTATTTATAACATTAATCTTATTTATTAACGTAGTTAATGCTCAAAAAAAAGAAATCAGAAAAGCGGAAAAGCTTTTTGAAACTGGTGACGTGAAGGGTGCATCTGAAATACTTATAAATAACACAAATCTTTTTGAGTCGGCTGACCAAAAAGTTCTACTCCAGAAAATATATCTTGAGGCAAAAATTGATCAGGCAAATGGTGAATTCCAGTCTTCTTATGATAAGTATAAAAATTATGTTTCGTTAGGTGGAAAGGATATTGGATATAATGACCAAATAAGCCAACTCACGAATGACATAGTAAATAGTGCGATAGAAGATAATGCGGAAAATCGTTATTCTGACTCTGCCCCTAAGCTTTACTTAGCTTATACTATAAACCCAGAAACCAATCAAGATTATCTCTATTACGCAGCAGGAAATTCAATTAGTGGGCAAGATTTTGATACAGCTTTAACATATTACAATCTATTGAAGGAGATCAAATATGATGGAATTGTAACAAGATATTTTGCAAAACCTGCTGGTGAGGAAGAAGAAGTTGAATTCTCAGAGTCTGAATATAATGTTTATAAAAAGACCAAACAGTATACTGATTTTAGAGAAGAAATTTCTGAGTCGAGATATCCAGAGATTATAAAAAATATTGCGCTCATTTATGCTCAAAAAGGTGATAATGAAAAAGCGATGGAAGCAGTCAAGATTGCAAGAGATGCTGACCCCAAAGATTTAAATCTTATTCTA
This sequence comes from uncultured Bacteroidota bacterium, assembly GCA_902520765.1. Classification (GTDB taxonomy): domain Bacteria; phylum Bacteroidota; class Bacteroidia; order Flavobacteriales; family Flavobacteriaceae; genus MS024-2A. The sequence goes on from CABYPG010000007.1 coordinate 26,577, forward strand.
ACTGAAGCTAACCTTTACATTCAGCTAAACGAAAACGACCGTTTTGAAGTGCTAATGAAAGAGGCCATTGAACAAGATCCTAACAATGCAGTACTTTATTTTAATATTGGTGTTGTCAATTCTCAAAGGGGAAATAATGCAGATGCAATAAAATATTACAAAAAAACTATTGAGCTAGATCCAAATTTCGAATCAGGATACTTAAATCTTGTATCTCTAATTTTACAAGGTGAAAGCTCAATTGTGGAGGAGATGAATGGCCTAGGTACCTCAAGAGCTGACAATGCTAGATATGATGAATTAAAAACTGAAAGAGAAAACCTTTACAAGGAGTGTGTACCAATCTTAGAAAAGCTCGTAAATATAAATCAAAATCAAGAAGCTGTAAAAACACTTATGAATATTTATGGTACATTAGGAAATACTGAAGGTTTTAAGAAAATGAAGGATTTAGTAGAGTAGGCTTTTATATATTTTCGTTTTTAGAATATCTTTTTTATAATTCTTAGTTTGTGACTATGCTTTTTCGTTTCCATATTATATACACCAGTTTGGTCTATTCTGTCTATTCTAACTTTGCCATGTGCGTGGAGAATGTAATTGTTCTCAAGTAAAATTCCAACGTGATTAATCTTTCCTTCATCATCATCAAAAAAAGCAAGATCACCTGCTTGACTCTCGTCAATAAAACTTAAAGTTTCACCTATTTCAGACTGTAGACTGGCATCTCTAGGTATTAAATGACCATTAATTCTGTATGTCATTTGAGTAAGACCAGAACAATCTATACCTATTGGTGTTTTACCGCCCCATAAATAAGGAGAATTTAAATACAGAGATGCTGTTTTGAGGAGGTCTGATTTTTTATTAGATTTTGACTGAAAAGGACCATCAAATTTATGTCGAAGAAATTTACAAGCTCCAATATTACTTCCTAATAGCAAGCATGCTAATTTATTGTCAGATGTTTCAATATAATCAATTAATCTATTGCTATATCTATTTGTATTAAAGCTAATTTCTTCAGCATTATCCTTACTAATTTTTACAAATTGTTTTTTATCAATCCAACCGGTATATTCATCACTAAGTGTTATTACTCTAATCCAATCTTTTTCTTCTGCTAATAATTTAAAGCAGTCGCCATAAAGCAGTTGAGAAATAAGTTCACTTTTATGTGACTTGTTGATTCTGATCGGTACTATGCTTAAATTACATATTCCGTATTCCAAAACTATTTAAAATTGATGTTTACGTTCGAGTAAAAATAAAATTTTAAATCCTTAAATGTCAAGTATAATTCAAAATATACATATTAATTGCAAGATTATGTAGATTTGAAACAAAATAAAATATTTGAAATCTTTCTGGAAGTATATCATTTCTAAACAAGGCTTATTTTATAAGTCATTACTAATATTAGCTAGTTCATTACTAATTTTATACATATTTCCACTTGGTGGACAGTTTAAATATGAATTTCAAAAAGGAAGAGCATGGCAATATTCAGATTTTTATTCACCATTTGATTTTTCAATTTTAAAAACTGATGAAGAAATAAATAAAGACAAAGAGGAAGTCTTAAAAAGTCTAAAACCCTATTTAAGATCAGAACTTAATTTAAGAGATCAAGTTTTTAAAAATTACTCGGTAGAATTTTATAATTTTTTTAGCGAGGAAAATTTAACAGTTCAGGAAGATAGTCTCTATAGTTTCGGAGTCCAACAATTAAAGGAAATATACAAGTTTGGAGTTTTACCTCCAAATTACACTCACATGGGAAATGAGTCAATTTTTCTTATTCAAAAACAAACTGAGATCTCGATTAATATAAATCAATTGTTTCGCCCTGAAACTATTTTTGATTTTTTAAATAAAAAACTGGCTAATTCTCTTTATAATGACTACGAGAATTTATTTAAGGACCTTTTTTTTGAAATCATTACTCCAAATATAACTTTAGACAATGAGTTTTTCGAAAAACAAAAAGAACAATCATTTCAAAATATATCAAAATCTAAAGGATTTATAGCATCTGGAGATTTCATTGTCGCTGAAGGAGAATTGGTTGATGAAAAAACATATAAAATACTTGACTCGTTAAGGAACGAATTTTTATCAAAACAAGGAGAACAAAATTCTCTTTGGATAATTTTTGGATACAGTATTTTGATTGTTCTGACCTTTACACTTTTACTATTATTTTTATATGCTTACAGATTTGGAATTTACGAGGATAACAGAAAGCTAACATTCATTTTTTTTAATATTCTTGTCGTTATAATAGCAGTTACAGCAATTACAAATTATAATACTGATTATGTTTTTGCAGTACCAATTTGTATTCTTCCACTAATAATTAAAGCTTTTTTTGACGCAAGGCTTGGTTTATTTACTCACGTTCTTACGATTTTACTAATAGGATTTATAGTCCCAAACAGTTTTGAATTTGTTTTTCTACAGATAACGGCAGGAATTATTACAATTCAGTCTGTTGAACAATTATATAGAAGAGCAAATTTATTCATATCCGTTGGACAGATAGTTTTAGTATATATAATTGGATATATAGCCTTTACAAGTATTCAAGAGGGAAGCCTTTTAAAATTAAATCTGACTCCAATTGCATTATTTATGTTAAATGGCTTATTGATGCTTTTTGTTCAGCCATTAATATATATTTATGAACGTATTTTTGGTTTAGTTTCAGATGTATCTCTATTAGAATTGTCAGATACAAATTCAATATTACTCAAAGAGCTTTCGGATAGGGCCCCAGGAACATTTAATCATTCTCTACAAGTTGCAAATTTAGCTGAAGCAGCTGCAAATGAAATTGGAGCGAATACATTATTAGTCAGAGTTGGAGCTTTATACCATGATATTGGAAAATTAAAATCACCATCTTACTTTTCTGAAAATCAAACAGCTAGTGTTTCACCTCATGACGAACTTAGTCCTTTGAAAAGTGCAAAAATTATTATCGATCATGTAATTGAAGGAATTATTATAGCAGAGAAATATAAAATCCCTGATAGAATTATTGACTTTATTAGAACCCACCACGGAACGTCTTTAGTTTATTATTTTTACAAAAAACAACAAGAAATTACACCTAAAGAAATTGATATTGATAAATTCAAATACCCTGGGCCTAAACCGTTTTCTAAAGAGACAGCTATTTTGATGATGGCAGATTCTGTAGAGGCTGCCTCAAAGAGTTTAAAAGCACCAAACTTGAACGATTTAAAATCTTTTATTGATAAAATTATTGATGGGAAGATGTCTGAAAAACAATTTAATTCATCAGACATTACCTTTTCAGAGATAGAAACAGTTAAAAAAGTTTTATACAAAAAACTTATAAATGTTTACCAACTTAGAATTGAATATCCTGAATAATATCTTTCAAAATATTGTTTATTTTACTGGATCTTCTAATTTTACTTTCTATTTGGAGAGGTGCCAGAGTGGTAATGGAGCAGATTGCTAATCTGTCAACGCGTAAGTGTTGCCAGGGTTCGAATCCCTGTCTCTCCGCATTATTTTTTCAAAACCTTAACTGCTAGTTGGGGTTTTTTTTAATATATATCATTTTAAAGACAGAATAGTAAAAAATTTAATCAGGTCTATCAATAAGATTTTTTACAATAGTTTGTGATTATTAATTATATAAAAATTTTTACTTTTTGATAGATTAAAAGATCTTAATAGTTTTATGTATAAATCATTAAAAATTACAAATGAACTATAATCGACGTAAATTAATAAAATCGGCTTTAGCAATGCCATTACTTTTCCCATTAACAGGGGAAGATCTTTTTTTAAAATCCTTGTATCCAGACAGTGACATTAAAATTGCATTACAATGTGTTTCGCTAGCTAATAAAATATTTAGTGGGAAAATGTCGATCTTAGATTTTCCTAGGTTGGTTAGAGAGGATTTTAATATTGAAGCTGCTGAATATTGGAACCTTCCTTTAATTGGAAAAAGAAAAGACCCTAATTTTATCAAAGAGATAATTAATAAAACCAGTGATTACGGCCTTCAAAACACAATTATGCTCGTTGATTTGTATGATTTACAAACAAAGAAAACTAAAAGTATTTGTGATTCTGATAAAAAAATAAGAACACAGGCTATTGAAGAATACAAAGAATGGATTGATATTTCAAAAAAAATTGGATGTGATTCTATTCGAGTTGGTTTGTGGTCAAAAGGTATGAATGCAGAAGAGGTAAATAAAATAAGTAAGGAAGGATTGAATAAGCTTTTGGAATATTCGTCAAGTATAAATATTTCAATAGTTATAGAAAACCATGGGGGATTCTCCGCTGATGCAAGTTGGCTTGTTAATTTAGTCAAAAATATCAACCACCCGCACCTAGGAACTTTACCTGATTTTGGAACATCTAACTTTTGTATTGAAAGATCCCAATTAAGTCAAAATGTGTTTGATTATAGTGGAAAATGCATTAATCAATACGACAAGTATGAGGGTGTTGAGCAAATGCTCCCTTTCGCCAAAGGGATAAGTGCAAAATCTATCAATTTTGATAAAAATGGAGAGGAGGTAAATACTGATTTTGGGAGAATGATAAGTCTGATTAAGTCTTCTAATTTTAATGGCTTTATGTCTATCGAATATGAAGGTGCTTTTTCAGGTTATCTTGATAATCACGATGGAATTATGGCTACAAAAAAACTAATTGAAAAATATCTATAAATAAGAGTTTTAATAAATAAATTAGAATCCTCCATTGTTATTATTTTTACTCGATAAATATCTTGTGGTTTTCTTAACAAATAATTTAGTTTATAATTTAAATTTATCAGAACCAATAAGCAAATATGAAAAATAATAGAAGAAAATTTGTGAAGGATTTAGCATCTGCAGCCGTAGGGATAACAATAATTCCAAGGAATGTAATGGGAAAGGGTTTTATAGCACCAAGTGACAGGTTTAATATTGGAGTTATTGGCTTAGGAGCTCAAAGTGGTGGTCTTATTGAAAGAATGTCTAAAATTTCTGATGCGAGAATTATCGCAGGATGTGATGTTCATCAAAAAAGATTAAACAGATTTTGTAAGTTAATGGATACTGAATACAAGAAATATAAAATAAAGGGTGCGGTTAAAATATATGAAGATTTTGATAAACTGATTGAAAACTCAAATATTGATGGGATAGTTGTTAGTACACCCGATCATTGGCACGCCATACCCTCAATAAATGCAATGAAAGCTGGAAAGCATGTTTATTGTGAAAAACCGATGTCACATACTATTCAAGAGGGGAGGGCTATGGAAAAGATAGCTAGAGAATACAATTGCATTCTACAGACAGGAAGTATGCAGCGCTCAAGTACTGATTTTAGAAAAGCCTGCGAATTCGTTCGAAATGGATATATTGGTAAAATTGAAAAAGTTTGGATTGAAGTAGGCAATCCGTCAGCTGTGTGCAACCTTCCATTCCAAGAAACTCCAGATTATTTAAATTGGGACAGATGGTTAGGACCTGCACCATTACGTTCTTACCACGATGTAATTGTAGAAAAGGGTTGGTTTCCAAATTGGAGGTGGTATAGAGAGTATGGAGGTGGTATTCTTTCTGATTGGGGAGCTCACATGTTTGATATAGTGCAATGGGCTCTTGATAAGGATCATACAGGACCTATTAAATATGAAGCTCCAATGGAACCGACTGCATCACGAGGTCTAATTATGCATTATGATAATGGTGTTGAAGTAGAACATAGAAATTTTGGACGTGGATTTGCAGTTCGTTTTTTTGGATCAAAGGGGACACTTGATATAAGCCGAAGTTTTTTTGAGACTAACCCTAAAGATTTATTGGATGTCAAATTTAAGCCAACTGATATAAAACTTTATGTCTCTGAAAGCCATGAAAATGATTGGGTAACTTCTTCAAAAGAGGGCTCAAAACCTATTTGTGATGTTGAAGTTGGTCATAGAACAGCAACGATTTGTCATATTGCAAATTTAGCATATGAATTTAGAAGACCTTTAAATTGGGATCCTGTCAAAGAGGAATTTATAGATGATTTTGAAGCAAACCTTAGAAGGGGTAAACAATATAGAAAACCTTATGAATTAAAAATTTAAAACAATGAAATATTTTAAATTGATACTTTTTTTAATTACAATTTTTCTTCTTGTACCAAGTTTTTGTTACCCTCAAAATAGTCAACCTACATTAAAAGGGAAAAATATCATTTTTGTTTATGGTGGATCAATTCATAGTCCAAAAGAAAGTGCTGATCTTTTCGTACCGATTTTAGAAGCAGAAGGAGCTAAAGTTCAAGTATTTGACAATTTCACTGTCTATGAAGACCAAAATTTAATGAATGAAACGGATTTAATAATTCAGGCATTCACAGATTTTTTTACACCTGCTGAAAATAGAATGAATGATAAACAATTTAAAGGATTACAGATAGCGATTCTTAATGGAACTGGTTTCTCAGGGTGGCACGGTGGATTGGGATCATCAAATACTGTTAATCAACGATATCAATTTATGGTTGGAGGCCAATTTGTGTCGCATCCAGGGGGTATGACTAATTTTAAAGTAAAAATTATTGATTCTACAGATTCAATTACAAAGGATATAAGAGATTTTGAAGTTAAAAACTCAGAACAGTATTACATGCTCATTGATCCTAATATTAGAGTACTTGCTGTAACTGAATTTACAAACGAGACTTATCAAAAACCAGCTAATTTGAAATTAGAACAAATCAATTATTTAGATATTGATGTGGAAAATCAAATTAAAGGAAGTGTTATACCTGTTATTTGGAAAAAAAATTATGGTAAAGGAAGAATATTTTACTCCTCAATTGGACATAGTCTCAGTGATTTTAATTTGCCAGAGGTAATGAATATTCAAATGAGAGGATTTAGATGGGCTTCAGAGGGTAAATATGTAAAAAAAGAAAATATAATAACTCCTATCTATAAATCAAAAGCTCAATAAATCAAACTTAGCTTAATATACCTATATTAGAAAAATAATCAACTCGACTCAAATATGAAAAATGCAAAAATTAATATTCCACAAATACTTTTTTTTACTTGTTTATTTATTTTTGGCCTATTTTCAGTAAAAGCACAGACAAATCAATTAAACAAGGAAGACGCTATAGTAATAAAAGAGATTTACGATGAGTCTCTTACAAGTCGAGATACTTATAAACTATTAGATCATCTTTGTAACAATATTGGGCATCGATTAAGCGGATCAGTTGGAGCTTCAAAAGCTGTAGAGTGGACAGAAATGATTATGAATAGTTATGGTTTTGATAAAACATATAAACAAGATCTTTTTGTCCCCAATTGGAAACGGGGAGATAAAGAAGAAGCTAGAATTATTGGACAAAATGATGAACTAAGAGTTCTTGCTCTTGGTATGTCTGTTTCAACTCCAAAAAAAGGTATTTCTGCAAAAATTGTTGAAGTAAAAGGCATTGAAGATTTAGAGATCTTAGGAAAAGATAAAATAAAAGGTAGAATTGTTTTTTTCAATCGACCAACTGATCAACGCTTAATTTCCACCGGATCTGCTTATGGTGGTGCGGTAGATCAAAGGACTGCTGGACCTTCTGAGGCATCAAAATATGGAGCCGTTGCTGTTGTTATTAGATCTATTGGTACAGCTTTTGATGATGTGCCTCATACTGGGGTTACTAGATATGTTGAAGGAATAAAGAAAATACCTGCTGCAGCATTAGGAGTTAAATCAGCCGACAAACTAACACAAGCATTAAAAAACAATCCAAATGTTAAGCTATTCATTAAAATGAATTGTGAGACTCTAGAAGACGCACCTTCACACAACGTAGTTGGCGAATTAATTGGAAATGAGTTTCCTAATGAAATCATAACAATAGGAGGCCATCTTGACTCTTGGGATGTTGGTCAAGGCGCTCATGATGACGGTGCAGGTTGTATGCAATCAATTCAAGTTCTTCGTCTTTTCCAAAAATTGGGAATTAAACCTAAAAGAACTATACGAGCTGTTATGTTTATGAATGAAGAGAATGGAACTCGTGGTGGATTAAAATATGCTGAATTAGCGAAGAAAAATAATGAAAATCACCTAATTGCTTTAGAAAGTGATGCAGGTGCTTTTACACCAAGAGGCTTTGGAGTCACAGCTGAAGCATCTACTATTAAAAAGTTCAGATCATGGTTGCCTTATTTTGATCGTAACACAATTAGTTATTTTAAAAAAGGAGGTGGTGGTGTAGATATTAACCCATTAAATAGATTATTAGATACTCCCACGATCGGATTTATTCCAGATTCTCAGCGTATGTTTGACATTCATCATTCGGATAATGATTCATTTAATTCTGTACATCCTCGTGAGCTTGAATTAGGAACCGCATCCATTGCTAGCTTAATTTATTTAATCGACAAATACGGTTTGTAAATTTTAAAATAATGATACCCAAGATAGCTTTAGTGCTATTATCTTCTTTTTTTCTAAAAACCCATGTTGTCAAGCACGACTTTTATGTAAGTGTAACATCAATAAGGCATAATGCAGAAAAACAAAACTTGTCCATTAGGATAAAGTTATTTGCAAATGACTTTGAAAAATCATTTGTAGATGAAAAAGGATTTGGTTTAGGGATACTAAAAAAATCACCTAATAAAAATGCAAAACAACATATTGAAAAATATATTTTTTCAAAGTTCTCAATAATAGTTAATGAAAAGCTAGTTAATATGAGCTTTGTAGAGCAGAAATTCGAAAATACCGAACGAGTCGAAGAGGACTTAATAATTTGTAAGCTTGAAGCTTCTAATATCCCCAAAATTGATTCAATTAAAATAAAGAATCAATTTTTGACCGAAAGTTTTGATTCTCAAACAAACATTGTATTTATAATTGCAAATGGGATGAGGAAGACTCTTAATCTTGACAGAAAAATTTCAGAAGGAGAAATAAGTTTTAATTAAATCTTTGAAATATGCACACATATTCGAACATGAGATACCCTTTTTTATTTTTTCTGTTATATAAATATCAAATCTATGCAGTTTATCTTGATCATAGATATAGTCAGATAAATGACTTTCGTCATTGTTATATTCATCAAATGAGTCTATAATTTGATTTATAGGGTCCTCGTAATTTTCAGTTGTTTCATCAGTTGAGGGTGAAAAGACTTCTTTTTCTGTGGTACAACAAAATAGAGTTAAAAAAACTAATATGTTTGAGAAACATCTTTTCATTTTAAATAAATACCACAAAAAGCGTTAAGACAATATCTAAAAACACTTTAAATTTATAAGTTGACATAAATTATTTATTGTTGGTTCAAGAAAATTCTTTAATCAAGTTTTGAATCATTCCAACCCCTTTATTTAGTTGATCCTTAGATATAAATTCATCTCCTCTGTGGGCTTGGGCAATATCGCCTGGACCACAAATTGCTGTATTAAACCCTTGATTAGCAAAGTGGCCTGCTTCAGCAGCAAAGGAAACTGTATCCCAATTTGAATTCCCTGAAATTTTTTTTATAAGTGATAAAATATCATCGTTTTCTGAAGTATCTAAATGTGGTACTACAGGGTGGTTCTCAATGTTTTTTATTCTAAAATCTGGATAAATTCCACGCAATTGATCTTCTCTGTCTCTACAATATTGTTCAAATTCAGATATAATTGAAAATATATCGTCTTTTGGAATTGTCCTTAAATCCCAAGAAAAGTGGACTTTATCAGCTATTACATTTGGCGCAATACCTCCATTTACTACACCTATGTGGATAGAAGAATGAGGTGGATTAAATCTATTATCGACACGACCTTCTTCTATTAAAGAGTTCATTTTATTTTCAAGCCATAAAATCAGACGCATGGCCTCATGAATAGCACTGACTTCCTGTTTGATTCTGCTACTATGACCAGCAGAGCCATTCACATAAGTATCCATTATATAGATTGCTTTTTGACCTATAATAGGCTCCATCATTGAAGGTTCTCCGATTATTGCAAATTTTGGTGTTTCTTCATAAAAATTATTTAATGCTTTTGTAAGATCTGGTGCTGCAAGACAACCTACTTCCTCATCATAGCTAAATGCAAAATATATAGGCTTTTTTAAATCTGCATTTACCATTTCTGGTAAAGTAGCCAAACAGCAAGCTAAAAAACCTTTCATATCTGCTGAACCTCTTCCATAAAGTTTTCCATCACCCTTATCAGTTAAAGTAAAAGGATTTGAAGTCCATTTTTGCCCTTCTACTGGAACAACGTCCATATGTCCGGATAAAATAATCCCTCCCTCTTTGGGTGGTCCAATTCTGCAATGCAATGAAGCTTTGTTTTCATTTTTGTTTGACACTAAATTAACTTCTACTTTGTAAGATTCTAGATATTCTTTTATCCAGTTCAGTATTGTCATATTACTTTCACCGCCAAGAATTGGAAATGAAACGAGTTTTGCTAAAATCTCTTCTACATTCATCATAAATTAATTATAGTTAATAGCTACTGCAACAATTAATGCCAAAAAGGCAATTATTGTTAGTACAATTAAAACCGGAAAAATAAATCTTATCCATCTATCGATAGGTACTCTACTCATACTAAGCATTGCAATTAAACCACCAAGCGTTGGATTGATAAGGTTGGTTAAACCGTCTCCAACTTGGAATGCTAAAATAGTAATTTGTCTTGTAAGACCAAGAGATTCCCCTAATGGGATCATTACTGGAAGTGTAGCAAGTGCTTGTCCGCTACCAGATGGTATAAAGAAATTTATAAAAGATTGAGAGATAGACATGCAGATAGCTGAAAGATAAAGAGGAAGGCCTTCCAAAATAATTGAAAGTTGATATGAAATTGTATCTCCAATATTTCCCATTTCCATTAAAACTTTAATAGTTGTTGCAAAACCAACCATAAATGCTCCAGGAGCAGCTACAGAAACTGATTCAAGAACAATTTTACTCATTGAATTACCTCCCATCTTAGAGAATAAGCCAGTCAAAAAAGCAATTATCAAAAAAACAGCTGATAACTCATTTATATGCCAATCTAAATTAAAAACACCATATATTATTAAGATTAGGCCAAAAACAAAAATTCCAATAATCGACCAATTAGTTATACTTAATGAATAATCTTTAATTGGTTTAGATAGAGTTAAATTTTTTGTATTCAAACCTATTGCTAAACTTTCCTGATCATTTAAGTGTATTTTTTTAAAATATCTGACATTGTATAATGCCATTACAACAAGTCCGATTGAACATAGAATAGTTCTTAAAAATGCTCCAGAAAACATTGGAAGCTCTGCTATTTTGTGACCAGTACCAATAGTATATGGATTTATTGGGGATAGTCCAAAGCCGATGGTCATAGCCCCAACTGATATGCCAGCAGCAAGAATCAAATCACCACCTAAAGCTAAACTTAAAACAGCAGCAACAGGTATTAAAGCGATGTTATTTTCAAGTCCAACTGAAACACCCAAAAGACCATAGGTAAATGTCATAATAACAACAATCAAGTATTTCCTTTTTAATCCCATTTTTTTTATAAGAGTTCCTATTGCATTTTCTATCGCCTTTGATTTTTCCATAAATCCAAACATAATTCCTCCAGCAAGTACAATAAAGATTATCTCAGATGCAGACTTAAAACCAAGTGGTATAGCTTTAAACATCTGTAAAATTCCTATTGGGGTTGAATCAATTACTTTGTATGAATCAGGTACTACAGTGCTTCTTCCATCCAAATTTATCCTTTCATATGTGCCAGCTGGAAGTATGTATGTCATCGCTGTAACTAAAAGAATTATACAAAAAACTATTGTTATTGCGTGTGGTACTCTTTCAAAAAAAGACTTTTCTGTAATATTTTTTTTTGTCATTTTTTAAACTTTGGATGATTTACAATACAAGTTTATGCGCTTTATATTAATTTTCAACTCTCTTAAGAATATGGTATATCATTTTAAAATTATATTAATAAAATTACATCAAAACTTTCTTTCTATATTTAATCAAATAACAATAACAACAAATATTTTAAAATGTCACAGGTTAACGTTCTAATAAATTCTGTTGAAAAATCGCGAGCTAGCTATTTAAAGACTGTACAAATACTGTCAAAGGATAATATAGAATTCAAAAAAAATGAATATTCCTGGAATATTATTGAAATAACAGAACACCTTTACTGGGCAGAATTTTTAGGTGTTGCGGTTATGGCAAAAGTTTTAAATGAAATTTTAGAGGGTAAAAAAGAGCTTAAATATGATTCAAAAAATAAAGGGCTGTCAATAGAAAAGATAATTGATTTAACATGGAAGGAAAAGGAAGAGGTTCCTGACATAGCAGCTCCAAGAGTTAGGGGGTCATTTAAATTTTGGATCACTTCATTTAAGAGTCTTGAAAATATTCTTTTTGAATTTGGAAACAAACTAACTGATGATATGTTACGTGTTATTGCCCATGCGCACCCTATTTCAGGTGAGTTGGACTTTCATCAAAGGCTCGAATTTCTTCGGTATCATATAGACAGACATCATTTACAAGCAAAAAGAAATATTAAAAGTTTTCTTGGAAGCTGATTAAAACTTCAATAATTATGTTTTTATGGGGAATTTTTAGAAAAATTAATTTTTAATATTATTGTATTTTTTATTACTGTATTTAGACAAATCTTTAAAAAAAAGTTCAAATAATAATTAATATTTAATTTTTTTCTTTCTCCTAGTAAATTATTGTTAATGTAGGTGAGGTAATTTATATTTTAGAATCAAACAACTTATTTGAACAATTTACTAGCAAATTACGAGCAATATGAGAATACATGGGATGAAATGTTTGATGATTCTGGAAAAGTAAGAACAATTTATTCTCATTTTGGTAAATTTTTGAGTGAGGCTAAGCTTGATAGTCTCAATCAGATGAAGGAATTCTCAAATCAATTTTTTAAAAATCAGGGTGTAACTTTCACAGTTTATCACGATAATAAGGGAGTCGAAAGAATATTTCCATTTGATATAATCCCTAGAATAATTAGCTCCAATGAATGGGAAATAATTGAAAAAGGTATCATTCAAAGAATCACCGCACTTAATCTTTTTTTGAAAGATGTATATCATGAAAAATTTATAATTAAAGATGAAGTTATACCTGCAAGTCTTTTAATAAATAACGATTGTTACCTCCGGCAAATGATTAGACTTGAAGTACCAAAAAATGTTTATACACACATATCAGGTGTCGATTTAATAAGAGATAAAAATGGCGAATTGTTTGTCTTGGAGGATAATTTAAGAACTCCTTCTGGGGTAAGTTATATGCTTGAAAATCGGGAGATTACTAGGAGGTTATATCCCAATTTGATGCCAAAACATAAAGTTCAGCCTGTGGACAATTATCCGCAAATTTTGTATCAACAACTCAAAACACTAGTTGATAAGAATGATCCAGAAATAGTTTTATTAACTCCGGGATTATATAACTCAGCTTATTACGAGCATACAACCTTAGCAAGGTTGATGGGTGTTGAGTTAGTTGAAGGTAGTGATCTGGTATTAGATAATAATATGGTTTTTATGAAAACAGCTAGTGGTAATAAGAAAGTTGATATTATCTACAGACGTATAGACGATGATTTTTTGGATCCATTAAGCTTTAATACCGACAGTATTCTTGGCCTAGCAGGTATAATGGAGGCTTATAGACAAGGAAATGTCTGTATTGTTAATGCACCTGGAACTGGAATTGCTGATGATAAAGCAATTTATTCTTATGTTCCAAAAATGATTAATTATTATTTAAATGAAAAACCAATTTTAAAAAATATAGAAACCTATCATTTATCTAACAGTGAACAAAAAGATTATGTTAAGAATAACATAAATGATATGGTAATTAAAAAAACAGATGGTAGCGGTGGTTATGGTATGTTAATGGGAAATAATGCATCTGAAGATGAAATAGATATTTACTTTAAGCAAATAAAAAAAAATCCAAACAACTTTATTGCTCAGCCGATTCTAAACCTTTCAACAAGCCCATGTGTGATTGATAAGAAGTTAGTTCCAAGGTGTATTGATTTAAGACCCTTTGCAATCTATGGTTCAGAAAAAATAAAAGTTTGTCCAGGAGGTCTGTCAAGAGTTGCAATGAAAAAAAAATCTCTTATAGTTAATAGTTCACAAGGTGGTGGAAGTAAAGATACTTGGGTAATCAGGAAACAGTAAAAAATGTTAAGTCGAGTAGCAAATAATTTATTTTGGATGGATAGATATATGGAAAGAAGCTATGGTCTATTAAATCTGATTAAAACTAATTATAATTCTACATTAGATTCTGGCGATTACTCATCATGGAATAAAATTATGTTCACATATTTAGCAATTCGAAGTGAAAATGAATATAAAAGTCACCAAGATTCAATATCAACGATATTTTTCATTTTGTTTGACAAAAAAAATCCAAATACCCTATTTAATATGGTTGTTAAAGCTAGAGAAAATGCTAGAAGTGTCCAAGAACATATTTCTAGGGAACTCTGGTTATCAGTTAACAAATTTTTTCTTCATCTTACTGAGGAAGACATGATTCTTAAGTGTAAGAAGAGTGATCCAATAACTATAGTGAACGAACTTCTTCAATTTAGTCACATCTTTTATAGCGTTGCAGATATTACTCAAGAAAGAGGAACAGCATATTGCTTTATGAATTTAGGAAAATATTTAGAACGAGTGGTTCAGAGCATAGATTTTTTAAACCTCAGAATTATTAGTCTTGATGACGAGAAAGAGGATTTATATGAAAGCTATTTCTTTAAAAATTTATTAATTTCAATAGGAGGGTATCAACTATATTTAAAAACCTACAAATCAATTTACAAAATAGAAAATGTAGTAAAGATGATTGCAATAAACGAAAATTTCCCCAGATCAATTATTTACAGTGTCAATAAATTAAATGTGCACATTGGAAGGCTTAATGAGTTTGATCAAATAAAAGCTGGCGAATTAAACTTTACGGTTGGCAAACTAAAAAATCATTTAAAATATTCTACTATTGAGTCAATCAAACAAAATGGCCTTGAGCAGTTTTTAGATGACATTAAGTTTGAATTAAATAAAATTTCAAATAACATTAACAAAACTTACTTTAATCAGATTTTTTGACATGTTCAAATATTATTTAACACATTCGACACATTATAAATATTCAAATCAAATTCAAGAGAATACAAATAGAATCTGCTTATACCCATACAATGACATGATTCAACAACTGGTTAGTCATAAATTAGAAATTACGGGCAATCCAAATGTGTCTACATATATTGATGAGTTTAATAATAGAGTTGGTTTTTTTAACTATATCCCGCCTCATAAGGAGATGACAATCACATCAAAGGCAGAAATAATTTTGAAGAGCATAAATCTACCAGATGAAGAAGTTGACATTTTGAGTGAGTGGGCTAAAATAAATGATATTTCAAAAGATATAGATTTTATGCATTTTTTGAAAATTGAGAATTTTTTTGCTAAAAATAAGTTTAAAAAAATTTTGAATGAGTTAAGGAGTGAAAATGATTCTGTATTAAATTTTTCAAAAGTTCTTTGTACATATGTAAATAAAAATTTTGAGTATAAGAAGGGGGTGACTAACATTAATTCATCTCTTGATGAAGTATGGAAGTTAAAATCTGGGGTATGTCAAGACTTCACAAATATTCTTATTCAATTACTAAGATTATCAAAAATACCCTCCAGATATGTGAGTGGATATGTTTTTTCAAAAGGAGGTTTAATAGGTGCTGGAGCAACCCATGCTTGGGCAGAAGTATTTATTCCATTTTATGGCTGGCTTGGATTAGATCCTACCAACAATTGTGTTGCAGATAAATATCATATAAGACTTTGTGTCGGTAGGAATTATCAGGACTGTTCACCTATAAAAGGAGTTTTTAAGGGTAATGAAAAACAGTCTATGAAGGTTAAAGTATATTTAGACACTAAAAGAAACCCTAAGTTTGATAAAGTGGAGTTTAATGAGTCAGAAAACAAAAGTCAACCTATTGTTACCAAGCCTTTTAATAGTTTTCAAAAAAACTTACAAATAGTTCAACAACAACAATAAAACAAAAGAAGTAGTACTTTAGTATTTATTATTGAATTGTTTGCTATATTTTTTTATTTAAAAACAAACTTTTGAATAAAATGAAGTCACAAAAATTCAAAACAATAAAACTTGATATTATGTGTTTTTGGATTTAATAAAGATGTTAAATAAACTTATTTTTCTTTTAATCTTTAACCTTTTTTTTAATCAAATATTTTCTCAAAAAAAGGTTGACTCTACTTATGTTAGATTTACAAATCAAAAAATTATAATTGATGGGATCGATGACGAAATAGATTGGGAAAAAGCAGAACTAAAGTCTGATTTTTGGCAATGGTTTCCTACAGATTCTATTAAGGCTCTAAAACAAACTGAAATAAAGTTTTTACATGATTTAAATAATATTTACGCATTTATTAAATGCTATGAGAGTGAAGACGAAAGTATTATATCTAGCCTTAGAAGGGACATGGGAAGGTTCTCAGATTTTTTTCTATTTACATTTGACACTTTCAATGATTTAACAAATGCTTATGCTTTTGGAGGAAATTCCGTTGGTGTAAAAAAAGATGAAATTTTTTTTAATGGTGGGAGAACACTGGGAGAAGATTCAAATTGGGATTGGGATGCAAAATTTGATTTAGAAACTAAGATTTATGAAAATTTTTATACTGCCGAAATAAGAATACCGTTGAGTTCAATTAGATTCGCTAACAATAGTAAGTCTTGGAGATATAACGCATTCAGAAGAAGAATTATTGCTAATGAAATTTCTTCATTATTTAGGGTGCCTCAAGAACAATCGTTTATAAACCTTTCATTTACTGAACCATTGTTATTTGAAAGACCTTTAGGAAAATCTAAAACTCCGATAACCATAATTCCTTACATAAATTTATTAAAATCAAAGACTTTTGAAAATAATGAAAAAACTAACAATCTTGAATATGGTGGTGATGGAAGAGTATTTATTGGAACAGGACTTAATTTAGATTTTACAATTAACCCTGATTTTTCCCAAATAGAAGTTGATGATCAAATTATCAACTTAACACGTTTTGCAGTTGCTCTACCAGAAAAAAGACAATTTTTTATTCAAAATAGTGATCTTTTTAGTGGCTTTGGAGATACTTATGAAAATAGACCATTCTTTACGAGGCGAATTGGGGTTACTAAGGATCTTGACGGTAACACAATTCAAAATAAAATTCGTACAGGGGTAAGATTAAGTGGAAAACTCACTAAACGTCTTAGAATTGGATTATTGAATATGCAAACAGCAAAAGATGAAGAGAATTTGATATCATCTAACAATAACACAGTGTTATCATTTCAACAGAATGTTTTTTCTAAATCGAACTTAAAATTTTTATTCGTTAATAGGGAAGAAACAGCTCAAGAAAACTTTGAATCAGAACAAGAGCGTTACAATCGTTTGCTTGGTTTTGATTATAATTTTATTTCAAAAAATGATAAAATTAGAGGAAAGGTCTTTTTTTATAATACATTTTCACCAACTGAAGAAAATCAGGGAATATCAACAGGTTTTAGATTTAATTACAATGATATAAAAAATAGGTTTAGGACTGTATTTACGAGAACAACACCAAATTTTACAAGTGATCTAGGGTTTTCTAGAAGAACAGGATTTAAAAAAAATTACACAAAATATGATAGAGTTTTTTTTCCGAAATCTAAATTAATTCAAAGTATAACTATAGGTCCTGAGTTATACTATATTGATAAGCCAGAAGAAAATAATCTAGTTACTGATAGAAGATTGAATGCTAATTTTTCTGTAAATTTTAAAAATAGGTCTAGGATTGATTTATCACTCGTTAATACCTATATATATTTAGAAAATAATTTTGATCCCACCGGGTTAAATTATGATTCTCCAATAAGCAAAGGTGCTTATGATACTTCTCAATTTGAATTTGGATATAACTCTACAAATAGACGAAAATTTAGATTTAACTCTGAAATTAGTTTTGGAGGATATTTCAGTGGTGAAAAGTTTTCAATAAGTAATAATTTTAATTTCAGAATTGATAAACTTTTACAAGCAAGCTTAAAATTAAGTTACGATAAAATTAATCTGCCGGAACCTCAAAAATCTGTAGGTTTAATTTTAGTTAGTCCAAAATTAGATTTCACATTCAGCAAAAATATTTTTTGGGCTAGTTTTATCCAATATTCAAACTTTTCAAATTCATTGGGTATTAATTCAAGGCTTCAGTGGCGTTTTGCTCCTTTATCAGACTTATTTTTGGTATACACTGACAATTCAAATTATCTTGAAAATGATTTAATACCCAATTTCAGGACAATAAATTTGAAAATAACTTATTGGATCAATATTTGAATTTATAACCCTTGTTACTAATATAAGATCTCAAGTGTTGTTTAAAATGTATATTACAAAAAATCCAAGGTAAGTTCCAATAGCATTTCCTAAGGTGCCCATTAAAATTGAGGGTAAAATCAGTTCATTTCTTTTAAAAGTCTCTGCAAGTGCAATTGCGGAAGCTCCTCCACCAATATTTGTTTGACTAGCAATCGCTACCATTTGCCAATCTCGATAAAATAGACCACCAAAAATTATTATTAATAGACCATGTATTAACACTGCAACACCTGTGAACAAAAAAAGAGTAATACCAGTTTCTTTAAGCTCATAGACCGCACTTATTTCACAATACGCCCCTATAACTGCTAAAAATAAATGAACTAGGTATAAACCTAAATTATGACTTCCTTTTAATCTGCTGATAAAATTTGTTTGAGCAAGTAGAATGCCCATAGTTGAAAGGATTAAAATAGACGGAATACTAGTAATTTTTTTTGCTAAAATTTCAGAAATATAAAAAGCTGAAATTCCAAGGAAGATCAAACTTGCAAAAGAAACTAAGTCCATTTTATTATCATCAAAATTTTCTTCGATAGAAATAATTTTTTTTAAAAAAACTTTACCCTTCCATATTTTTGACAAGATTAGTGGAAATGTTAAAGTAGCTAATATCCAAATTGTTGTTACAACATTATCAACGGCAACTGTTCCTGCATATAAAATTCCTTTTTTTTGAAAGCCATATTCTAATGCCACAGCATTAAAGTTTACACTCCCTCCCGTATAAGTTCCGGTTAGCATTCCAGCAATTATCTCTGCATCTGAGCCTAATACATTTTCAGGAGAAATAATTATCCATGAGATTAGAATTCCTAGTGTCGTTGATAGTGATCCAATTATGAATAATGTGATCATTGGTAAACCTGCTTTTTTTATTGAAACAAGATTAACATTCAGAAGTAAAAAAAATATCGATATGGGAGCTACATATTCAAAAATTATAGAATATAATTCAATGCTGTTTGAAGCAGATGGAATAAGTTTAAGATTAGCAATTATTGCCGTAAACAATATTACCAAAAGAGCTGAACCTAATTGCTTTCCTAATTTTGTCCTACCTGCATACAATGATACAATTATCATAAGACAAAGCATAAGAAGAACATAAACTGGATTACTCATAATTAGAACAGCAAATATTTTTATTAGATTAATTTATAAAAAAGTAGAGTATAAATTTTTAAGTTTTCATAAATTACTCTATATAATAATTAAATCGTTAACAAATGTTTAAGCAATGTAAATATAAATTACTCCTGATTGTTTTGATTTTCACTTGCAACCTAACATATGGCCAAGAACTTCAAAGAATAAATTTTGAAGACATTAAATATAGAAATGTAGGACCAACAAGAGGTGGAAGATCAACTTCTGTGTGTGGAGTTATCACAAACGAATTCACATTCTACATGGGAACCTCTGGTGGTGGTTTGTGGAAAACTATCGATGGCGGATTGAGTTGGAATAATATTAGTGACGGATATTTTGAATCTCCTTCAATCGGTTCAATTGATGTATTTCAATCAAATCCTGATATTATTTATGTTGGAACGGGTTCTGATGGAATACGTTCAAATGTAATTGTAGGAAAAGGTGCGTATAAATCATTAGATGCAGGTAAGAGTTGGGAATTTATAGGACTAAAGAGTGCCGGTCAAATAGGTGCAATTAAAGTTCATCCTGAAAACCCTGACATAGTTTATGCTGCTGCAATTGGTCAACCATTTAAACAAAATACTGAAAGAGGATTATTTAAATCAATAGACGGAGGTAAAAATTGGAAAAAAATTCTTTATATATCAGATAAAATTGGAATTGTAGATATGGAATTTTCTCCTGACGACCCCAATACTATATACGCTGCATCATGGGAGGTAAACCGAAAGCCATGGACAATAATGAGCGGCTCAAAAGATGGAGGTATATACAAATCAGTTGATGGCGGCCAAAGTTGGACTAAGCTTTCTAAAGGATTGCCAACAGGAAATATAGGAAAAATTGATTTGGCAACAACACCCGCCGATAGCAAAAGAATTTACGCACTTATCGAGGCAGGAGAGGGTCAGGGAGGTGTTTATGTTTCTTATGATAAAGGATCAAATTTTAAGGTAATGAGTCATAGGAAAGAATTAGTAAATAGACCCTTTTATTATTGCAATATTTATGCTCACCCAAAAAATGCAGATGTCATTTATTCCAGTGCTAATAAGTTTATGATATCTATGGATGCAGGTAAGACTTGGGAAATTAGGGAAACACCTCACGGTGATAATCATGATATATGGATAAATCCTAATCATGATAACATCTGGATTCAATCAAATGACGGAGGGGGAAACGTTACTTTTAATTCCGGAAAAACTTGGACTACCCAATTTAATCAACCTACTGCAGAGATTTATCAAGTCGAAGTAGATCAACAGTTTCCTTATTGGCTATATGGCGGTCAGCAAGATAATTACACAACAGTTTCTGTGCCAAGCCAACCTCCATATCCAATTCAAGCAGGACCAAATGCATGGATACTTTCCACCGGTGGCTGTGAAACTGGTCCAGCTGTTCCCAAACCAAGTGATCCAAATATTGTTTATTCAAATTGTAAGGGAAGATTTAGTATATACAATAAAGAGACTGGACAGGAAAAGCAATATTATGTAGGTGCTCAAAACATGTATGGACATAATCCAAAAGATTTAAAGTTTAGATTTCAAAGAGTATCCCCAATACATATTTCTCCACATGATGAAAATGTAATATATCATGGTTCTCAATTTCTTCATAAAACTACCAATGGAGGAATTAATTGGGAGATAATTTCACCTGATTTAACGCAATTTGATAAATCAAAACAGGTTATTTCAGGATCTCCAATAACTAGAGATATTACAGGGGAAGAGTTTTATAGTACGATTTACTCTGTTAGAGAGTCCATCTTAGAGAAAGACTTAATTTGGGTAGGTTCAAATGATGGCCTAGTTCATTTAACTGTTGATGGAGGTAAAAATTGGAGAAATGTAACTCCCAAAACTTTATTGAAAGGAGGTAGAGTAGACTCAGTAGAACCTTCAAGTTATGATCCGTCTTCAGCATATATCACAATTTTAAGATATCAATTAGGAGATTGGTCACCTTACATTTACAGAACAAAAAATTATGGAAAATCATGGGAATTAATTGTCAATGGTATACCAAATGATTTTCCCGTGAGAGTTGTTAGGGAAGACCCATTAAAAAAAGGATTACTTTTTGCAGGTACTGAATTTGGAATTTTTATTTCACAAAACGATGGAAATAACTGGTCTAAATTTCAAAAAAATTTACCAATTACTCCAGTAACTGATCTTAAAATACATAGAGACGACCTAGTCTTATCTACAATGGGAAGATCATTTTGGGTTATGGATGACATTAATTTCTTACGATCTGATTTGAATGGTTTAAAACCTAAAGTTGTAGTTCCTTCTGAGGCCATTCGTTATCAATACAATATTCCTGACATAGAAATTAATGACTATTTACAAGCAGGGGTTTTTATTGATTATTATCTGGATAGCGATCAGTATCAGAATGTGTTGATTTCCATCTTAAATGAAAAAGGAAAAATAATTGACTCTTTTAATTCAATTTCGAGCGAAGCTAAAGAGTCAAATAACTACAATATGCAGCTTAGTGACTATTCATCAAATGCATCCTATAAAGTGACTACCAAAAAAGGCTTTAATCGTTTTAGATGGAACTTAAGACATAAAGGAATATATGATGAAGATGAAGAAAAAAATATTTTGGGACCATTTGTTAAGCCTGGAAAATATATTGCAGAAGTAACACTTGACAATGTCTACAAAATTTCAGTTGAATTTACAGTTGAAAAAGATCCAAATACAGAAATCTCTCAAGATACATTTGCTGAAGTTGAACAGTTTCAATTAAAATTGATCAAAAAGATTAGAGAGGCAACAAGAATTTCAAATGAGATCAAGTCGTTGAAATTATCAAAAAAATTAAATAAAAATAAGTTACTAGGTCTAGATGCAATTTTAGAAAAATTAGAAACCAAAGAGGGTGATTATATGCAGCCAATGCTAATTGATCAGTTTAAATATCTTTATAGTATGGTGACCGAAGCAGATCAAGTTTTGGGCAAAGATGCTTATGACAGATTCAAAGAACTAAGCCTGCAATTGGAAAAAATTACACAAAAAGAATTAACATTAAATTGAAATTAAAATACAAAACATTCTATATCAATTTTATTTGTACATTGTTTTCATAAAATTTAACCATAAAAATTTTTAAAATGAAAAAATTATTTTTTAGTTTATTAACACTTTCTACTCTATCAATAAATGCTCAGTATTGTTTATTTTTTGATATTAAAGCTGAGGAGCCTGAAATGGTGGTCTCTGCGCTTACTGCTGCAATGAATACTGAGTGGGCAAAAAATATGCAAGCAACAAAATCTCTTTTTGCTTATCTTCCTAATGGAACAACTGAATCAACTCATTCGTTGCAATTTTGTTTTCCGGATGAAGCCGCTTTTGAAGCTGCCTTTATGAGCTATGGACAATCTTTAGAAGCACAATTGCTATTTGAGGGTAAACTAGCAGATTATTCTGTTGACATATCTCAATCTTTAAATATGCCTATTTGGTATAATGGCGAGGACTGGGCTGAAGACAACGTTTTTATGATTTATCAGATGGACGTTTCTAATCCAGGGGCGTATCTAAAAGAATTTAAAAGTTTTTCAAAAAAAATGGCAAAGAAGCTTGGTTTTGAAGAGAACTCATACGGCATAGCTTTACCAATTCTAGGTAAGAATGCTGATTTTAGTCATTTTGTTTGGATTGGTGCTCCAGATATTAAAACATCTCTTTCAAGTATGAAGAATATGTTTGCTGAACCAGCATTTTTAGAATTTTCAGCAAAAGTAGCTGGCATAAGAAAAGTAGTAAATACTACTATGCTAGTCCGTTTAGCTGATTTTTAATATTCCCAAAACTATTTATTAACCCTCCACCTTTGGAGGGTTTTTTGTTAATATTCATTCCACCTTTTTAAATACCTAACAAGTATTGAAATTTTAAAAACAATTGAGTTTGGTCTACTCGAAAAAGTGAATACATGTCATCATTAAATTCACTTAATGAGTTTTGATTACCACCTATATAAAAAACAGTAGATGGATTTGGATTCCATTGAATTAGGGGCTGAATAAAAAATCTTTCAGAAAACGTATTGTATTCAGAAACTACTCTAATGTTAAAAAAATTATTGAACTGATATCGTATGGAAAATCTTGAGATAGATCCATTGTAATAAAAATTATCGCTATCCAAATATTTCAATCTCGCATATCTAATTGAAGGTGAAATTCTCAATTTATTACTTAATTGTATCAATGGAATAAAATTGAAAGTTAATTCTTTTCCTTTTTCTGGGATAGCTTCATTAAAAGCTAACTCTCTTCCAACAGTAAAATTTAAATTTAAGGCAAAAGATTCGCTAGGGCTACTTCGAATTACAAATCGATTACTTTCCAAATTTCTATAATCACGACCAAGAAAGTTTTTAAACGCATCAAAGTCAAGTGTGTAAGTTATTTCAGTATTGAATAAAGTTTTTACACTTAAAATCGCGTCTACACTAATTGTTTTTAAGTAATCTTCGTATGTATAAACTATATCAGCTTTAGTGCCAAAACTTAAAAATTGGAGAGCAGGTTTATTTGGAAATACTTGATAAGTATGATAAAGAGTTGCCCATCTCCTATTGTTTTTTACAACAAACCCAACATCTGCTTGGAAATTAGGTGAAAAGTCTCTATATGTCAAATAGGATCTCCATTTTTGGGTATTTCTATAAAGCTGAAAGTAAAGAGATTTACCATTAAAATTTTGATTATCCAATACTACTGACCTGCCGAAAATATTATCTTCAGACTCTATCCAGTTTGCAACCGGCTCTTTGTTTAAATTGAAAAATAATTCATAAGTAAACCGTAAGTTTTTTGATAACAAAAACCAACCGTCTGTGCCAAATAAATTTCCATAGCCTCCATTTTTATAATATCTGTTTGTAGATAAAAAACCAAGGCGTGCATTTTTACTAAGAAGACGTTGATATCTTAAAACATTGACAAAAGATTCTTCTCCTTCACCCAAATAAGATCGATCTTCACCTGCAATTTGATATATTGAATTTTGATCAAGTGCAGTAAGAAAAAATAAACGTTCTTTTTTTCCCTGACTAATTAGCTTTGTTGATATCAATGGGTTATTTATTGATCTTGAATAAAATGCACCGCTTACGTATTGAACGATATCAGTTCCACGATTAAAATAAGGTCTTCTTTCGGGATATTCTAAGGCCACCGCAGAATTTACATCAATTTGCGTGACATCGGCCTCTACTTGAGAAAAATCAGGATTCAAAGTCACCTCAAGAGTACTGTTCTTATTCAAATCGACATTAAGACCTAGTCCGAAGTTAGGTTTTAGTTTTTGATATTTGATTTCATCAAATAAATCAGCTTTACTCCCGGTTACATTCCCCGCGAGGTAAGGTAAAAACTCCACTCTTTTTTCAATTTTAATATCAGTTAATATTAACTTATCGGTAGTTTGGCATATTTGACATGGAGCAGTTCTGTCATATTTTTGGCTTCTAAGCTCTATTGGTATACCTTCTCTAAAAGTGTTTCTTCTAAAATTAAAATTCCACTCTTGATTGTTTCCATTAGGGAAAGGTAAAGATGCGAATGGTATTTTAAATTCAACCTGGTAGCCATCAGATACAATCGTCCCACTTGTTTCATGATCTACATTAAAATTTATATCATACCTATCTTCATCAGTAAGAGCATTAATTGCTCTTGCATCTAATTGACTTCCAAAGGCATTAGATAGAAGAAGATAATTATTTCTGCTATCACCATAAGTATCAAAAGATATTACCACAAAATCATCACTTATCATCCCTAAGTCATCTCTAGAACGAACTGAGGCTCTTATATTCTCTGGTTTTGAAAATGCATGGAAACCTATATACAAGTGTGTATCAGAATACAAAACATAAACTTTAGTTTTTTCTTTCGGAATAATATTATTCCCAGGATTAACTTCATAATCAAGGTCAACAGAAATTGCATTTTCCCACTCTTTTTCTGATATTATACCATCAATTAAAATTTGAGTCTCATTATTTTTATTTGGAATGAATTTTTCCTGAGAATAATTAAATGAACTAAATAGAATTATTGATATTATGTTTATTCTGTGGAACAATTTTTTAAGATAAAAAGTGCAAGTTATTGAATAAAAACAAAGTCTATATCTTTTTTCATAATTTAGATAATCAAATAATTATAAACCAATCAAAATGAAAAAAATAATTTTTTTACTTCTATTTGCCAGTTCAAGTTTAATTTTTTCACAAAATATTGCATTTGAACAGGTGGCTATAAAAGTTAAGCCAGGGAGCTCTGCTCACGTTCTTAATCTTTTTAATGATTTTTATGGTAATATTGAAAAGCCTGAAGGTGTTAATATTAGGCTTTCATATTTAAATTTTAGACCTCAAGATATAGAAGCTACTCACTATTTAACTTTTACGGGATCACTTGAAGGACTTGCTAAACTGAGAGAAATTAGAGGAGGTGATAAATATTCGTTGTATAATTCAAACATGTTAAGGCATGCAGATATAATTTCTACAAGTGGTGGAACAAGTTTAATGAGAATGAATTTAGACAAAGGGAATCAACCTATTTCTCAAGTATGGAGGTGGAGAGTTGATGATCCAGTTAGCTTTGCGTCTGAATTTACAACTCTAATCAAAGCTTTCACTCAATTAGGATATCTTTCGTTAGGTCAAATTACTCACGGAATTGGACAGGATGGGGAATCACACTATGTATATATGACTCATGAAGATTATTCAGGAGCATTAGGTTGGGGTCCCAAAACCCAAGCCGAACAGCAAGCGTTTTTAAAATTTCAGAAGGCAACTTCAAAATACTCAACATTTTTGGGTTCAGTAACAATGTCAAATATTAAAGTTTGGTAAGTTAATTTTTAAATCTCTAACCCTCCAATTCGGAGGGTTTTTTTAATATTTGAATTTAGAAAACAAGTAATTTCAAATTATAAATATGCCTTTAGTAATTGTTTTTATTGGAATTTTATTTTTATTTCTCCTAATAACTTTTTTTAAATTCAACGGATTTATTTCTTTTATATTGGTAGCAATAGGAATTGGAATAGCCCAAGGAATGCAATTAAATGATGTAGTTGATTCCATAGAAAATGGTATTGGAAATACATTAGGATTCCTTGTTATGATTTTAGGATTTGGGGCTATGTTAGGAAAACTTGTTGCTGAAAGTGGTGCGGCTCAACAAATAACTAATGGTTTAATTAAAATCTTTGGGATAAATTATACAAAAATAGCTGTAATGCTTACTGGTTTTATAGTTGGAATTACAATGTTTTACTCAGTCGGTTTTGTCATTTTAGTTCCCTTAGTTTTCACTATAGCAAAAGCAACTGGTCTTTCATTGATTGGAGTAGGATTACCTATGCTAGCATCATTATCGGTTACTCACGGATTTTTACCACCACATCCTGCCCCTTCGGCATTATCAGTAATGTTTGAAGCTGATATTGGAAAGACTCTCATCTATGGTATCTTACTTTCCCTACCTGCAATTTTAATTTCAGGACCTTTATTAACTCGTTTTTTACCTAAAGTAGAAGCAAAGCCCCTTAAAGAGTTTATGACCACAAGAGTATTTAAGCAAGACGAACTCCCTAGCTTATTTAATAGTCTATCCACAGCTTTATTGCCAGTATTATTGATTGGGTTTTCTACTTTGATCTCGCTTTTAATTCAAGAGGAGAGTATTTTATCAAAGTGTATTAACTTTATTGGAAATCCAGTTATTGCTCTGCTATTATCACTTCTTTTAGGGACATATTCGTTAGGTATTTCAAGAGGTAAAACCATGAATCAAATAATGAAAACTTATGCAGACGCGGTATCAGGAATCACGATGGTTCTTTTGGTTATATCGGGTGCTGGTGCCTTAAAACAAATTTTAATTGACAGCGGGGTTAGTGATTATATTGGCGGAATACTTGAAATATCTTCAATGTCTCCTTTATTAATTGGTTGGATAATTGCAACACTTATACGTTTTTCTGTGGGTTCTGCTACAGTTGCAGGTCTTACAACCGCTGGAATAGTTTTACCTTTAATTCAAAATACAAATGTGAGTCCTGAATTAATGGTATTATCTATTGGATCGGGAAGCCTTATGTTATCGCATGTTAATGACAGTGGGTTTTGGTTATTTAAAGAATATTTTAATTTAACTGTAAAAGAAACACTTTCCACATGGACTGTTATGGAAACAAGCATAGGAATTTCAGGACTTGTTGGAGTTTTAATTTTAAACCAATTAATATAGAATGAGTATACATTTAAAAGAACGAATCAAAGCTATGAGTCTTGATTTACCTCCTGCACCCGAGCCCTCGGGTGTATACCGACCAATTTTAATAGTTGAGAATCATTTATATGTTTCTGGTCAAGGGCCTGTTTTATCCGACGGGAGACTTATGCATGGAAAGGTAGGATCTGAGCTGAATAAAGATCAAGGGAAAGTTGCTGCTAGACAGGTTGGTCTAACAATGCTTTCCACTATTATAACACACACTTCAGAATCCTTAAAGATTAAGCGTGTTATAAAAGTATTAGGAATGGTAAATGCAACTCCAGATTTTAAACATCATCCTTTTGTTATAAATGGATTTAGTGAACTTTTTTCAGAAGTTTTTGGAGAAAAAAATGGAATTGGTGTAAGAAGTGCTGTTGGTATGAATCTTCCAAATAATATACCAGTTGAGGTTGAAGCTGCTTTCTTAATCGAATAATATAGATGTCAATAAATAATTGGTTTAAGGTTAATGATGAAAGTAAGATTTTAACCCCCGGATTAATTATTTACCCTGAAAGAATAAAGCATAACATTAAATCTATGATTTCTATTTCGGGTGATGTAAATCGGTTGATTCCCCATGTTAAAACTTATAAAATGTCCTCAGTCGTTAAACTTCAAATGGATTACGGTATAAAAGAATTTAAATGTGCAACTTTTGGAGAATTAGAAATGCTAATTTCATCTAAGGTGAAGCATATATTACTTGCAATACAGCCTACAAAGGAAAAAGCAATTCGATTTTTGAATCTTCAAAAAAAATATCCAAAAATTAAGTTTTCTACACTTGTGGACAATATTGATTCTTTAAAATTATTTTCAAGTCTATCAAAAGCTACTGATATTAGAATGAATTTATGGTTGGACATAAATAATGGAATGAATAGAACAGGAATAATTCCAGATAAGGCGTTAGGTCTTTGTTTAGAATTATTTGAGGATCAAAACCTAAAATTTAATGGACTCCATGTTTATGACGGACATATTCGACATTCATCCCTAAGTAAAAGATTAAACCAATGTAATTTGGATTTTGAAAAAGTTGAACAATTAGTGGCGCAAATAAAAAATAAAATGGGAAAGTTGCCACAAATTATTACAGGAGGTACTCCTAGTTTTTACCCCCATTCATTGAGAAAAAAAAACCTATTAAGTCCAGGAACAACTCTTCTTTGGGACTTAGGTTATCAGAAAATATGGAAAGAGTCACCATTTCTGTATGCCGCTGTTTTGGTGACTCGATTAATTAGCAAACCAGCTCCAAATATCTATTGTTTTGATTTAGGCCACAAGGCAGTTTCTTCTGAGATGCCATTACCAAGAATGGAAATTTTTGGTTTAGAGGAAGCGCTTCATAAATCTCAGAGTGAAGAGCATCTTATAGTAGAATATAAAGGGCATAAAAATTTAAATATTGGTGATCTTTTTTATGCAATTCCATACCATATATGTCCTACAGTTGCAAAATACAACAAATCTTATGTTGTAATCAATGGAGAAATTCAGTCTTCATGGGATATTCAGGCAAGAGATTATCAATTATCTATTTAGAGAATTATGGAATTTATTTTTGATGCCCATCTTGACCTATCAATGAATGCAATTGAATGGAATCGAGATTATCGTTTGAAAACAAATTCAATTCGTAAACTTGAAAAAGGAATGAATGATTTGCCAGGCCGAGAACTTTCAACTGTCTCTTTTCCTGATTTACGGAATGGCAACATAGGATTATGTGTTGGCACTCTTATAGCAAGATACGTTAAACCCAAAAACCCTTTACCAGGTTGGAATTCTCAAGAACAAGCTTGGGCTCACACCCAAGGGCAATTAGCTTGGTACAAGGAAATGGAATCTCAAAAGGAGTTAGTTCAAATAAATTCAAAATCGAGCTTAAAAAAACATTTAAATCAGTGGAAATCAAACCCAATTAGTACACCTTTAGGTTATGTTTTAAGTCTCGAGGGAGCAGACTCAATTATATCTATGGATCATTTAGATCGGATGTATAATATGGGATTAAGAGCTATAGGTCCAGCACATTATGGACCAGGGATTTATGCTTATGGAACCAATTCAAGTGGAGGAATCGGAGAAAAAGGGAAATTATTGTTAAAAAAAATTGAAGAGCTCAAACTTATTTTGGATGTAACACATCTGTGCGATTTGAGTTTTTGGGAAACTCTTGAATTTTATCAAGGTCCGATTTGGGCAAGTCATAGTAATTGCAGAAAATTAGTTAATAATGAAAGACAGTTCGATGATTCTCAAATCAGAATTTTAATTGATCACAATGCAGTTATTGGAATGGCATTTGATGCATGGATGATGACTCCAAATTGGGAAAGAGGAAAAACCAAACCGACTGATAAAGGGCTCTTAATTGAATCAATTGTAGATCACATTGACCATATTTGCCAAATTTCGGGTAATACAAATCACGTGATGATTGGGTCAGATCTGGATGGTGGGTTTGGAAAAGAGCAATGCCCAGAAGACTTGGATACAATTGCTGATCTACAAAAACTAGGATATATTTTAAATAAGAGGGGTTTTTCAGAAAATGATATTGAGAAAATATTATCTAAAAATGGAATTTTATTTTTACAAAAACATTTACCTAGCTAGTTTTTTCAAAATAACCCCACTTAATTAATCCTTTATATACTGTAGATCAGTAACTCATAGAATTCTTTTTTAATTTAATTAATTTTAGATTAATCAATTTTTTTATATTTAATATTTTATTATCAGACTTCCTATTATTTATGTAATCCATAATATTTATTCTATGAAAAAAAATATTTTCTATTTCTTTTTATTCTGTTTTCTATTAAAAACAGTTGCTCAGAATAAATTAAAACTACAAAAAATTAATTCTGAAAATAAGCCATGGACTTATGAACGCGTAAATGACCATAAAAACAAATTTAATTTTGTCGTTGTTACTGATAGAACTGGAGGCGAACGTAAAGGGGTTTGGCAAAAAGGCATAAAGAAAATTAATCTTGTGCAACCAGCTTTCGTTGTTAGTGTTGGAGACTTGATTGATGGTTATACAAAAGATCTTGATACAATTAATGCTGAATGGGAGGAATTTAATTCGTTTGTAAACAAACTTGAAATGCCTTTTTTTTATGTTGCAGGAAACCACGATTACACAAATGAAGTAATGGAGAATGAATGGTTTAAAAGATTTGGTTCAGACTACTACCATTTTTTATACAAGAATATACTTTTTATATGCTTGAATTCCGAGTACGGTCATACAGCTTTAAAAGATCCTGACTTAGGAGGGGAACAAGTTAAATTTGTAGAAAAAATTCTCAGAAAAAATCCAAATGTTGATTGGACAATGATATTTATGCACCAACCTCTTTGGCTTAGAGAAAGCGGAAAGAATTGGTTAAAAGTTGAAAATCTTCTTAAAGAAAGAAAACACAGTGTTTTCACTGGGCACCATCATAAATATAAATTGTACAGCAGGAATAAAAATGATTATTTTGTTCTCGCGACAATGGGTGGAGGGAGTAAATTAAGAGGAAACGAATACGGAGAATTCGATCATTTTATGTTCATTACCATGACTGAAAAAGGTCCTTATTTTTCAAACCTTAAGCTTGATGGAATCGAAGATAAGAATGTCAGAAAAGAAAATAGATAACCTATCAACCTAAATATTCACCATATCCTCTTCTATTAACTTCAGAAACTAATTTATAGATTCAGTTTTAATCCTTAAAAATTTCCAAAAGCTTATATTAGTCAGATTATGTATTCTTTATTAGAGAAAAATCCTAGTACATAATAAAGGGTATAAGAGAGGGTTATCGATTATGTCCTTTTAATTATATTTGCTTGCCTATTTAATAGGTTGGTAGAGTGCTTTACTTTTAAGATTTATGCAATTTTATATGCAAATGACTACCATATAAAAGTAGTCAGATTTTAAAAAACCTCTGTGAATCCCTATAAATAGCATAATGGTCGCGTAGCTCAGCTGGATAGAGCATCTGCCTTCTAAGCAGACGGTCATAGGTTCGAATCCTATCGCGATCACTTTAAAAGAAGTTTTAAACCCTTTAAATAAAGGGTTTTCTTTATTGTTTTTATATGATACAAGAAAAAATTATAAAATGTCATGTCTAATTAAGAATATTTCAATTTTTTTAATGACAGCTTTCTTTCTATTAAAATGCTCAAGGGATGAATCCAATGAGACGACGGGAGAAATAATGTTACCAGTAATAATCAAAACTGAATCACAACTCAGAGATGAAGAATACAAAACTGATTCCATATATGGTAAGATTAGAAATTTAGATGATTATTGGATTGCATTTAAAACCATCGGTGAAACACAATATGGATATGACTTTGGAGAACAAGAGGTAGAGATATTTGCTGATTTAACAATTGCAAGTTCCGACAGTAACAGGGATGATGCAGCTGGTATTGCACATGGATCATGTAAAGAAGGAATTATTAAAATAGCTATTAATGCTGATTATTGGGCTGAATACTCTTTTAATAGAAGATTAATGTTAATGTGGCACGAATTTGGGCATGATGTACTTAATGCAGCACATACATATTTCAGATGAAAGAGCAATAATGAATACTCCACTTCCAGATGAGTATGAGCTCGAGATTTTTAAAAAAGAAGAAGCTGATTTATTTACTGGTAAAGATTTAATTCTATTTGATTGTAATGACCCTTATTTTAATTAATCTTAGTAATTTAAAATTATAAAATTTACAATCTTAAAATTAATTCTCCTAAAAGTTAAATGAAAATAGGAATACCCAAAGAGATTAAACCCCAAGAAGCTAGAGTAGGGCTTACTCCAGCTGGTGCATTAAACCTTGTGAGTGAAGGACACAAAGTTTGCATCCAAAAGAATGCTGGTTTATTAAGTGGGTTTGATGACAAGGAATATCAAAAAGTAGGTTGTAAAATTTTAAGTAAAATCGAAGAAATATACAATTTTGCTGAAATGATAGTCAAGGTTAAAGAACCGATTGAAAAGGAGTACGACCTAATTATGCCTAATCAATTGATTTTTACTTTTTTTCATTTTGCTTCAAGTAAAAAATTGACTGAAGCTATGATAGCTTCCAATTCTGTTTGTTTGGCTTATGAGACAGTCGAAGATAACGGTAAATTACCACTACTGATTCCAATGTCTGAAGTGGCAGGAAGAATGGCTACTCAAGAGGGAGCTAAATATCTTGGAAAACCCTACGGTGGCTTTGGAATCCTTCTGGGTGGAGTTACTGGTGTAAGACCGGCAAATGTTATGATTATTGGTGGTGGAGTTGCAGGTACAGAGGCAGGATTGATGGCAGCCGGCTTAGGAGCAAACGTTTCAATATTTGACAATAATTTGGAACGATTACGTGATTTAGAGAAAATAATGCCTGATAATGTTACTCCTATTTTTTCAAACCAACTTAATATAGAACTTGAAATTCAAAGATCTCATTTAATAATAGGTACTGTTTTAATACCTGGATCTAAGACTCCAAAATTAATTGAT
The DNA here is from genome assembly GCA_902520765.1 of uncultured Bacteroidota bacterium. Classification (GTDB taxonomy): domain Bacteria; phylum Bacteroidota; class Bacteroidia; order Flavobacteriales; family Flavobacteriaceae; genus MS024-2A. The sequence continues at coordinate 60,169 of CABYPG010000007.1, forward strand.
AAAAAAATGTTGTCAAAAATGATGCAGGGAACAGTTTTAGTTGATGTGGCTATTGATCAGGGGGGATGTTTTGAAACAAGTGAACCCACAACACACGAAAAACCAATTGTTTTAAAAGAAGGAATTATCCATTATGCAGTAACTAATATGCCAGGTGCAGTTCCAAATACATCAACTATAGCATTAACCAATTCTACTTTAAGTTATATTATTGAGCTTGCAAGTAAAGGTTGGAAAAAAGCATGTCAAGAAAATTCTTCTCTGGCTAAAGGGTTAAATATAATCAACGGGAAAGTTGTTTATAAAGAGGTGGCTGAGACATTCGATTTGGATTTCACTGAAGTTGAATCACTAATTTAAGGGTATGAAATTTACTTCACTTGGCATCAACATGTACACTTTTTTTAATTTACCTTCTGCATGGTGGTGTGGTGTCAGAGTAAAAAAAATTTCAAGTAAATATTGTTGTACAAAAGTAAATTTGAATTGGATTAATAAAAACCCTTTTAAATCAATTTTTTGGGCTATTCAAGGAATGGCAGCAGAGCTTTCTACTGGGGTTTTGATAATGCAGGCTTCAAAAAGTTTTAAATGTGACATTTCAATGCTTGTAATTAATAACAAAGCAACTTTCACAAAAAAGGCGAAAGGACAAATTGTTTTTTCATGTGATAATGGAGAAGCTGTTGATAAAACATTCACTAAATTGTTAAAAACAAATAAATCTCAAACCTTGTGGCTTAAAGCAAAAGGTATTGATAAAGAAGGTGATATCGTATCAACCTTCGATTTTGAATGGACCCTTTTACTAAAATAAATTCTATGAAACCATCATTTTTTAAAGATCTATCTATACCTGCTGTTGCTGCACCTATGTTTTTAATTTCTTGTCCAAAGCTTGTAATTGAATGTTGTAAAAATGGTGTTGTAGGAACACTTCCTGCACTAAACCAAAAAACTACTGAAGGTTTTGAAGAATGGATTATTGAAATTAAAGAGGCTTTGAGTAAATATGAAAAAGAAACTGGGAAAAATACTGCACCCTTCGGAGTAAACCTTATCGTTCATCCAACAAATCCAAGAGTTATGCCTGACTTGCAAATTTGTGTTAAACACAAAGTCCCTATAGTTATCACTTCTCTTGGGGCAGTATCTGATCTTGTAGATGCTGTTCACAATTATGGAGGTCTTGTATTTCATGATATTATTAAAAGAAGACACGCTGAAAAAGCTACTGAAGCTGGAGTTGATGGGTTGATATTAGTTGCAGCTGGTGCTGGTGGCCATGGTGGGACAATTAACCCTATGGCATTAATTAATGAGGTTAAAACCTTTTTTAATAAAACAATTCTACTTTCAGGTTGCATAAGTAACGGTAATGACATTGCATCTGCACTACAAATGGGAGCCGATTTGGCTTATATGGGTACACGATTTATAAACGTAAATGAAAGCATGGCTGATAATTCATATCAAAAAATGATAATGGATAGCAAGGCTGAGGATATAATTTATACAGCTGCTGTTTCAGGAGTTAATGCTAGTTTTTTGAGACCAAGTTTAGAAGCTATGGGTATCACTGAGGATTTATGGAAAAAAACAAAAAAAATTGATTTTGGAAGTGAATTAGATCATGCTAAGGAAGAAGCAAAGGCATGGAAGACAATTTGGTCTGCAGGTCAAGGTGTTACTTCAATAAGTGATGTAAAACCGGTGGCAGAGCTGATTAGTCAATTAAAGGAGGAATTTGAAAAAGCTTTATTAAAACAAAAAGAAAATTATAAATACTTTTTTTAATTTCATTTACAACCCATTCAGATTTTCAAAAATTTTTAGTAAGCGATTTAATAATTTTATTTTTTGGGAAGAATTCTTGACCTATTACTTTTAAAGAAGTGTAAAGTGGTATTGCGAAGATCATTCCTACAGGACCTGTGAGTGTTCCAGCTGCAAGTATGAGGATAAAAATTTCCAAAGGATGTGATTTCACACTATTTGAGAAGATAAAAGGTTGGCTAAAAAAATTGTCAATTATTTGACCAATTAAAAAACCAACTAAAACAAATAACGTTTTGGGCATAATAATAGTACTAAAATCTGAGCCTATAAAACTACTCATAGTTAAAATAGAAATAAGGAATGCACCTATTATAGGTCCTAGATATGGAATTAAATTAAGAAGTGCACACAGAAAAGCGATTACAAATGCATTTTGAACATCTAAAATAGTAAGCACTATACTGTAAATGATTAGTAAAATACTAATTTGCATCAAAAGACCTAAAAAATAACGAGATAGTAAGTTTTTAATCTTATTGATAGATTTTTCTACTTTGTCTGATATTTTATCCTCTACCATGGCTAAAATTATTCTCTTTTGAATAAAACTATCTTTTAAAAAAAAGAATAATATGAATACTATTGAGAATAAACCCACGGTAAAACCACCAAATAGTTCCAATGTTTGATTGATTAATTCAGGAAGAAGTCCAAAATTTACATTTTTAAATAAATTATCTACTGAAAGTTGCTGCTTCCAAAAGCTGTTATCAAGCTGAAAATAAATACTAATTTCATTTACTAAAGTCTCGATATTTATCTTTAATGTATCGATATTTAATAAAGCTAGATTTTCTACTTGTTTTATAAATAAAGGGACAAATAGAGAAAAAATACTAGTTAAAATACCTAATAAAAATATTATACTTATTGTTGATGCTAAAATTGAATTTAGTTTCACTTTTTCTGAAAGGAATTGACTTATTGGACGTCCAATTAAACTTACAACTCCCGCAATTAACATATAAATTATAAGTGATTTAAGTTGAAACAGCAACCAAGCAACGATACATAGACCTAAAAGTTTAATTATGGCCCAAAAAACTCCTGCAGTGATTTCTCTGGAATTCATATGTAAAGATAGGAAAGTTTCAAATTTTATTTTGTTGTTGTTGAACATGCAGTAAATGACATCCCAAAACTCCTGCAGTTTCGGTTCTGTATCTTTGATCTCCTAGACTTATAGCCGTGTGCCCTAAAGTAATAACTTTTTCGATTTCCTCATTGCTAAAATCACCCTCAGGACCAATTAAAAGACATATTTTTGTGAAATTGAACTTATAGTTAACTAATAGCTTACTTGGTCTTGGCGAGCAATGGGCAATTAAAATTGGATTTTGATTATTTTCTAAAAATTCATCAAACTTTATTACTTCATCAATTTTTGGTAGGAAAAAATTATTTGATTGCTTTAGTGCTGTTATTGCAATTTTTATTAAACGCTCAGTCTTCAAAACCTTCCTTTCAGATCTTTCACATAATAAAGGGGTTATTCTATCAACACCAATTTCAGTAAGTTTTTCAACCAACCATTCCATTCTATGGTTGCTTTTGGTTGGTGCAATTGCAATTTGGATTTTACCAAGCTCTTTTTTGTGTTCTAAGGCAATTTGCTTAGTTGCAATTAGCTTATTCTTTTTATTATAACTTAGTTTTCCGTTCCACTCAAGACCTTTTCCGTTTGTGAAAGTTATCTCGTCTCCGGCCTTTTTTCTTAAAACTTTTGATATATGTTTACTTTCTGATGGATCTAACTCGAAATTTTTAGTATTAATTGTAATATGGGAATCAAAAAATAATGTCATATCTAAATTTGCAAACGTGATTTAGATTCATCAGAAAGGTTACCATATTTTCTTTCATTTAATTTGAAGTATCCTCCAATTCCAATCATAGCTGCGTTATCAGTTGTGTATTCAATTGGAGGAATAAATAATTCCCATCCGTTTTTTATTTTTTGTTTTTTCAACTCATTACAAATTTCTGAATTAGCTGCAACTCCACCTCCAATAACTATTCTTTTTAATTCAAAATCATTAGATACTATTTTTATTTTACTTATGATTGTCTGAATTAATGTGTTTTGAAGGCTTGCACATAAATCATTAAGATTTTTTTCTATGAATTTTGGATTTTTAGTTTCTTCAATTTTAATGAAATTCATAAAAGCAGTTTTAATTCCACTGTAGCTTACATTATATCCTTTTGGACTTGCTATTGGAAAAGGAAATCTCTGTTTATCGCCTTTTTTCGCAAGGTTGTCTATTTCTTGTCCAGCTGGGTATGAAAGACCCATAATCTTTCCGCATTTGTCAAATGCCTCACCTATTGCATCATCAAGTGTTGTTCCAATTAATTCAAAATTAAAGTAGCTTTTGACTAAAATTAGTTGTGTGTGTCCCCCAGATAATGTTATCCCTAAAAAAGGAAATTCTGGATTAAGATTACCCTCTATAAAATGAACAAGAAGATGAGCATGCATATGATTTACTGGAATTAAAGGTAAATCTAAAGCTAATGCCATTGACTTTGCAAATGATCCTCCTACAAGTAAAGAACCTAAAAGTCCAGGGCCTTGTGTGAAAGCAATTGCAGTTAATTGTTTTTTATCGATATTTGCTTCAACTAAGGCCTGTGAAATTACTGGAACTATTTTTGACTGGTGTGCCCTTGAAGCTAGTTCTGGTACTATACCCCCATATGCCTTATGAATTAAATTTTGATTTGCTATGCAATTTGAAAGAACTTTTCGACCGTCCAAAACAGCTGCAGCGGTGTCATCGCATGAAGTTTCAATAGCTAATAGCATATTGCTCTAGTAAATGAAATAAGTAGTAATAATTAAACAAAAATAATAGATACAATTAATAAAAAGTATAAAATAGCATCAATACTTTTAGGCACATTATTATTCCTTAGCCTTAGCTTTTATTTTATATTATCCTCTTCTATTGTACAAACAAAAATTATAAGAAGTCTTACTGACAACTTCACTACAAAAACTAATCAAAAAGTCTTTTTTGAAAACCTTAAAATTCAGTGGAATGGTAAAATGATTTTCACAGATTTCTTAATTGAGGATCATCACAAAGACACATTGATCTATGCAAAATCTTTAGAAAGTTCCTTGATTAATTTTAAAGGTTTATATACTGGAAATATTGAACTAAACTATTTGAATGGAGATGACTTTTATTTGAAATTAAAACATTATGAAGGAGAAAAAACTCATTCACTGAATATTCTTCTAGAAAAACTTAAAAAAAATAAAAAGCGAAATCGTAAAGTAAAATTCAAAGTGGAAAAAATAGATCTCAATGAGATTACTTTTCTATTGGATAACGAAAATAATCGTAGTTCAAAACCTATTAAATTAAATTCTGGAAAAATTAAAGCAAGTGAGCTTGTTTTTATTAATACTGAACTAAAGGTTAATATTGAAAATTTAAAAGGTGTTTTAAATAACAGTTTTATGAAATCTATAAATATGAGTGCATTAATATCTTATAAACCTGGATTTCTTAACATGAACAGATTTCGATTATCATCTGGTCCAAATTACCTAAATGGTAAAATTGAATTATCAGGTACTAACGGTAGTTTAAATAATTTCAACTCAAATGGAAATATTGATATGATTGTTGATAATTGTAATATTGAGTTGGTTTCAATATTTCCAAAAAATGAATATTTATATGATATACCCCCATTTAAAACCTCATTTTTTGCAAAAGGAACTCTGTCAGAATTAGAATTAGACAATCTCAGAGTTTCAAACCCAATTTTGAAATTCTTTGGAAATATAAACGTTAAAAACCCACTAAATCAAGAGGGTTTAAAAATAAAAATGTTTACTGATTCACTCAATATAAATATTGATGAGTTAAGAAAAATTAATTCTTTACCTCGCCAAGTAAAAGAAAACTTTCAAAAAATTTCAAATATTAATTTGAAAGGAACAAGCGCATTCACTCTGAATGATTTTGATTTTGACCTATTTTCAAAAAATAAATGGGGTAAATTTTCTACAAAAGGCAGGCTAGGTCTTGGTGTTTTAAGTAAGAATAATCCTAATAAAAGTTTTGAATTTGAGGGGAATATTAAAAATTTTGACTTATCACGCTTAATAAATGAAAATCAAAAAATTAAACTCTCAACAGAATACAGTTTTAGTGGAAATTTTAAAAATTTAAATAGCCCAAATCTTTATTGGTCATTAAATAATATGACTTTAGAAAATAAGAACATAATTGTTGACAAAATAAATCTAAATGGAAGAATTGAGAAACTAGAATTAAGGAATAATTTAAATATTGATTCAAATTTACTTATTCTTAAAAGTGATTTTTTAGCAGATTTTAATCAAAAAAATACCAAAATAACTTTACTTGCTAATATTGATAAAATTGACTTTAACAATTTTGGCCTAAAATCTGGATCAAAAAAACTCGAATTTGATGGTGTCATTCTCTTAAACACAATTGGAAATAATTTAGATGATCTAAAAGGAAATTTAAAAATTTCATCTGCATCAATAAAAAATGAATTTGAAACAATAAATTTTAATCCGATTGTTCTTAAAAAAGGATTTACAGACAAGAAAACTTTTATAGAAATTCAAAATACAGATTTCATAGAGGGTGAATTAAGAGGTGAATTTCTGTTATCTAAAATTGCGAGTCTTTGTCAAAATACTTTTCATAAAGTCTATCCTTTTGTTCCATTCAAGAAAATTAATGGTAATCAAGAAGCAAGTCTAAGATTAAATATCAAGAAAAAGATTTTGAACGCTTTGTACCCAAATTACTTAATTCCGCAAAATATAAGTATAGAAGGATTGATTGATTCAAAAAATAATTTTGGGAAATTAATTATAGATGCACCTTTATTTGAATACAATGAGATTAAATTTAATCAAATTCATTTTGAAGCCAATACTACAAACCCAGATTATAACAGCCTTTTGTCAGTTAAAAACATATCAAATAAATATTTTAAATTATCTGATTTCAAATTGACATCGAAGAAAATATCTGATTCTCTCTACTTTAAATCTGAATTTGAGGCCAATGATGATAGTGGTTTGTACCAAATAAATATTTATCATACCCAAGATAAATTCAAAAACTCTCATTTTGCAATAAAAAAATCAACAATTCCATTGGGGCAGAATGATTGGGTGGTTAATCCCGAAAACTTAAATAATCAAAACTTAAGCTATTACCCTAAAAAAAATAAAATAAAACTAAGTGAGTTAACAGCATATTCTGGCAATCAGTTTATTTCTCTTTTAGGTGGTTTTAATGATTTTAATAATTATAATTTGGAATTAAATCTCCAGAATACATTACTACGAAATATTATTCCACCTTTGAAATCTTTTAGAATCGATGGTTTGACAAAAATCAATGCCAGCATTATTAGAAAGGCAAATCAGAATGAATTAGAAATTGATGGAAATGTTACTGATCTTTTAATTAATAATCAACCCCTAGGTAATTTTTATTTTAAGACGGAAAGGGGGAGTCAAAAAAATATTTTTTTAACTGACATTAAATTATTTAATAGAGGGGAAAAAACCCTAGACATTAATGGATTCTGGGGAGGGTTGACCAGTTCAGATTTTAAATTTGATGTAGCCTTAAATAATTTGAACATTAATTTTCTTTCACCTTTAGGTAAAAAGGCAATCAATAATTTTAAAGGTATTGTTGATGGTCAAGTTAATTTATATGGGAATTATAAAAAGTATGCTCATGATGGATTTTTAGTGTTAAAAGGTGGAGAATTTTCCATTCCTTTTCTAAATTTAGTGTATTCTGTTGAAGACACTAAAGTAGATTTAGATGAACAAAATTTTGTTTTCAAAAAAACTGTAATTAGTGACCTTTCAAAGGGAACTTCCGCAAATTTTAGTGGTAATCTATCACACAATAACTTCTCCAATTGGACAACTGACCTAACAGTAATTTCAGAAAGGATGTTACTTCTAAATACCGACAATAAACCTGAATCACTATTTTTCGGAGAAGGCTATTTGAATGGGAAAGTAAACTTGAATGGACCAACTAAAAACTTAAAAATTTCTTTAGATGGATCTACTGAAAAAGGCACCTCAATTAAAATTCCTTTGTCTGAGGATTTAGGGGTTTCTAATTTCTCTTTTGTAGACTTTATTGATAAAAATGAAAAAAAGAATTTAGATACTAAAAACAGAACAAAAAGGATAGAGGAGGTTAAAGGATTAGAATTAGATTTTGAACTAGATATTAATAATTTAGCTAATATTGAAATTGTTATCGACCAAGAGACTGGAAGCTCACTAAGCGGAAATGGTTCAGGAAATCTTCTCATGGAAATTAATACTAATGGCAAGTTCAACATGTGGGGTGATTTCATAACAGATACTGGAGTTTATAACTTTAGAAATTTAGGATTAATTGACAAAAAATTCAATTTAAAACCTGGGGGTAATATAATCTGGGAAGGAGATCCTTTAGAAGCTAGAATGAATCTTCAAGCTGTATATGAAGTTCCAGGTGGCGCAAATCCAGCTTTTTTACTTGATAATCCAAATTTTAACAAAAATATACCTACTGATGTGATTATTAAATTAGAGGGTAATTTGTTAAGGCCTGATAATCCAATTTTTGAAATAGAATTTCCCAACACAAGTGGTACTTTGGCCTCAGAAATCAATTACAGACTAGCTGATCCTCAAAGGAGTCAACTTCAAGCTATATCACTTCTGTCACAGGGTATTTTTATAAATGAAGTAAGTGTATCTATGCAAGGAATAACTAATAATTTATATCAAAAAGCCTCAGATATTGTAACTAATTTAATCGGCAAGAGAGATAATGACAAACTTAAAGTCGGGATTGACTATTTACAAGGAGACAAAAGTGCTTTGATAGATATTGCAACTGAAGACAGATTAGGCTTTACATTATCAACAAAAATTAGTGAAAAGATTTTATTAAATGGAAAAATTGGAGTACCAGTGGGTGGTCTAGAGCAGACGTTAATTGTTGGTAATGTTCAAATTGATTTTATTTTGAATAATGAAGGTTCACTTAAAGCTAAAATATTTAATAAAGAGAACGAGTTTCGTTATATTGGAGACGAGTTGGGATACACTCAAGGCCTCGGTTTATCCTATGATGTAGATTTTAATACATTTAAACAGTTGATTAACAAAATAAGAAGTCAATCATATTTTTCAAAAAACGAAAATGAAATAGAACAAGATAATCCTAGTGAATTTATCAACTTTATAAAAAAGAACTAGTTTATTAGAATTTATTGAGATTGTTATAAATTATTATTGCTTGTTATTGTACTCTTAATTTAATAATTAAATTTGTGAAGAACCCAAAATATTATGACATCAGTAAAACGTATTGGAGTTTTAACATCTGGGGGAGATGCACCTGGAATGAACGCAGCCGTTAGAGCCGTGGTTCGCACCGCAGCTTTTTTAAAATTGGAGTCTGTTGCAATTTACCAAGGCTATCAAGGTTTAATTGACGATAAAACTCAGATTATGAACCCTAGAAGTGTTAACAACATTATTAATAAAGGTGGGACAATTTTAAAATCTGCAAGGTGTTCTGAATTTCATAGTACTGAGGGAAGAAAAAAGGCATTTGAAACAATCAAAAAACATAAGATAGATTCTTTAATAATAATAGGTGGTGATGGTTCATTTACTGGAGCGATGATCTTTCAATCTGAATTTAAAATCCCTGTTATAGGTATTCCTGGAACTATTGACAATGATATTTTTGGTACTTCACATACGATTGGATATGACACTGCGCTTAATACAGTTATTGACGCAATAGATAAAATAAGAGACACAGCCATATCTCATAATCGCTTATTTTTTGTTGAAGTTATGGGTAGGGACGCTGGCCACATCGCTTTGAATACCGGGATTGGAGCTGGTGCTGAAGAAATATTGATTCCAGAAGAAAACATGGGACTAGAACGTTTATTAGAATCTCTCAGCAGGAGTGAAAAATCAGGAAAATCCTCGAGTATAGTTGTAATTGCTGAAGGCGATAAAACCGGTAAAAATGTTTTTGATATTGCAGAATATATAGAAAAAAACATGCCTAATTATGATGTTCGCGTATCAGTTTTAGGGCACATGCAACGTGGAGGTAGACCAACATGTTTTGACAGAGTATTAGCCTCAAGGATGGGTGTAAAGGCAGTTGAATCTCTAAATGAAGGAAAATCAAATGCTATGGTTGGATTAAAAGAAGATGAAATTATATTGACACCACTTGAAAAAGCAATAAAAGGGAAATCAGAAATTAATAAAGATTTAGTAAGAGTATCAGATATACTTTCTTTGTAGAATTAAATAAATAAATTAAAATGGCAATTAGAATTGGAATAAATGGTTTTGGAAGAATAGGCAGATTAGTTTTTCGAGCCGCAATTAAACAAGATGACGTTAATATAGTAGGAATAAATGATTTGTTAGATGTAAACCATCTAGCATATTTATTGAAGTATGATTCGGTACATGGTAATTTCGAAGGATCAATAAAAGTAGAGCAAAACGATTTGGTTGTAGATGGTAAAAAAATTAAGATTTCAGCTGAACGTGATCCTTCGGTAATTGGCTGGGGTTCATTGAATACAGACGTAGTTGCTGAGTGTACTGGGATTTTTACAACACTTGAAAAAGCAAAACTTCATATTGATGGAGGTTCAAAAAAAGTTGTAGTTTCTGCCCCCTCAGCTGATGCCCCAATGTTTGTAATGGGAGTTAACCATAATGAAGTTAAGGATGATCAATTGATTGTATCTAATGCCTCTTGTACGACCAATTGTCTTGCCCCAATATCAAAGGTCTTAAATGATAATTTTGGAATAAAAGAGGGCTTAATGACAACAGTTCATGCGACAACAGCAACACAGTTTACTGTGGACGGTCCGTCAAAAAAAGACTTTAGAGGAGGTAGAAGTTCTCTATTAAATATAATTCCTGCTTCAACAGGAGCAGCAAAGGCTGTAACTAAAGTTATTCCTTCTCTTGAAGGAAAGCTCACAGGGATGGCATTTCGTGTCCCTACCGCTAACGTTTCAGTTGTAGATTTGACTGTTTCTTTGATAAATAGTACCTCATATGATGAAATAAAAGCGGTCATGAAAAAACACTCGGAAACTGATTTGAAGAACATACTTGGATATACTGATGAACCTGTTGTTTCTCAAGATTTTATTGGTGATACGAGAACGTCAATTTTTGATGCAAATGCAGGAATGGAACTTAATTCAGGTTTTTTTAAGGTAATATCTTGGTATGACAATGAATGTGGATACTCTAATAAATTAATTGATTTAGCTAAACACATTAATCAGCTATAACTAAGAATTAAAAGCATGATTTTAGTTGTAGATAGTGGATCAACAAAAACTGACTGGATTTCGGTAAATCAAAATGGTGATGAGTTATTTTCAACTCAAACTCTTGGTCTCAACCCTCAGGTTCTTTCAAGTGCTATTTTAAAAGAAAGGATAATTAATAACTTTGACCTCTATCAAAATAGAAAAAAGGTAACTCACTTATATTTTTATGGAGCAGGATGTGGGGTGGAATCACCGCAGCTAAGAATTCGAAAAGTCTTCAAAGAAATTTTTACAAAAAGTAAAATAACAATAAAAGAGGACACATATGCTGCAGTATACGCAGCATCTAAACCTAGAGAAAAATGTATAGTATGTATACTAGGGACAGGCTCAAATTGTACTTATTTTGATGGTAAGGAAATAGAACAACGAGTTGATTCTCTTGGCTATGTCCTAATGGATGAAGCAAGTGGGAATTATTACGGAAAACAATTAATAAGAAGTTATTATTTTAATTCAATGCCAAAAGAACTAGCAGTAAAATTTGCAACAGAATATAATTTAAAAGCTGATCAAATAAAAGAAAATATTTATAGAAGAGAAAATCCTAATGCATACTTGGCCTCCTTTTCAAGATTTTTAATTGAACATAAATCAAATTTAGAATTTCAAAAAATTATTAAAATAGGATTAAAGCGTTTTATAAATCACCAGATACTTCAGTTCAAAAATGCAGATCAAGTTCCAATTCATTTTATTGGTTCAATTTCTTTTTATTTAAAAGATGAAATAAAAAAAGCTTTGAGTAAGAAAAAGCTTACAATGGGTAGGATTGTTCAAAGACCAATAGACGAATTAGTCAAATATCATAAAAGACTTATCGGAAATAAATTATAGTCCTATACTACTGCTACCATAGAAATTTCAATCCGAACTGATTTTGGTAATGTTTTAACTGCAACAGTTTCTCTTGCGGGTGCGCTTTCATCTTTAAAGTACTTTCCATAAACTTCATTAACATGTTGAAAATTGTTCATATTATCGATAAAAATTGTAGTTTTTACAACATTTTCAAAAGTCATTCCAGCTTCTTTTAAAATTGACTTTAGACTTTCCATAACTAGCTCAGTTTCTTCTTGTATTGTACCTTTTAAAAGCTCCATAGTTGAGGGGATCAAAGGTATTTGTCCAGATATATAGAGTGTATTACCTGCTTTAATTGCCTGATTATACGGTCCTATTGGAGCAGGTGCATTTTTAGTTTTTATTATTTCTTTCATTTTTTGGGTATTAATTTAATTTAATGTTAATAAGATCTATTTGGCAGGCTCTGTTTCTCATATTTTATATCACTAAGTAAACCTGATTTTATTCCAATAAAAAAATTCCAAGAAGCCCTTTCACTGAATGGAATCCAACTAAAATTTAGCCTCCAACTATTAAGGTCACGATCGAAACGAAGTTGTGTGTATGTAAATCCTTTTCCGTTAAAATCATAACCGGAGGACACACCAACTTTCCATTTTGGTGTAAGCTCTAAATTTCCTGAAAACATTAAAGAATTATTACTTATATTCCTCTGACCTCTGCTATTGTTATAGGTTAATGAATAAGCAATTTTTAAATCCCAAGGTATTTTACTCCTGTAACTAGGATATTTTGATATTTCTCCTTGATCTTCTTGATTCATTCTTCTATCAGAAAAATCCTCTGCCATACCAAATAAGTCGTCATCACGACCACCACTTGAGGTAGATTCCATTTCATTAAGTTCATTTTGATCTTTTTTACCTTCTAATTGTTTACTGGAAAATGAGTAATTTAAATTTAAGTTAGCACTAGTCATCCTTAATAGACCACCACCATTTGTTATGTGATATTTATTTATTCTAATATTATTGTCATCAAGAGTGTAAGGATCTAGTGTTGTGCCAACATTAATTCTCATCTTATTTTTTAGTAGAGAAAACATTGTACCCATCCTTACAGGGCTCCATCTAAGTGAGTCAGCGGCAAAGTTGTGAGATGTTGATATATTTAAATTATTTAACAAAACAATTTTTTTTGGTTCAGTAGACGTGGTATCATTATCATCTCGTACTTTGGCCTCAAAATTATTACCAAGACTAATTGACATTGCATTTGATATACCTCTTGATGGAACTCCAAAAAGGCTATTTTGAAAACGTGTATATTCTGCTGTGTTACCTTCAGCATCAATTATATATGTATCATAATATTTCTCAAAGCTTGGACGATTTGTGTAGCCTATATTTGGTCTTACTGTATGTCTAATTGATTGTATTTTACTACCTTCTTTAAAGTTTAGTGTTCCATATATCGTAGTACCTAATGATGCATTTAAACTATATTGTCTAAAGGCCCCAACTTTATTAATTGTATCAATAGCAACTGAATTTGTTTCAATATCAAAGTCACTATACTTCACAGTATTTTGAGTCCAAACCTCTTCATAACTCATACCAGTACTAACGCTAAAAAACTTGAATAATTTAAAATTTGTACTAATAGGAATTGAGTGATTCATTCCAGTTTTGGCATCATCAAACATTTTTGGTCCAAAAAGCTCATCTTCAGTTGTAATAATTCTATTTTCTGCACGACTAGCATACTGAAAATTTATGTTTTGAAAAAATCCTTTTTTGGCCCCATTTTTAGGTGCGAAAGGAAAAATTCGTTCCATATTAGCCTGAAATGTTGGCAAAGTTAAATTAACTGATTTAGTTTGTGAATTTTGAGACATAGCTGTAGTTAACGAGATATTTACTCGTGGATATTCAGGAAATGATTTTGAGTAACTTACAGAAGAGCTTAAATTATTATTAAGAAAATTCGGTGTATTTAATTGATTAACAGATTGCCTGAAATAATCACTACTTCCAAAATTTACTGATGCAGAAAATGATGAATTAGGGCTTGATTTAGGATCTTTCGAATGATTCCATCTCACATTAAAAACAGTAGCTTTAGAATATTCTGGGAGTCCCCTAGCTTCATCAATTAAATTTTCATATCTAAAACTAAATTTCCCATTATATTTATATCGCTTTCTATATTGGGAATCTCCTCGGAATCCATAACTCCCATTTGTATAATAATCACCAATTAAAGCTAAATCAAAATAATCAGAAAGCGCCAAGTAATAACCCCCATTTTGAACAGCGTAGCCCCTAAGATTACTTTGGTTTACAGATGGAATAATAAAACCAGATTCTTTGTCTTGGCTTGTAGGGAAAAATGCAAAAGGAAGACCAATGGGTGTTGGAACATCTGCTATAAACATGTTTGTAAATCCAGTAACTATTTTTCCTCCAGGGATAATTTTTCCCTTACGCACTTTAAAATAATAATCTATGCCTTCACCTTCGTCTCCCCCAATAAGTTCTCCTGCTGTGGATACTCTTGCATCTTTTATAAAATATACAGAATCATTTTGTTTTTTGGTGAGAGCAGCAAAAACATCCATTCCATTTTGACCTGACTTTGAATTCCAAATCAGTGCTTTTTGTGTATCAAAGTTAAATCTAATTGAGTCAGGATTTACTTCATTATTAGCTTGTTTGAAAAATGGATATTGAACCAGAGCAGAATCGATTTCAATCCGTCCCGCATTAACTTCGTTAGTTTTGTAATCTAAAACAATAATACCAGCCCTTAGTTCAATATCTTGATAATAAAGTTCAGCCTCATTATATAATATAAGTTTATTCTCTTTTCTGTTAATCCTTACACAATCCTTTGCAGTGTATTTTACTTCAGAAAGCAGTATCGGTTTTTTTGCTGGGGGTTTAAGGCTATCTAATTTTTTTTGTTGATAAATCTCATTTTCTGATTCTTGTCCAATCGATAGAAGAGTACCAATGAAAAATAATACGTAAGCAATATTGTAAAACTTTGTTTGCAAATCGATAAACCCTAAATTTGTCAATATGGTTTAAACTTCCAAAATTAATGATATTTTTAAGGATGCATCAAGGATTTATATCATATATTCTATCGTATAAATTTATAAAAAGAAAAACTCTACTTTTATTTATAATATTTAACTTTTTCTTTTCTGGATTTGATATCATTTTTGCTCAAGACGATTCTTTTACAATTGTTCTGGACGCTGGTCACGGAGGTCACGATTCTGGAAATAGGGGGAATGGGTATTATGAAAAAAAAATTGCTCTAAACATAGCTTTAAAAATTGGGAAAAAATTAGAAAAAACAAAAGGTTTCAAAGTTATATACACACGTAAATCTGATGTTTTTGTTGAATTAATTCAAAGAGCTAACATTGCAAATAAAGCAAATGCAGACCTTTTTATATCTATTCATTGTGATGCATTTTCTTCATCAAAGGTTTTCGGAGCAGGAACTTTTGTTCTTGGCCTCCATGAAAATGAAAGAAATTTTAAAGTGGCCCAAAAAGAAAATTCAGTTATTTATCTAGAGGAAAATTATGAAAAAAATTATGATGGTTTTAACCCCAATGATCCTGAGTCTGTAATCAGTTTACTTTTAATGCAACAAACATATTTAGATCAAAGTATAATTGCGGCAAGCTCTATCCAAAAAAGTTTTGTGAGTAATTTGAAGCGAAAAGATAGAACCGTCAAGCAGGCAGGTTTTGTTGTTTTAAAATATACTTACATGCCAAGTGTTTTAGTTGAGACTGGATTTCTTACAAATTCAACTGAAGGGGCATATCTGAATTCATCAAACGGTCAAACAAAAATGGCTGATGCCCTAGCTAAGGCAATTATAAACTACAGAGAGAATCGAAATGCTAGCTTTCAAAAGACTACAATAGAGAAAGAATCAAATAAAATTGAGAAATCAAATAAATCAAATGACCAATTAGTTTTTAAAGTTCAAATCGCTGCAAGTAAAAAAAAGCTTGATCTAAGACCATATAATTTTAGGGGGTTAAAAGATATTTCCAGAATTAAAAATGAAAGGTTATTTAGATATTATTATGGTTCAACAACAAGTTATGAAAAAGCAAAAAATTTGATGAAATCTGCAAAAAAACAAGGTTACAGGAATGCCTTTATTGTACCTTTTTTGGGAAATAAAAAAATTACAATTAGCGAAGCACTAAGCCTAATTAAATAGTGCTTTTATAGAAATTATTTCTAAATTTGTCTTATACTCTTAAAGATCTAATTTTGAAGTTAACTCGTGAAGTAAAAACAGCATTTTTAATTTTAGGTTGTATACTTATTTTCATCATCGGATTTAATTACCTTAAAGGGGTTTCATTTTTTGATAATGACAAAATTGTTCATACACTTTATGACGACGTTGAGGGTCTTGTTATCGGGGCCAATGTTACAATAAACGGTTTAAATGTTGGAAAAGTTAAAATAATTGATTTTAATGAAAATTATGATAAGATTAAAGTAACCTTTAGCATAAGACAAGATTTAACATTTTCAAAGAATAGTAAAGCTCAACTTTATGAAGCGGGATTAATTGGTGGAAAAGCCATAGCAATATTACCTATTTATGATCCTAAAAATATCGTTAAGGATGGTGATATCCTAAATTCTGAGATTAAGCCGGGCCTTACAGAACTAGTCAATCAGCAAATAGCTCCTTTACAGGACAAAATAGAAGGTTTATTAACGTCAGCAGATTCATTATTTGCTGGCGTGAGTAATGTTATGAATTATGAGACTCAAAGTAATCTTAAAGCAATCCTTGAGGGATTAGATTCATCGATAGCTAATATTAATAAATTATCATCAAGCGTGATCCGAATTCTTGAAACTAATGAAAAAGGTTTTAAAAGTACGATTAGTAATCTTGGACAAATGACAAGTAATTTGACCAAGCTCACAGAT
The DNA here is from genome assembly GCA_902520765.1 of uncultured Bacteroidota bacterium. Lineage (GTDB taxonomy): Bacteria > Bacteroidota > Bacteroidia > Flavobacteriales > Flavobacteriaceae > MS024-2A. The sequence continues at coordinate 77,232 of CABYPG010000007.1, forward strand.
TCTCTTAATAAAATGCCACTTAACTCCACAGTAGAAAATTTTCAATCTACCTCTACAGAATTAAAAGAAATTATTAAACGAATTAATTTGGGACAAGGCTCAGCAGGTTTACTTTTAAATAATGAAGAATTATACACTAATTTAGTAAATTCATCAAAAGCCCTTGATGCTTTATTGTCTGATCTAAAAGAACATCCCAAAAGATATGTTCATTTTTCAATTTTTGGTAGGAAAGAAAAGTCCTCGGAAGATAATAAAAAATGACGCTATGTCATTTTTTTTTTAATTTTATCCTAAATATATATTGATGGATTATTTGCCAAATTACTTCTTTTCATCTCTCTTGATAGTAAGTTTATATATTTTCTTTAGAAATCTAAAAAAAATAAAGAGGAATATAAGCTTAGGGAAGGATGTTAATAGAAATAATAATTCTATTGCACGCCTAAAAAATATGCTTAGAGTTGCTTTTGGACAGTCAAAAATGAGTTCTCGTCCTGTGGCAGCGATTCTTCATTTAATCGTATATGTAGGATTCATTTTAATAAATATCGAATTAGTTGAAATTATTCTCGACGGGATTCTTGGAAGACACAGAATTTTTGCAACTTATTTAGGGGTGATTTATGATTACCTAATTAGCACTTTTGAAATACTTGCTTTTTTAGTACTTATTGCTGTCTTTTTATTTTGGACACGACGTAATGTTATCAGATTGAAAAGATTCTTTAGCCCTGAAACAGATGGATGGCCAACACTTGATGCTAACAACATACTTTATTTTGAAGTAGTATTGATGTTTTTATTTTTATTTATGAATGCCACGGATATGCTATTACAAGATGCTAATGTAGATTTATATGTTAAAACAGGTATTTTTCCTGTTTCACAATTTTTTAAACCACTATTTCTTGATTTATCTATAGATAATTTAATTTTTTTTGAAAGGGCCTTTTGGTGGCTTCATATTACTGGAATTTTAATATTCTTAAACTATTTATATTACTCTAAGCATCTGCATATACTTTTAGCATTTCCTAATACTTACTATGCTAACCTAGAATCTAATGGTAAATTTGATGTTGACTTTTCTATTAAAAACGAGGTTCAATTAATTTTAAATCCTGATAAGGAAATAAGTAGTGAAATAAATACTCCTGAAAAATTTGGAGCTACCGATATTTTTGATTTGAATTGGATACAACTCATGAACGCATACAGCTGCACAGAATGTGGAAGATGTAGCAATGTATGTCCTGCAAATTTGACAGGAAAAAAATTATCACCGCGAGCCATAATGATGAAAACAAGGGACAGGTTAGAAGAGGTCAGTAAAAATCTTGATAAAAATAATGGAAGCTTCATAAATGATAATAAACAGCTTTTAAATGATTATATTAGCCCGGAAGAGTTATGGGCTTGCACTTCTTGTAACGCTTGCGTACAGGAGTGTCCTATAGAAATCGACCCATTGTCAATAATAATGGATATGCGAAAATTCTTGACTCTTGAAAAATCGGCGGCTCCAGCTGAATTAAATTCAATGATGAATAATATTGAAAATAACGGAGCACCTTGGCCATTTAGTAATCAAGATCGTCTTGAATGGATAAAGGAATAAAAATTTAAAAAAATACAATGGAACAAACAGAAGAAAACTATCTACATGAAAAATCAGAAGATGGAAAATTGATAAGTCCAGTGCTTCCTGAAGGAGTTAAAAATTATTTAGTAGATATTGACGGTACTATTTGTGATGACATACCAAATGAGGAACCTGAACGTATGGCAACTGCAAAGTATTATCCAGATGCATTAGAAACATTAAATAGATGGTACGACGAAGGGCATAGGATTTGTTATTTTACCGCAAGAGTTGAGGATCACAGAACTGTTACCGAAAAATGGTTAAAGGATAATGGATTTAAATATCATAGTCTTTTAATGGGTAAACCCCGGGGGGGAAATTATCATTGGATTGATAATCACCTAGTTAAAGCAACAAGATACAATGGAAAGTTTACAGACTTAATTGAAAAAGAAGTCACCATTGAAGTTTTTGATGACGGTCAACTAGATAATTAGTTATGAAATTAAATGTACCTACTTTATCTGATTTAAAAGCTGAGGGTAAAGAAGCAGATGTTGTTTTTTGGGTAGGTTGTGCTGGAAGTTTTGATGACCGTGCCAAGAAAATTACTAGAGCTTTTGTGAAGATTTTAAATAAAATTAAGATCAATTTTGCCGTACTGGGTACTGAAGAAACTTGTACTGGTGATCCCGCTAAAAGAGCAGGGAATGAATTTCTATTTCAAATGCAGGCTCTACAAAATATAAGCAACTTAGATAAGTACGGTGTAAAAAAAATTGTCACGACATGCCCGCACTGCTTTAATACATTAAAGAATGAATATCCTGAGCTTGGAGGAAATTATAAAGTATTTCATCATACTCAATATTTAAAAGATCTAATTGATCAAGGATTATTAGTGGTAGGCGGCAAAAAATATAAAGGGAAAAAAATAACTTTCCATGACCCTTGTTACTTGGGTCGCGCCAACAAAGTTTATGAAGCACCAAGAGAACTTATAAAAAAGCTTAGCGCAGATTTAGTTGAAATGAAATCATGCAAATCAAAAGCATTGTGTTGTGGTGCTGGTGGTGCACAAATGTTTAAAGATGCTGAAAAAGGAAATAAAGAAATTAATATAGAAAGGACTGAACAAGCATTAGAAGTTAAACCCGAAATTATTGCTGCAGCCTGTCCATTTTGTAATACTATGATGTCGGATGGGATTAAGAATAAAGAAGTTGATCAAAAAATAAAACTCTATGATGTTGCTGAGTTAATTGCAAACTCCAAAGACCTTTAATTAAATGTTTGTATCGTTCAATAAACTTCCTGATCATGCGAGAGTTTGGATTTATCAATCGAATCAAACCTTTAATGAGAATCAAATATCTTTTTTGACAAAGGATTTAGAAAGTTTTCTTTCTCAGTGGACAGCTCACAATCAAGAACTGGAAGCATCATTTGAAATTCCCTATAATCGTTTTATAGTTTTAGCGGTAAATGAAAAAAAAATAAAGGCGAGCGGATGCTCAATTGATGCATCTGTTCGTTACATAAAAAAAATTGAAAATAAAATGGGTGTTATTCTTTTAGATAAAATGAATGTAATTTTAAAGAATAATAATTCACTAGTTTATAAATCTCTAGAATCATTTAAAAAAATGTATAAGGGAAAACAAATTAATAAAGAGACTATCGTTTTTAACAATTTGGTTAAGACAGTTGAAGAGTATAAAAATATTTGGGAAATTGAGTTAAAAAATAGTTGGCACAATAAGTTTGTTAAAAATAATTTGTAATGCAAATTTCAATTAAGACTTTGTGCTTTTATTTGTTTTTCTATATGTCAAATAATTTATTTGGGCAGACTCCAAACCCTTTAATAGACAAAAAAAATATTTTTGACCAAGAGAGATGGGTTGATAGTATTTATAGTAAACTAAGCTTAGAAGAAAAGGTAGGACAATTGTTTATGCCAATGGTCTTTACAGAAAGAGATAGCTCACATTTTAACTTCACACTTGATCTTATCAAAAAATATAAAGTTGGTGGTTTAGTTTTTTCTCTTGGAGGACCTGTTGAACAGACTAAATGGTTAAATGCTTTTCAAAGAGAATCAAAAGTACCGCTGATGACAGCTATGGATGCAGAGTGGGGAGTAGCAATGCGTTTAGATTCCGTTATACCTTTTCCTTGGCCAATGACTCTTGGAGCTATAAAAGATTCAACTCTTTTAAGAAAAATTGGTAAAAGAATGGGAATGCAAGAAAAAAGACTAGGAATTCATTATAGTTTTGGCCCTACTTTAGATATTAATACTAACCCAAAAAATCCTATTATTGGCAATAGATCTTACGGATCCTCTCCTGATAGAGTCATAAGGCAGGCCCTAGCAATTATGAAGGGTCACCAAGAGGTAGGTGTTTTAACATCTGGTAAACACTTTCCTGGTCATGGTGATACATCAAAAGATTCTCATAAAACTCTTCCAACGGTTAATTTTTCATCAAAGAGACTCAAAGAAGTTGAATTTAAACCATATCGAAAACTTATAAATAATGGCCTAACTTCAGTAATGGTTGCTCACCTCAATGTTCCTAGTATTTCCGAAAAAGGATTACCTACATCCTTATCGAAAGATGTTATCCAACATATTTTAAAAAGTGATTTAAATTTTAAAGGTTTGGTAGTTACCGATGCCTTAAACATGAAAGGAGTTTCAGAATACTCAAAAGTTCAAAATATTGATTTGATGGCTTTTCTTGCAGGACATGACGTACTTATAATCTCTAATGATATTCCAAAAGGGATTTCATCAATATTGAGCGCATATAAAAAAGGGCTTATTTCAGAACAAAGGTTATCACATTCAGTAAAGAAAGTTCTCATGGCTAAATACAAAGTGGGTTTAAATAATTACAGACCTGTAAAAATAGATGGACTAATTCAAGACCTGAATAAAGTTGAGGATATGGCCCTTAATTACGAAGCATTTGGAGAGGCTTTAACATTATTAAAAAATGAAAATCAAATATTACCTCTTAATTCTAATACTAACCTTGGACATATTGCATTAGGAGACGACTCAAGTAATATTTTCGAAAAGCAGCTTAAAATTTATGGTAAAATCAGACCGATCAAAAAAAGCAATATTACTGATATTCTGAATACTACTAATGATTTAGACACAATTATAGTTAGCTTCCATAGATCAAATAGTACACCTTATAAGGCTTACAATTTTTCAGAAAAAGAAATAAGCATGATTTCTAAATTAAGTGAAAAAAAGACTGTAATACTTGATATTTTTGTTAAGCCGTATGCACTTATGGATATTGACCATTTGAAAGATATTGATGCAATACTTGTCAGTTACCAAAACTCAGATCTATCACAACAACTTAGTGCTGATGCTATTTATGGTGCCCAATCAATACAAGGTAATCTACCTGTTTACGTTTCAAAAACTTATCCTGAAGGATCTGGAATCCAATTGAGTAAACTCAATAGAATTGGTTTTGCTTTACCAGAGCATTTGGGTTTTGACCCAGTTTTAATAAAAAAAATTAAACTGGTCTCTAAATCAGCGATTGATTCAATGATGACACCCGGTATTAGAACCTTAGTGACAAGGAAGGGCAAGATAATTTTGGATGAAGCCTTTGGTTATCATACATACAAAAAAAAGCGACCTGTTTCAAGAATGGATATTTATGATTTAGCTTCTCTAACTAAAATTTTGGCAACAC
>CABYPG010000008.1:0-82236 GCA_902520765.1 uncultured Bacteroidota bacterium
ATTTTAAAATCACTTGAATTTATTGCAAAGAAAATATTATTAGTTGGCTTAATCATCAATCTAGCTTGATCAGTATTGATTTCATTAGGAATTATTACTCTAGAAAATCCATCATTAATTATCCCATTTGCAAGTTCAATTGGAAAGCTTTCTCCGCCATCTGTGGATAAAGTAATATTTACATGAGAGGCATCAATAGGATTTTGATCAGTTTTGGCAACATCCCAAAGAATATTTTCTAAGGATCCTCCTTTTAAGGATAGTCCTAATTCATTTTGAGAATTTATTTTAAAAGGCCCAGCATTTGCATATGAAGTTATCTCGATTGAGTCTTGAGCAACTAATGATAAAGTAGGTGTTTGCTTTCTTACCGTAAGGCCCCATTGCATTTTTCTTCCAATAAGCGGAGTCGTTTCCCAGTCATCGCCTATGCTAGGGTTTTGTTCTGTTAATTCACTATCTAATATTCTCTTTAAATTTGGAATTTTTCTTTTAGGTGAAATGTTTGGTGGTAAAGACCTAGCCATTGAACCAATCGGATTGTAAGGTCCAAAATTGCTAGATGTAATTTCTGCACTATCGAGTTGCTCCCAACAATAAGTGTAATTTTCTACCTCTAAATTTGGAGATAAATCAACCTTTAACTCATAGGGCGTACCAACGGGAATAGTATAATTTTGACCCGCATCTATATTTAAGATTTCTGATGACAAACTCTCATTAGTTCCACAATTTATGGATTCTACATAGTTTAATATATTTTGAATACTATAGTAATGAAAATAGGGATCTCCATGTTGTTGTAAGTCGTCAGGTCCTGTAATCCCTGCATAACCCATAATCGTAGATCCACTACCAGGTTCAGCATTAAAGCCAGTTCCCTCGGTCTCAAACGAATAAGTGTGATATGCTCCAAATTGATGCCCTATCTCGTGACCTGCATAATCAAGATCAAAATAATCGTTACGATATTCACCCCCATATGTATCCCTAAATGGGTGAGTAGAAAATCCTTTACCTTTTTTACCTTTTAAGCATACACAGCCTATACAGCCTGCATCTCCATTTGGTTCTCCATAGTCAAAAAGATGACCAATATCATAATTTTCATCGCCTAAAACGTCATCTAAAGTCCTCTGAAGCTCAGAACCAAAATTTCCTGTAAAAGGATCTTGATCTGTATCTTCATAAATCAAACTATCATCGGAAACTAATTCAAGACGTATATTCAAATCCCTTTCAAAAATTGAATTAATTCTATTTAGAGTACTTGCAATGGCTGCAAGAGCATCTTCTTTATTTGAACCATTACTCTGATTATTATCACCCCAATAATTAGTATACTCAGCAGTTGTTGCAATTGCAATACGAAAGGTTCTAATTTTCTGTCTAAATGACTTATTATATAATTTTACACTTGTTGACTTCTTCTTTTCTTTTTGGACTTCTGTTTTACAAAATAAATTGGAAGAATTAAATTCTTTTCTTTTTAAATAACTGTAGTGCAAATTTTTGTTTCCTTTCACGGGTTGAAAAAATAAATCAGGGCTGCTTTTAAGGTGAATCCAAGCATTGATTCCTCCTTGTTGAGTGCTTAAACGAACTTCAACATCTTTTCGCACTTTACTTTTACCCTTAAAGGTTTTAATCGCTGGATATTCTTTTGATAATTTTTCAGAAAATAATGGCACAGCTTCAATTTGAAAAATTTCTTCTTCCCCTATTTCATTTGGAAGAGAAATTTCTGTCATAACATCTTCCTTTTTTGAAGCATCTTTTCTAAACAAATCTTGTGGCATTATATAATAGTTTTCACCATATTCAAAAAATGGATTTAGATTTTGGTTTGGAGTATCTACTTTAATCCATTTACCTTGGCTTAAAGCTATATTTATTGATAGACTAATAAAAATAACCCATATTATAAATGGCTTTTTATGGCGGTAAATTTTGTCATTTCCCATTTACGTTCATTCAAGTCTTAGCTAAAAATAAACAAACTAATTCTTCCATAATCGATATTAACGTACTTTTGTTTTGCATATTTGAATAGTTTTTTAAATGGATATAATCCAAGGAATTCAAAATTACACTTCAGCATCAAAATCAATTCTTACAATAGGAACATTTGATGGTGTTCACGTGGGACATCAAAAAATTATTAATGCTCTTGTAAAGGATGCCAAAGAAAAAAAACTTAAAGCAAATCTTCTGACTTTTTTCCCACATCCTAGGATGATTTTAAAAAGTGAGAGGACCCTTAAATTAATTGATACAATTCAGGAAAAAGAAATAATTTTGAAAAAATTAGGGATTGATAACCTGATAATCCATCCTTTTTCACTAGAATTTTCAAAACTGAGTGCTGTTGAATATGTTAGAGATATTTTACTTAAAAAACTTAAAATTTGCTCTTTATATACTGGCTACAATCATCATTTTGGAAAAAATAAAGAAGCAAGTGTTGATGATCTGATTTTATTTGGTAAAAAATATGGCTTTGATGTAAGAACTGTACCCGCTGAAAACATTTCGTCAATTACGGTAAGCTCAACTAAAATTAGAGATGCTATACTGAATAGTAATTTTGGAATAGCAAAAAAATTTTTGGGGCGTGATTATGAATTAAACGGTGTCGTAATCAAAGGAAAAGGGTTAGGAAAAACTATAAATTTTCCCACAGCAAATTTGAGTATTAAAGAATCATATAAATTAATTCCATCGAAGGGTGTTTACCTTGTCAGGGTATATTATAACAATAATTTTTTTGAAGGGATGATGAACATCGGTAATAGACCAACAATCCAAGGAATTGATCAAACACAAGAAGTACATATTTTTAACTTTAATAAAAATATTTATGGTGAATACTTGAAAGTCCTTTTTTTAAAAAAAATCCGTGATGAAAAAAAGTTTAATTCCATTGAAGATTTAAAAAACCAACTTATTAAGGATAAGAATACATGTAAAAGAAACTTGTAATTTAAATGTTAAAACAAAATTGCCTTATTTTTGAATAAAAAACAGAATGCTTGGCTTACAGTATATTCAAGAAAATAAAAAATCCATTATCAATGGAATCAAAAAAAGAGGGATTGACTCTACAAATATTATTGAAAAAATAATTGATCTTGACAAAAAAAGAAAAGAAAAGCAGACAGAATTAGACAATCATCTAGCTAATTCTAACAAAATTGCCAAAGAGATAGGGGTCTTATTCAAAACTGGTGAAACTCAAAAAGTAAGTAGCTTAAAAGAAAAAAGTATTAATCTTAAAAGTTTGACCAAAACTTTACAGGAACAACTAATTGAGATTGAAAAAAGTTTATTAGACTTAAGAATTCAGTTGCCAAACGTACCATACGAAACTGTTCCAAAAGGTAATTCAGAAAAAGACAACGAAGAGGTATTTAAATCAGAGATGCCCAAATCAAATGTTGATTATCTTCCCCATTGGGAGCTTGGAAAAAAATATGATATAATTGATTTTGAACTAGGAAATAAAATTTCTGGAGCTGGATTTCCAGTCTACAAGGGTAAAGGTGCAAGATTGCAGCGCGGCCTAATTAATTATTTTCTTGATAAAAATATTTCAGCGGGATATAAGGAGGTTCAAGTTCCCATTCTAATAAATGAAGCTTCAGGTTTTGGAACTGGTCAACTACCAGATAAAGAAGGGCAAATGTATCAAATAAATCAAGATAACCTTTACTTAATTCCAACTGCTGAAGTCCCCGTAACAAATCTTTACCGTAACAGTTTATTAGATTCTAAAGAACTTCCAATTGCACTAACTGGTTATACACCTTGTTTTAGAAGAGAAGCTGGCAGCTACGGAGCTCACGTTAGAGGATTAAATAGACTTCATCAATTTGACAAAGTTGAAATTGTAAGAATCGAAGAACCTCAAAATGCATTAAATGCTTTAAAGGGGATGGTAAGTCATATAAAATCTATTTTGGATGAATTAAAACTTCCGTACCGTATTCTAAGACTTTGTGGTGGAGACTTAGGTTTTTCATCTGCTTTGACCTATGATTTTGAAATATACTCGATTGGGCAAAGTAAGTGGCTTGAAGTAAGTTCGGTATCAACATTTGATAGTTTTCAAGCAGAACGTTTAAAATTGAGATATAGAAATTCTAACGGCAAAAAAGAACCTTTACACACTTTAAATGGAAGCTCATTAGCACTACCAAGAATTGTAGCAGGTTTATTAGAAAATTTTCAAGATGGTAATGGAATTAATCTTCCAAAAGTTTTAGTTCCTTATATGGGATTTGAAAAAATTCAATAAACATATATTTACACAATTGAGCTTATGATTTTTTAACTGATTTAAAAGTAATCTATATCTAAGAATTCCCAAAAACTAGTAAAAATAAAAAGATTAGTTTTGGACTAATACTGTTTAATAAAGTACTATTTAATTGAAAGAAAAAACCATAACGATTCGCGCAAAAAAAAAGTTAGGTCAACATTTTTTAAAAGATATAAATATTGCAAAGTCAATTTCTGATACACTGACTTTTAAAAACTACAATAAAGTTTTAGAGATTGGACCTGGGATGGGGATATTAACTGATTTTTTGATACCTAAAACTGATGATTTAAATCTAATTGAAATTGATAAAGAGGCTGTAAAATATCTTGTAAAAAAGTATCCTAATCTAAAAAGTAAAATTATAGAAGGAGATTTTTTAAAACTTGACTTAAATCAAATTTTTGGTAACCAACCATTTGCTATTATTGGAAACTATCCCTACAATATTTCAACCCAAATTATTTTTAAAACACTTGAATATAGAGATAGTATTCCATTTTTTTCTGGAATGTTTCAAAAAGAGGTTGCTGAACGCATTTGTGAGTCTCCTGGATCAAAAAAATATGGGATTATTTCTGTTCTTACTCAATTATTTTATAAAACTGACTTACTTTTCGAAGTACCTCCGAAAGTATTTAGTCCTGTTCCAAAAGTTTTTTCTGCAGTTATTCAGCTAGTGCGCAAAAACAATACTAATTTAGGCTGCAACGAGCAACTCTTGTTTAGAATCGTTAAGTTAAGCTTTCAGCAACGTCGTAAAACTCTTCGGAATAGTTTAAAAAATCTTAATATTTCTGAAAAGTTAAGAGAAGATAGTATCTTTGATAAACGCCCTGAGATGCTCTCGGGTTATGACTTCGTCCAAATTGCAAAAAGGGTTGACAATGGCAACATTCCGAATTAATGAAGCTTACTTAATTGAGATAAAAGACCTTGTTAAAAATAAGGATAACTCTCGTATTAAAAAAAAACTAGGACAAGCTCACTATGCAGATCTAGGAGAAATTATTGAAGCCGTCTCTCTTAATGAGGCAACATATTTAGTAAAAGTATTAGGTAGTGATAAAACCGCAGATGCACTCGCTGAAGTTAATCCAGATATTAGAGAAGGAATTTTGGAAAAGCTTTCAGTAAAAGAAATTGCAAAAGAAGTTCTTGAACTCGACACCGATGATGCTGCAGATATAATCCTTGAACTTCCAGAAGAAAGACAAGAGAAAGTAATGTCTCAGATTGCAGATAATGAACATGTCAGTGATATACGTGATCTACTTAAATACGAAGAAAATACAGCGGGTGCTTTAATGGCAAAAGAATTAGTAAAAGTGAATGAAAACTTAAGTGTTCTAAAATGTTTGAATGAAATGAGATCTCAAGCTGAGAATGTTACAAGGGTTCATTCCATTTATGTTGTTGATGAAAGGAACCAACTTAAAGGAAGGCTGTCTCTTAAAGATTTAATTACTGCAAATTCAAAAGCAAAAGTTAAAGATATATACATCCCAAAGGTAGATTATGTTACAGTTGATCAAGAATCTGATGAGGTTGCAAAAATTATGTCAAAATATGATTTGGAAGCAATTCCAGTAGTGAATATGAAAAGAGAATTATTGGGACGAATTACAATCGACGATATTGTCGACTTTATTAAGGAAGAAGCAGACAAAGACTATCAACTAGCCGCTGGAATTTCAGCTGATGTTGTAGCAGATGATAAAATATTAGATTTGGTAAAAGCAAGACTCCCTTGGCTTTTTCTAGGTCTGTTAGGTGGTATAGGTAGTGTTTTTATTTTACAAGATTTTGAAACAATTATGGAACAACCTAGTTTGCGTAATTTATTTTTTTACACACCACTAATAGCAGCAATGGCAGGTAATGTGGGGGTTCAATCTTCAGCAATTATAGTTCAAGGTATAGCTAATGATATAGTAAAGGGATCTTTATTTAATATTTTAATTAAAGAAATTGGCCTCAGTCTAATAAATGGATTTGCTCTAGCTATAGTTATTCTCATTTTTGGACAATTTATAAATCAATCTTTTCTTGTAAGCACAACAATTGCTGGATCTATGATGTTAGTGATCATAGTCGCTGCACTTGTAGGTACTTTCGTTCCAATAGTTCTTAATAGACAAGGTATTGACCCAGCAATAGCTACTGGTCCATTTATCACTACTGCTAATGATATTTTTGGAATTTTTCTGTTTTTTTATTTTGCAAAAATAATTTTAGGATTCTAATGAAGAGACCTAAAATTCTCCATGTTGATAAGAACCATCCGATTCTCACAGTTGGCCTAGAAAAACTAGGTTTCGAGAATATTATATCATATAAAACTCCTCTAGATGAAATTATGAAGAGTATAGAACAATATCAAGGTATTGTAATACGAAGCCGCTTTACCTTAGATAAACTAATTTTAAATGCTGCAAAAAAACTTAAGTTTATCGCTCGAGTAGGTTCAGGGCTAGAGAATATAGATGTAAAATACGCTATTTCAAAGAAAATACATCTAATTTCCTCCCCTGAAGGTAATCGAAATGCTGTTGGGGAACATGCCCTTGGTCTCTTATTGAGTTTGATGAATAAACTCCACTCTGGTCACGAAAAAATAAAAAATGGTTTTTGGATAAGAGAAGAGCAAAGAGGATTTGAATTAGAAGGAAAAACTGTCGCTATAATTGGTTATGGAAATACTGGAAAAAGTTTTGCGAAAAAATTAGCATGCTTTAATAATTTGAAAATACTATGCTATGATATCAAACCTAATTTAGGTGACAAAATAACATCTCAAGTGAGCCTTGAAGAAATAAATAATAAAGCCCAAATATTAAGTTTACATGTTCCAGAAACTCCAAAAACTATTGGATTTATTAACAGATCATTTATAAAAAAAATGAAAAACCCATTCTGGCTAATAAATACCTCAAGGGGAAAAGTAGTTGTTACAGACGATTTAATTGAAGGGTTAAAATCAAAAAGAATATTAGGTGCAGGATTAGATGTTCTAGAGTATGAGTCTAATTCATTTAATTCAATAATAAATTCATCTAAGATTACTCCATCTCTAGAATATCTAATTAAATCTGATAAAGTTTTGTTAAGTCCACATGTAGCTGGATGGACTCACGAAAGCCATGAAAAATTAGCTTTAACAATAATTAGAAAAATTAAGAATTTAAGATTAACGAATTAAATAATAAATTGAGCTGTTTCCTCTGTTCTTTGTTCTAATAAAATTGGTTTTCCAATACTTCTAATAAAATTAGATGCTTCTTGATTAAAGTGTCTAATCGTAAATAGATCTACGCCCTGATCAACTTTTACATTAAACTTGGCACGTAGAATAATTAATAACTCATCTAATTTTTTGTATTTATTATTGATACAGACTGAAAAACTGATTGCCGAGTTTTGGATAAGCTCCACTGACATCTGATACTCATGTAATAATTTAAAAATATAACTAATATTTTCTTCAACCATAAATGAAAAGTCAATCGTAGAAAGCCTTAGTAAGACTTGATTTTTTTTTAAGATATAGCATGGAATAAGAGGATCTAAATTTTTCCCTTTTAATACTACAGTTCCTTTATTTTTAGGATTTTCAAAGGATTTTACGTAAAGAGGTATTTCTTTTCTTTGCAGCGGCTGAAGAGTCTTAGGATGAATCACAGATGCACCATAAAATGCAAGCTCTATGGCTTCCCTATAGGATATTTGATTTAATAATTTAGTTTTTTTAAATACTCTAGGATCCCCATTTAAGACTCCAGGAACATCTTTCCATATTGTAAGAGATGTTGCATTTAATCCATATGCAAAGATTGCAGCAGAATAATCTGACCCTTCCCTACCTAATGTTGTTGTGAAATTATTTGAATTACTACCAATAAATCCTTGAGTTACTACAAGAGAATGACCTTTAAAATTATTTGTAATATTTTGACTCGTTAACTCCCAATTTAAATTCGCAGCACGGTAATAGTCATCGGTTTTTATGCATTCGCGGCTATCAAGCCAATGATTCTCTAATCCAGAAAATCTCATAAACGCATGCACTATTTTTGAAGATAAAAGTTCACCAATACTTACAACTTGATCGTAAACAAAACTATAATTTGGTGACTTATTTGAATTTAAAAATCCAGATAATTCTTCAAAAAGTTTATGTATGGTTTCTTCAATTTTAGAGCTATTATTGTTAAATAAATTTCTGACAATTTCGATATGATATTGTTTAAGTTGAAGTAATTCACCTGCAATCTTGTTGGAGTCATTGAAATAATTATCTAAAATTTTTTCAAGGGCGTTAGTTGTTTTTCCCATTGCTGAAACAACTACAATTGTTTTGTCATACCCAAGTTCTTTTAAAATCGAAACAAGATTTTCTACCCCTGAGGCGTCTCTAAGAGATGCCCCACCAAATTTAAATACTTTCATTACTTGATAAACTTTTCAAATATGTTTTCATTTCGGATTGATGCATTTGAACTGTTCGCCAATCATCTAAAACCTTAGCCCCACTTTTTTTATAAAAGTTTATTGCTGGACTATTCCAATCTAAAACATTCCATTCAATTCTTTTAACTCCTGAATTAAAAGCCATTTTAATAAAATTTGAATATAATTGGGTGCCTATACCTTTTCCTTTATATTTTTTAGAAACAATCAAATCTTCTAAATGAATAGTTGGTCCCTTCCAAGTTGAATAACGTGGGTAGTAGATAGCCATTCCAATTATTTTCTTGTTTACTTCTGCAACAATACATCCAAATAATGGTTTACTCCCAAAACCATCATTTTCTATATCAGATAATTTAAGTTTGACACTTTGTGGCTCTTTCTCGAAAAGTGCAAGTTCTTTAATCAAACTTAATATAGCTAAACTATCTTTTTTTTCAGCTGTTCTTATAAGAAACTTCATGTAACTAAATTTTGAAATAAAAATATGATAAGATTATTTTTTAGCACCGAACTACGATAAATTTCACAATTTTTCTGTGGTTGTTATAAATCAATTAAATTCGTTTAACCATTTGGAAGTAACTTGAATAAATTCTTTTGGGTTTTCAGCGTGCAACCAGTGGCCTGCGCCAGATATTGTGGCTATTTTAGATTTAGGGAAATAGTCTCTTATCAATTGTTCGTCAATATCTAAAATATAATCAGAGTTTTCCCCCTTAAGAAAAAGGCAGGGTAGTTCAGAGTGAAAATCATAATTCAATTCTTCTCCAATTGTATGATTAGCTTTTTTAAGAACTTCAATATTAACTCTTAAACCAAGTTTTCCTTTTTCTACCCAGTGAAGATTTTTAAGTAAAAACTGTCTCAGCCCATATTCAGATATTATACTTGACATTTTTTCATCGGCAGCAGCTCTTGAATTAATTTTATCAAAGTCTAGAGATGATAAACCATTTAAAATATTTTGGTGCTTAGATTTGTATTTTCTAGGTGAAATGTCAGCTATAACTAATGCTCTGATTAAATTAGAATGACTAAACGCAAGCTTCATGGCAACCTTACCGCCCATAGAATGGCCGATTATAAAAACTTTCTCAAGATTATGAAATTTGCAATAATTTACAATATCCTCTGCCATAATTGAGTAGGAAAATTCCTTACTCCAAAAGCTTTTACCGTGATTTCTTTGATCAATTAAATGAACCCTATAACCTATTTTGGTTAAAACATTGGCATATGTTTTCCAATTATCTCCCATACCAAGAAAACCGTGGAGGATTAATAATTCGTTTCCCTTGTCAGCAGTAATTTTACTGTGAAGTATTTTCAATTTACTAGACATTTTAAATACATAGGGATAACATTTTTAAACCCTAAATATAGGCTTTCAGAAATGAGTGCATGACCAATTGAAACTTCAAGTAAATCAGGAATGTTTTGGGTAAAGTATGTTAAATTTTTAAGGTTTAAATCATGTCCGGCATTAACCCCAATACCAATTTTTTTTGCCTTCTCAGCTGCTACAATATACGGAGTTATTCCTTTTTCCCTGTCAAAATCGTAAGCTTTAGCATAGTTTTCTGTGTACAACTCTATTCTGTCTGTTCCAGTATCTAGTGCTGCCTCAATAATAGAGATGTCTGGGTCGACAAAAATTGAAGTACGAATACCTTCCATTTTTAGTTCATTAATGACACCCCTTAGAAATTTTACATGTTTTTTAGTGTCCCATCCAGCGCTTGAAGTAATTGCATCTTCAGCATCAGGAACTAATGTTACTTGGGTTGGTTTTACCTCACATACTAGATTCAAAAATTTTGTAGTAGGATTACCTTCAATATTATACTCTGTTTTAACCACTTTAGGTAAATTTCTTGCATCTTCGTAACGAATATGTCTTTCGTCTGGTCTTGGATGGATTGTGATTCCGTGTGCTCCAAACTCCTGTAAGTCTTCTGCAACTTTCAGTAGATCTGGCACATTCCCGCCTCTTGAATTTCTCAAGGTTGCTACTTTATTAATATTTACACTAAGCAAAGTCATTTTGATTTGCAAAAATATCCTTAATGTTAGACTTATAAAATAAATTAACGACAAATTAATTATTGAAACTGAAAATCAAGGTTATGACGAGTTTTGTAACTTTACACTTAATAAAGATATTATGAACATTGCTATATATAGCGCATTTTTTTCACCAAAGTCAATTGATTATGTCAAAACTGTAATTGACTATCTTAATTCTAAGGAATACAATTTTATACTATTTGATAGGATAAAAAAATATTTAGGTGATGGTGCAGTTAATTACAATTATTTCAAAGATGATGAATTACTGAATGAAAAGGTTGATTTTTTGTTTTCAATTGGTGGTGATGGAACACTATTAAGGTCTATATCGGTAATTAAGGATTCCAAAATCCCTATTTTAGGAATTAATGCCGGAAGATTGGGTTTTTTAACTACTATCAAAAAAGATACTTTAAAACAAGGGCTGAAACAATTTTTTGAGGGCAAATATGATTTTATTGAAAGATCCTTATTAGAGGTATCTACAAAACATAACTCTGAAGCATCAAATGACTTTGGTTATGCCTTAAATGAAGTCACCATTAATAGAAAAAATACTACCTCTATGCTTAGTATTGATACAAGGCTAAATGACGAATACCTAACAACTTACTGGTCTGACGGGCTAATTATAGCAACACCAACTGGTTCAACTGGTTATTCATTAAGTAGTGGTGGTCCAATTGTAACTCCGTCGTCTAAATGCCTAGTAATTAATCCTATAGCTCCACATAATATAAATATGAGATCCCTAATTGTACCCGAAGAAACAACTTTAGAAATATCTGTAAAAGGGAGAGGTAACACTCATTTACTTTCATTAGATTCAAAAATATTTACTATTGAAAATGGCAACGATATTTATATAAAAAAAGCAGATTTTAATCTTCTAACTGTTCAATTACATGGAACAGACTTTTTCGATACATTAAGAGAAAAATTTTTTTGGGGACACGATTCACGAAATACACAATAAATTTGGGGTTTTTCGGTTAATACTAAACACCAAACATCGTTTTAGTTGAATTGAAAAATGGATAAGAAAATTCATTGTTTTATATTGATATTTTTTTTTACTCTTTTAATTAAAGCCCAATTTCATGAAATCGGAATTTTTCTTGGGGGAAGTAACTATATCGGTGATGTTGGATCTCATCGATATTTAGATCCAAATGAACTTGCATATGGTATCCTCTATAGATGGAATATAACAGATAGATATTCTTTAAGAGGTGGATTTACATTAACAACTCTAAATGAAAATGAATACAGAAACAATGATATTAATAGATTTAGAAGATCATATAAAATTAGTAATTCAATTGAAGAAGCAGCTGCTGGTGTAGAAATAAATTTTAAAGAGTTTAATTTACATGACCCTGTTTTAAGCTTTACTCCATATATTTTTTATGGTATAGGCTATTTTAGGTATGACCAATTTTTTATTGAACCAGGTAATTCCTTAATTGAACCTGTATACAATAACTATGGAAAAGATAGAAAAATTGCTATTCCAATAAGTATTGGATTTAAATTTAACCCACATCCATTTTTTGTTCTAGGCTTTGAAATTGGTGCTAGATATGCTTTAACTGATAATTTAGATGGTAGTAATCCTGAAAATCAATACGCAAATAATTTAAATTATAAATTTGGAAATATTAATAATAATGATTGGTATATTTTTACAGGTCTCACAATTTCATTTACCTTTGGCGATCTTCCATGTTATTGCAAAGAATAGATGAACAAAATACCTAAACATGTAGCCATCATAATGGATGGCAACGGCCGTTGGGCAAAAAAAGTTGGTAAAAAAAGATTTGCTGGTCATACTCGTGGTGCGGAGACAGTTAGTGAAATTGTTGAGGAAGCCGCTAGAAAAAAGATCAGATTTCTAACGCTTTTTGCTTTTTCAACTGAAAACTGGAACCGTCCAAAACAGGAAGTTAACTTACTAATGAAACTACTTGTAAGTTCTTTAAAAAAAGAATTTAAGAGACTAAATAAAAACAAAATTAAATTATGCTCAATTGGTGATCTAAATTCATTACCAAATTCAGTTAGAGATGAGCTAATGTTTGTGACTGAAAAAACAAAAAACAACAAAAAGATGGTTCTCACACTTGCACTAAATTATGGAGCAAAAGAAGAAATAATTGAAGCCGTCAAAACTATATCTGGTAAAGTTAAAAATAGTATAATTTCCCCTGAAAAAGTTGATGAATCCACGATAATTAGTCATCTTTATAGCAAAAACTTACCCTCGGTGGATTTATTAATTAGGACAAGTGGTGAAGAAAGAATCAGTAATTTTCTCTTATGGCATATCGCCTATGCAGAATTATACTTCACAAAAACTCTTTGGCCTGATTTTAAAAAAGAAGATCTAGAAAAGGCATTAATAAATTACAAAAAAAGAGAAAGACGATTTGGAAAAACTAGCGAACAAATCATATAATTATTTCTTACTAAAGATTCGGTTAATTGGAGTAATTTTTTTTGTGGGAAATATATTTTATGCACAAACTAGTGGATTTGTAAAGGGAAAGACTTATAAACTTGATTCAATAAGTGTCAGTGGAATAAAGACATTTAACGAGCAAACCGTGATTTCCTATAGTGGACTAAATAAAGGTGAAAAAATTAAAGTCCCCGGAGAAAAAATTAGTGCTATGATTAATAAACTTTGGGCATTAGAACTGTTCAGTGATATTAATGTTTTTGTAACTAAAGTGAATAACAGTAGCATATCTCTAGAATTAGAAATTGTTGAGCTTCCAACATTAACTAATGTAAAAATTAATGGCTTAAAAAAATCTAAAATCGATGTTATTATTAAAGATACAGATATGGTTGAAGGAAAAAAACTTTCAGAAAGTTTTTTAACTAATACTAAAAATTATATCATAAATAAATTTCAAAAAGAAGGATTTTTAGACACAAAAGTCTCATTAAATACTATAAAAGATACAGTTGGTGCAAACTCATTTAAAATGGTTGTTAATGTTGATAGAGGGTCACGAATTAAGATAAGGGATGTTAATTTTGAAGGAAATGAGATATTTAAACAGACTAAATTAAAATCGAAACTAAAAAATACCAAATCGAAAAATCCTATACGTGTTTGGAAGAGATCAAAATATATAGTAGATGATTTTAAAGAAGATCTGGTCGGATTGATTGACTTTTATAAGGAACAAGGTTATAGAGATGCTAGAATACTCTCAGATACGCTCATTAGAGATGAAAAAGAATCAAAATCGATAACTCTAAATCTAGAAATTGAAGAAGGTAATAAATATTATTTTGGAGACATTAATTTCATCGGAAATGCTGTCTACTCTAATGATGTTCTACAACAAATTTTAGGCCTTAAGAAAGGAGATGTTTACAATGGTGTAATACTAAAAAAAAGGATTGCTGATACCAGTAAACCAGATGGAAATGATATAACTAACTTATATCAAAACAATGGATATCTTTTTTCTAACATAAATGCAGTTGAAGTAAGCGCGGTAGAAGATACGATCAATTTTGAGATTAGAATTACAGAGGGCAAATTAGCAAACTTTAATAAAATAGTTGTTGAAGGAAACACAAAAACGAATGATCATGTAATTTACAGAGAGCTCCGTACAAAACCAGGTGAGCTTTATAGTAAAGACAAATTAGTAAGAACAGTTCGAGAAGTTGGGCAACTGGGTTTCTTTGATGCAGAACAAATAAACCCACAGATGGAAAATGTTGATCCTAACTCAGGGACAATTGATGTCCGTTTTGATTTAGTTGAGTCCGGAGCAAGTCAAATAGAACTTCAAGGAGGATATGGTCAAGGAGGATTTATTGGAACATTAGGGCTTTCATTTAATAACTTTTCGATGAGAAATATTTTGGACAAAACGAAATACAAACCACTCCCAATGGGTGATGGACAGACACTAGCACTAAGACTTCAGGCGAGTCAATTTTATAACACGTACAGTTTTAGTTTTTCCGAACCTTGGCTTGGTGGGCAACAACCAGTCCAGTTTTCAACCTCACTGCAACATACAATTCAATATAGATATGACTTTTTTACAGGTCTAGCAGACAAGTCTCAATCTTTTCAAATAAGCGGTGCAACAATTGGATTAGCAAAAAGACTTAGAATTCCAGATGACTTCTTCCAGCTTTCACAGGCTATTTCATTTCAATACTATAACTTAAAGAACTACTATACAGGACTATTTACATTCGGTGACGGTCAAGCAAATAATCTTTCATACACAATTAACCTTACTAGAAATAATACTAGAATTAATCCAATATTCCCAACTGGTGGATCTACATTTAGCATTAGTGCAAAATTAACACCTCCATACTCTCTGTTTAGCAAGAAAGATTTTTCAAACCTTGGACTTTTAGCAGAATTTCAAGACGAAAATGGTAATCCAGATCTTGCTCAAATAGACCAAGAAAAATTTAGATGGCTCGAATTTTATAAAATCAAGTTTAATGGAACTTGGTACACACCTATTTATGAAAAATTAATTCTTAAAACACAGGCAGATTTTGGGTTTTTAGGTACTTATAATCTTGCACGTGGTAATATTCCATTCGAACGATTTTTTTTAGGTGGTGATGGAATGATAAATTATGCTCTAGATGGACGTGAAACTATCGCTTTACGCGGCTATCCTAATCAATCTCTTTCTAGTACTGATGGCTCCGTAATTTTTAATAAATTTTCTTTAGAGCTCCGTTATCCAATCACACTTAAACCGAGTGCCTCAATATATGCTCTAACTTTTCTAGAAGCAGGAAATGGTTATAGTAGCTTTAGAGAATTTGATCCTTTCAGATCCAAGCGTTCAGCAGGTGCTGGAGTAAGAATATTTATGCCTGCTTTTGGTTTACTTGGAATAGATTTTGGATACGGTTTTGACAATGTGAATTCAAATTTGACTACACCTAATGGATGGGAAACTCACTTTGTTATTGGGCAAAGATTCTAAATAAAAAATCAAAGAGGCTACAAACGTTTGCAATATAATTTTGATTATCCCGTTATTACGTTATGCTTAAAAGAAATCTATACAAATTGATTTTTTTATTTGTGTGCATTGCAACTTTTGCTCAAAAGGGAACAAGAGTTGGCTACATGGATATGAATGTAATTCTTGAAAATATATCAGAATATAATAAGGCAAATGATTTACTAGATAAGAATATTGAAAAATGGAAGAAAGAAATTGAATTAAAAAAAATTCAATTAAGGCAATATGAAGAACAGCTTAATGTTGAAAGAATACTTCTAACCCCCGAACTCATCAAAGACAGAGAAGTGGAGATCCAAATATTTGCCACTGAAATCATATCCTTACAAGAAAAACGTTTTGGTCCAAAGGGAGACATGATTGTTCAACGATCAAAACTAATCCAGCCTGTACAGGATCAAGTTCTATCTGTTGTTAAGCAAATCGCTGAAGAAAAAAAATACGATTTTATTTTTGACCGATCTTCAAGCTTAACGATGTTATATTCCGCAAAAAATTACGATATTAGTGATCTAGTAATAAAAAGAATCAATAGACAGCAACGCATTCAAAATAGAAAGGATCAAATAGAAAAATTAAAATCTAAATCAAAAGATCCTTAAATAATTAAAAAATTTGATAATTATGAAATACTTTAATACCCTAATTGTTAGTTTATTTTTAATAGCCCTTCCACTAAATATTAATGCTCAATCAAAAGTCGCTCACATTAATACTCAGCAATTAATAAGTGAGATGCCAGAAGTTATAGCAGCTCAGAAGGAATTGAAAAAACTTGAAGATCAATATGCAAAGGAATTAGAGACATCTGCTAAAGAATTTCAAACAAAAGCCCAAAGTTATCAAGGAGATGCCGAAAACCAAACAGAATTAATTAACCAGCAAAGACAAGTCGAATTACAAGAAATGCAGAAAAGAATTCAAGAATTTCGAGAAACAGCTGCACAAGAACTTCAAAAACGTTCTTCAGAAATGATGCGCCCACTCTATGAAAAGGCGCGTACATCAATAGAAAAGGTAGCCGCTGCACAAGGATTTGATTATGTTTTAGATTCTAGCCCAGGCGGAAGTGTAATAATGGCTACCGGTAAAGACCTAATTGCAGATGTAAAATCTGATTTAGGTTTCTAAATAAGTTATTAATTTTTACAAATAAATTTAGGCCACGTTAATTGTGGCTTTCATTTTTTGTACCAACTTGCATAAAGATTATAATTCTCTGCGATTCTTTCAACTTCGTTTTTCTGAAGCTTTTTATCTATCTCTTTAATTTTTCTTGCGGGAATACCCGCAAAGATTGATCCTGGCGGGACAATAGTATTTTGAGTCAATACAGCTCCTGCTGCAATTATACTATTACTATGAATCACACAATTATCCATTATAATACTTCCCATACCAATGAGTACATTGTCATGTAATTTACATCCATGAATAATAGCATTGTGACCAATTGATACATTATCTCCAATATTCGTAGAAGTTTTTTTATATGTGCCGTGAATAATAACACCATCTTGGATATTAACTTTATTTCCAATACGAATAGAGTTGACATCACCTCTAATGACAGCTTGGAACCATATAGAAACTTGGTCACCAATAATTACATCACCTATAATTGTAGAATTCTCAGCAAAATAACAGTCTTTCCCAAATTTGGGATTGTAGCCTCTTACAGATTTTATAAACACAACATTTGTTTTTAATGCAAAATACAAAAAGATTATTTTCAAATTAAATGTCAACTTTTTCAAATTTTTCTTAAGCATTAGTTATTTTTATAATGTATAAATACAAGCTGTGAAAAAGTATAAAATAACCGCAAACATAAAAAAAGGAGATGATAAGGCTCAATTTTTGTTTAATCATATAATTGGATATAAGAAATCTCAGTTTTACAAAAATGTTGATGATGCGAAAGGTGCTCCTTTAATTCAACAACTATTCTTTCTGCCTTTTGTTAAATCAGTACTACTTGAAGAAAAGTATCTAATTGTTGAACGTTTCAATATTTTAGAATGGGAGGAAGTTGCTGACGAAGTTTGTGAGCAGTTAGAAAGTTATTTAAATAACGGAGGATCCATAATTGAAAAAATTCCAACTACTGTCTATGCGGAGAGCACACCTAACCCATCTGTGATGAAATTTGTTGCTAATAAATCTCTGGTGTCTAAGAGTTTTGAGTTTAAAAATATTGATGAAGCCAAAACATCCCCTCTGGCTCAGAAGCTTTTTCATTTTCCATTTATCAAAGAAATCTTTATAAATTCTAACTATATATCAATTACTAAATATGAAATTAATTCATGGGATGAAGTTGTGATGGAAATTAGAGAATTTGTGCGCTCTTTTTTAGAGGAAGGGAATATTATTATTGAAGAATCAAAAGAACTTAAAAGAGATGTCAAAAATGCTTCTGGTCTTAAAAATCTAAATGCTTTGGAAAAGCAAATTATTTCAATTCTAAAAGAATATATTCAACCAGCTGTTGCATCTGATGGTGGAAATATCGAGTTCGATTCTTATGATTCCAATAAAAAATCTGTACAAGTTATTCTTCAAGGTGCTTGCAGTGGATGTCCATCTTCAACATTAACACTGAAAAATGGTATCGAAACAATGCTTAAAGAAATGATGCCTGGTAAAATAGAAAATGTTGTAGCCTTAAATGGCTAACATTTATTTTCTATTAGGACCCTGTGTCTGAAAGTCTTTAAGATAATAGGGCTCAAAAAGTGCTAAATCTTCAAAGTTTCTATCTTTAAAGTTATTCCAGCAAATATCACACATGTCTATTGCAGATGGAAAGTGTTCTTCATTATAATGTGCATTTATTTTTGGCTTAAGGGTTTTAAATTTTGATGCTCCATTTCCAATTATTAAGCATGATCCATTTTCAACTTTATCAAAAAAGCTGTTTTCCGATAGTACAAAAGCATTTGTTTTTTGAATATACCTTTTTTTAGCATCAAATATAGCAGAATATACTTCCATCCTTCTGGCATCTAACATAGGAATTAAGTAATTGTATTCATTTTTATGAAAAAAAGGAGCTGCCATAATTTCAAGAGTATTTATACCTATAAGTGGTATTCCTTGTGCAAAGCAAATACCCTTAGCAGCAGCTACACCAATTCTTAGCCCAGTATAAGACCCTGGGCCTTTACTCACTGCTACTGCATTAAGATCGGGTGTTTTGATTTTTATTTTTTCAAGTATTTCTTTTATAAAAACATGAAGTTTTTCTCCATGGATGAATTTATTTGCAAATAATTGTTTACCAATAATATATTCTCCTTTGTAAGCAATTGAAACTGAACATTGCATTGTTGAAGTCTCTATGTGTAGAATGTAAGACATAAATTGATTAAAATGTTCCTAAAGAACTACCTCCATCAACTCTGATAACTCCACCATTAGAAGCCGAAGAATGATGACTGCAAAGATAGGCTATTGTCGTCGCCACCTCGTTTGTTGAAGCAAATCTTTTTATCAATGAGGTTTTTCTTTCATCGTTAAAAAAATTCTTTTCAACTTGATTTTTAGTTACATTTTCTAATTTGGATTTAATTTCTAAAAAGTTTTTTGCACCATCACTTAAAGTAGATCCTGGAACAACTACGTTAGAAGTTACATTTGATCCTTCCGCAAGTTGAGCTATTCCTCTTGAAAGAGAGTGCAAAGCAGCTTTTGTCGAACTATATGAAATTAAATCTGTAGGAGCTAAATAAACACATTCACTTGAAATAAATATAACTCTTCCCCAATTTCTAGCGATCATACCTTCTAAAAAATGTTTAGTCAATGTAACTCCACTCATAACATTAACTTGGAATTGGTCATACCAAGTTTTTTTTGGAGTGTCAACAAAAGATGTCGAAGTGTATATCCCTACATTATTTATAAGGACATCAACATCTTTTAAAGAATATAGAAGATTCTTTACTTGTACTTGCTTGAGAAAGTCAGCTACAATACCTTTAACCTCCGATCCCTTAATTTCTTTTTTTAAATATTCTACTGCTTTCTTAACAGTCTTTTCACTCCTGCCATTTATGTAAACAGTCATACCTTCATTTAACAGAATCCTTGCCGTCTCTAAGCCTATTCCTGAAGTTGAACCCGAAATAAAGGCTTTTTTACCTCTTAAATTAAAATCCATTTTCAATTAGATCCATGAAGTTTTCCCCAAAAGTTTTTCTCCTAGTAAGGATAATTTTGCCGTTTCATACTTTTTTTGCTCCCAATTTCTTGGATCTCCAGGAAATGCATATCCTTCTGGTGCTATCCTATTTTTCCAAGAGTTTATCCTCCACTGCTTAAGAAGTTTGTTATCTTCTTCTGCAGGCATCATCGATATATATTGGGCAATACGGACTTTATCTTTTGAGAGATTAGGACGTATTCCGTGCGGTAGGAGACTATTAAAAATAAGTAAATCCCCTGCTTCCATTGCTACTTTTTCAATATAATTTTCAATACCTGAAATATCAGGCTGAAAGCGATTTCTATCCTCTGGTTGCGATAATTTCCACAAATCATAGTTTTGAAATAACCACGGTATACACTGAAATCCTCCCATATTTATATCTTTTTGATCTGACAATGCGATTACACCTTGGACATTTTGAGGATTAGTTTCTGGATCATAATCCCAATGAATGAATCCCTTATACTCAAAGCCCTTCTTGATAGGAAAATTTAAATTTGCTCGGTCAATTGTAACCCATAGCTTTTCTGTTCCCCAGATATCGACAAAAGCATCATAAACTTTATGAGTCTGACGATTATCCCACAAATGCTGGTTATTATAGACCTCAACCATACCTGTTCCTGCAAGCTCTTTCATTTGCATTTCAGCTCTAGGTGGCCTATACCAAGTGGAAATATCTTTTGGACTTTTCTCTTCGAATTCCCATAAGAAAGCAGCTGTGGCTTCAGCTTGTTTTTTTGGTATTGCTTTTTTAATAACGATGTATCCTTTTCGAATCCAAAAAGACCATTGTTTTTCAGTCAAAACTCTTAGAGGACTTCTATTTTGACGATCGTTAAGCTTTTTTGAACTACTTTTTGCAGTAGATGGATTACCAGGAATTTCTTTATGTTCGCTAGCGTACTTATTCACGAATTAGTTATTATTTATATATAAATTTAATTAATTTGATCTTAAAGGAAATTTAAATAATTGAATTAAGAAAATTTAAAACTAGACAGATATCTCAATTCCAAAATAAAATTCTAATACTTTTAACTTGAAGATATAGTCATATTTTGCTCTAATATTATCAGATGAAGCAATTTCATAACGTTGTTTAATTTGTATAAAGTCAAATGAATTTAAAATGCCTGCTTCAAATTGTTTTTCTGCCATTAGATATGCTTCCTTTCTAGCTTTAAGTGTCTTTTCGGATGCCTGATAAAACTTGTAAGCCCCTTCTGCATTATTATAGGCTTGATTTATCGTATTTTCTAAATCTAACTTAGTTTGCTCGAATTGAACTTCTGATCTTTTTAAATTCAGTTTTCTTCTTTTAATATTATTCCTCAATGAAAGACCGTTAAATAATGGAATGTTTAAATTAAGTCCATAGCTGTGCCCATCATTTTGACGAAACTGATCAGTAAAAGATAAAGGCCCTGTTAGCTCTCTCTCAGGAAACTGAGATATCACAAGTGAACCATTTTCTTTTACAACCCCAATTGGGGTTTCTATTAGATTTCCCGTTTCTATAAATCGGTCACTATAAGATATGCGTGTATTGTAATTATAAAATGCTGAAATTGTAGGTAATAGTGCGCCTTTTGCTAAATCAATATCTTTTTTTGCTATCTCAATATTGGTTGCTGCTACTTTTATATCATTTCTTAGGGTCAAAGATTTTTCAAAAATTTTTTTAGGTTTTTCTATGAGAATCTGTGAAAGAGGGATAGAATAATCTACATCTGCGATATCAAAATTTTCATAATCTGTAATTAAAAGTGACTGAGCTAAATTAATTAATGAGAGCCGTGTGGTGTTTTCCGACTGAACCAAGGCCTGTTCTTGTGAAGCAAGATTAGCTTCAATTTCATAAATTTCTGCTTGAGTTTGAACTCCTGCAGCAATTCTAAGTTGGGTTCTTTCTAATTCTTGCTTTGCCAATTCAAGTTGATAACGCTGAACTTGTTCTAACTCTTTGTTAAACATCACTTGTAAATACGAGTTTGCAACAAAAAGGCTCACATCATCTTTCATATCCTCAAGCTGATATTGTCTTGATATGATGTTTAGATTAGCCCTAGCTAATTGATTTATATTTTGTTTACCATTAAATAATGTAACTCCTATATTTCCTCCAAAAGCAGAAAATTGAGTTGTCAGGTTTTCAATAAGACCGTTTGTAATGTTTTGACTTAATCCATTGTTCCAAATATGTTGAGATTGAGCATTTATATTGGGTAGAAAACTACCAATCGCATCTAACCTATCGATATCAGCTCCATCTAAATCAAATTCTGATTGTTGGATTCTTATATTCTTTTCAAGAGCTATTGATACACATTCTTCTAAGGTGTAGGTTTTTAATTGTGCAATAAGAAATTGAAAGTTTAAAAATATCAAAATGCTGAAAATATTTTTCATGATAAAATTGATTTAAATTTGATTAGTTTTTATTCCTACTTAAAACTATTTTGATTACCATCTTTTTTTAAAGGCTCCGTTTTATTCCAAACTTTAATTTTATCGTCTTCATTAATACCAGTGATAATTTCAACATTTACTCCATCAGAAATACCAATTTCGATATCCTTTCTTTCAAACTTTTGGTCACTAACTTCTATTTCAACATAAGGCTCTTCTGTTTTTGAATCAAATTGTAATAATGACTCTGATATAGCCATGACACTATCCTTTCTTTCTAGAATTAAGGAAGCATTAGCACTATACCCTGCACGTACGAAAATCGAATCATTTAGAAATAAATCTGCTTCTATTTTGAATTGTACTGCTCCCTGTTCTTCATTCCCTTTTGGAGCAATAAACTTTAACTTAGCTTTTAGAGATTTGTCTTCAACCGCACCCAGATTTACCTCAAGAGGCATTCCAATTACTAATTTTCCAACCTCAGCTTCATCAACTTTTCCCTCAAAAATCATTTTGTTTAAATCTGCAATAGTTGCGACAGTAGTTCCTGCATTAAAACTGTTAC
Source organism: uncultured Bacteroidota bacterium (assembly GCA_902520765.1). Classification (GTDB taxonomy): domain Bacteria; phylum Bacteroidota; class Bacteroidia; order Flavobacteriales; family Flavobacteriaceae; genus MS024-2A. Next base: position 23,097 of record CABYPG010000008.1, read on the forward strand.
TTGCAATTACTTGATCTCCTTTTTCAACAGGAATCTCAAGTACAGTACCCGCTACTGTGGCCCTAATATTCGTGTTAGCAGAAGCTGAACCACCTTTAGATCCTAATCTTATAATTTGTAAATCAGATTTTGAATTAGAGACATCTAATTTAGCTTGGTTATAATTCAGCTCAACATTATCAAATTGTTGTTTTGATATAATCCCATTTTTGAATAAATTTTTGTTTCTTTCATATTCAATTTTTGCATTTTTTAAAATAATTCTTGAATTAGCCAGTCTCCCTTCAGCACTATTTAAGTTTTGTTCGTTTGGAACTACTTTAATTTTTGCTAGTAGGTCTCCATTCTTTACCTGATCTCCCTCTTCTACATAAATTCCGTCAATAATACCTTGTATTTGCGGTGTAATTTCTACCTCATCTTCAGGTATTACTTTTCCAGTTACGACAGTTTTCTTTTCAATAGATGTTTCAAACATCTTCTGTGTTTCAAAGGTTATTGCAGATTTATTGTTTGTTTTTACAAAAAATGCTGCCGCAAATAAGCTACCTGCTATTAAAATCGAAATCCCGATGTATTTTAAAATTTTCATTAGTTGTTTATAGTTTTATTCTTCTCTTAGTGCATCTATAGGTTTCATGTTAACTGCTCTTTGAGCAGGAATTAGTCCAATAAATGTTCCAAGAAAAATCATTAGAAATAGTGCTCCAAGGATATATGGAATTGGTACAGTTGGATTTGTATATGGGAGGTCAGTTAAATCTTTTGTAGCAGAGCTAATACCAAATAAAACAAAAGCTCCTAAAATAATACCAAATATTCCAGCTACGAGTGTAAGAAAAACCGATTCCAAAATAATTTGATTTCGTACCTCTGTAGGAGTAGCACCGAGAGCCCTTCTTACACCAAGTTCTTTCGTTCTTTCTTTTACTGAAATTAAAAGAATATTACCAATTCCAATTACACCTGCCATTATAGTAGCTATGCCTACAATTAGCGACAAAAGTGTCATCCCTTTTGAAAATCCCATAATTTTATTAAAAATTTCTCCTAGATTAAACCCTCCAAACGCACGGTCATCTTTAGGAGAAACATTGTGTAATCTCTTTAAAGCTGCTTTTATTTTTTTTTCAACTAAAACCACATCAGCATCATCATATGCTGCTATCGTAAACCACATTACATCGTCACCAGTATTATATAGTCTTTTAAATGTTTCGAATGGAATAAAAATATCTCCATCAGTTTCAAATCCACCTCCAGGTATAAACTTGTGAACTCCAATTACTTGAAAATATATATCATCAATTTTTACATACTTCCCAATTGGATCTTCGTCTTTTTCAAATAATTCTGTTTTTGTTCTTTCGCCTATGACACATACTTTTCTTTTATATTTTATGTCTTCTTCATTTATAAAACGACCACCATTGAAGATTTTTTTGGTTGCAATTCTTGTATAATCAGGAAAGTCACCATAAATATTATAGTTGCTTGATTTATTTTTTCTTACAACCAAAGGCGGACCACCCCAAAAAACACCCCTTGAGTTTCTTGGTGCTATAAATTGTACCTCTGGAATTGTTTTTTTAATGTAATCCATATCTGAAAGTGTTAACTGTATATTCCTTCCTGTTTTAAACCCAGCATATGGTATACTCGTTCTTTCAGACCAAATAAACATTGAATTCATTGCTATATTTTCGAACTGACGCTCAAATCCATTATCTAGTCCTTTGGCAGCACCAGATAAAGTAATGTAGATAAATATTCCCCACAAAACTCCAATCACAGTGATGATAGTTCTTACTTTATTTTTTGATATTGATCCAAAAATTTCTTGCCAAGTATCCCTATCAAAAATCACCTTTAAATTATTCATCTCTTAAAGCAATTATGGGTTTGATACTTGATGCCCTTTTTGCAGGAATATAACCGGCAATTGCACCAAAAATAATTAGTACAACTGTTGCCATTAAAGCTGTTGAAATTTCAATAAAAGGATTTTTGATGAAATATTTGTCTAATTTTATTCCTATATTTTCAAGAACTAAAACTCCAAAAAATAGGCCTAAATAGCCAGATATTATTGTTATAAATACAGATTCCTGCAGAACCATTTTTATTACTGAATTAGGTGTAGCGCCTAAAGCTTTTCTTATCCCTAATTCTTTAGTACGCTCTTTAACTACAAAAACCATAATATTTGAAATACCAATAATCCCCGCAATCAATGTCCCCAGACCAACAAAACTTACAATTAGCTGAAGTACTACAGCAAATTGTTGTGTTTCTCTTAAATCGTCTGCTATATTTCTTATGTAAAAACCATTTGGATCCTCAGGAGATACCGTCTTTTTTTCTTTAAAATACTTTTTAAGTCCGTTTTCTAAGCCCATTGCTCCGAGGTAGCCAAGTTCTTTTCTATATGTAAGTATAATTTGATCTACTTTATCATTACTTTTTTCAATTAGCTGTCTAGTTGTATAGGGTATATAAATGTTTCTTTCTTCATTATCTCCACCATCATCCTGAAAAATTCCAACAACTTTGAATGCTGAAGAACCTAAATTTATGTATTTCCCTATTGCTTCCTCAGACTTAAATAAATCTTTAGCAACCATTCTTCCAATTACTGCAACTTTAGTTTTACTAATTAAATCGGATTGATTAATGTACCTTCCTTCCATCAATATTGTTTTTTCAACAAACTGATGTCCAGGGGCAACCCCTCGAGTGCTGTAATTGTTGCTGTTGTTTTTGTATTTAGTCAGTGCATTTCTAGTTATTCTTGGTGTTAAGTGTTCTAAATAAAATGAAAAGTTTTCTTTTATGTCGCTTAAATCACCATTTTTAAATTCAATACGCCTATTTGCCTTAAAGCCTTTATAGGGTTTTGAAGTTTTTCCAGGATATAAGAAAATGGCATTACTGGCATCATCTAAAAAAAATTCTTGAAAAGTATTCTTAAGGCCATTACCGAGGCCAAAAAGAATAATAAAAATGAATATACCTAAGGAAACTGTAAAACCAGATAGAAAAGTCCTTAGCTTATTTTTACCTATCGTTTCAAAAATTTCTGTCCATCGATCTCTATTAAACATAAGATGAGGCTTTTACCTGATTAACTTCAGAATCTTCGACTATAACTCCGTCTTTAAGTTTCACAATTCTTTTACACATTTTTGCAATCTCTATCTCGTGAGTTACAACTAATATTGTCTTACCCTCTTCATTAATTTTTTGAATCAAGTCCATTACATCGCATGATGTCTTAGTATCTAGAGCTCCTGTTGGTTCGTCTGCTAAAAGAACTTTTGGTTTTGAAGCCATAGCTCTAGCTATAGCTACCCTTTGCTTTTGACCTCCAGAAAGTTCACTAGGCAAATGTGTTGCCCATTTCTTTAAACCTACACGTTCTAAATAATCTGCAGCTATTTGCTGTCTTTCTTTTCTTGAAATTCCTTGATAATATAGTGGTAACGAAACGTTTTCTATAGCAGTTTTATAATTTATCAAATTGAACGACTGAAATATAAATCCAAGAAACTTGTTCCTATATTTTGCTGCTTTGGTCTCATTTAAATTTTCAATCTTGAAACTATCTAAAATATAATCGCCTTTGTCGGCTGTATCTAGCATGCCTAAAATATTAAGCAACGTTGATTTACCAGATCCAGAAGATCCCATAATTGCAACTAGTTCACCATCCTCTACACTTAGATTAATCCCCTTAAGAACATGCAATGAGGAGGAACCCATTTTATATGATTTGTGAAGATTTTTTAATTTAATCATATAAGACAATTTACAGTTCTTAAATTTGATTATTTGGCAAAGGTGGTGTAAAATTACGGTTTAGAGCTAAAATTTCGATTAAAAATTTGTTAAGTTTCAACTCTTTTTAGTGAAATATTTTCTATTTGAATTTTAGAATATAATTATTTTTTCTTTAAAATCTTGTATATTTTCCAACCTGCTAACCCAACTAAGAAATAAGGAATTGCCATCAAATACAAAATTCCACTATTTATCCCTTTGGCTGTAGATTGCCCTTCTTCAGACTCAAGTACAGCTCTACACATTGAACACTGACTGTAGGTATCAGAGCTAAGAATAATTAGAGAAAATGTTAATAATATAGAAAAAGGTATATTTATTTTAAACATAGTAAGGTGAAATCATTAAATATACTATAACACCTGTAACAGCTATGTACATCCAAATAGGAAAAGTATATCTCGCAATTTTTTTATGATTTTCAAAAAAATTTGATATCGCACGAACATAGGTAACTAATACCATTGGTATAATACCTATTGAAAGTAAAATATGTGTAATAAGAATAAAATAATATATTGGTCTTAAGATACCTTGTCCACCATAAGGTGTAGGGTCAGAAGTCATATGATATGCAACATACATGGTAAGAAAAACAACAGATAAGGATATTGCTATTTTCATAAGCCTTTCGTGGAGAATCATTCTTTTCTTTTTAATTGCTACATAAGCAAAAACAAGGACCAAAGCAGTGATTGCGTTAATGGTAGCATAAGTAGGAGGAAGGAAAGTAAGTGGCTTTACATTAGGAATTTTAATCATAAAAAGAATCACAACTACTATCGGAATAGCAATCGATAATATCCAAACCCAAGGGGTATATTTTTTTGTAATTATTTCACCTCTTTTATTCATTTCCTATTCTTTTAACAACTTTTCTATGTCTTCAATAAGTAGATCCACCTCTTGATGTTTTACATTTTCTTGGTCAACTCCCATATAATATACTATGGGATTACCAAATTTATCGGAGCGTGAGCGGATAAAACCCTTTTTATCAATCAACGCAAAATATCCCTGATGTTCAAAACCACCCGCAACTTTTGAATTTACAGACGCAAATATATTAAATCCTTCGTTTGCAAGAGAATATATATTTTCCTTTTCACCTGTGAGAAAATGCCAATTTTGTGAAAAAACATTATAAGATTCTGCATAATTTTTTAAAACTTGGGGTGTATCATATGTTGGATCAATTGTAAAAGATGCAATCCCGAAATTTTCTTTGTTTCCAAACTTATTTTCAATTTTTTTCATGTTTTTATTCATGACAGGACAAATGGTTGGACATGATGAAAAGAAAAATTCAACAACGTAAACTTTATCTTTAAAATCTTCATTTGATATAATTAAGCTGTCTTGGTTAAAAAATGTAAAATCAGGGACCTTTTTAGCCTCACCATTTAAAAAAATGAATTGAAGGGGTACTGCAGAAGTTGATCGATTATGATCTACAACTTTATTATAAATAATTCTGTTGAAGATTTTTGGAATAAATAAAATTCCAAAAATTATAATAATTAAAAAAAGTCCAATACTTTTTAACTTTTTCATTTATCTCTTTCAGAATTATAAATTTTAAGTGCCAATCGATATTCAGCAAGGATCACCTTTACATCGTCAATCATTTTTTTATTTATTTGCGCTACAGATCGAGCATCAAATGCATATAACATCCCTGAATCTTCATCATCGTTTCTTCCCCTTAGACTCAAATCTTTATCAATAATAAATACATATGGTGTATTGCCTGATTCATCTAATAAAAAAGGAGTTTTTAGTGAGCTAAAATGAATTTTCATGTTTTCTGCAGTCGTATGTAAAAAATTCCACCTTGAAATATCAGTCCCTACTCCTTTTACAAGTTCGTTTTTCAATTCTTGAACCTGTTTAATTTGAAAAGTGTCTACAAAAAAAACAAACTGAAAGTCATCGAATTGGTAAAACCTTTTATAAATTTTTTCGTTTAAATTAAGTGCCTCAGCCTTTTTATTTTTTAAATCACCACCCCAGTAACCTAGAATTGTAATCTTGTTTTTTAATTTTATTTTTTCCCCTAAATAACCTATAGGTAATTCATTTACTTTCTCTGTTAGAATTGGAAGCTTTGCGAAGTTATTCTTCCCAGAAGCAAAGAACAAATAAACCAATAGTGGGAATATGAACAGTATCCCTAAAACAAGTTTTTTATTTAAATCCTTAGTCATAAAAGTTTACTCACTATGAATGAATAGTAATAATTAGTTGAACTATATTTTAAAGATTATCCTAGGTTAGAAATTCCAGGAAACAAATCCAATATCCATAACATCAAAAATATAATCTGCCTCTAGTATGAGAATAAATATAAGATATGGAATCAAAATGACTAATGGCAAGACTATTGAATTTTTTAAACCACTTCGTTCATCACGAATATGCATAAAGTCCCATGCGATATAATATGCTTTTACGATTGTTAGTAAAATAAAAATCCAGTTAAGAAGTTTCATTCTCAGAAAACTTGTCATGAGAACTTCTGGCTTTAATATTCCTAGTCCTACTTCGATAGTTGTAACTATAGATAGAAAAATTAAAACTCCCCAAATCTTTTGTTGGTTAGATTTGAATTTTAATAGTCCTCTAAAAATTGCTAGTTTATGCTGTCCTTCTGCCATAATAATTATATTAAACGAGATAGAAAAATGTAAATACAAAAACCCATACTAGGTCTACAAAATGCCAATATAATCCTACTTTCTCAACCATTTCGTAGTGACCTCTTTTCTCATATGTTCCCAGTATAACATTAAAAAATATAATGATATTTATAACGACTCCTGAAAATACATGAAAACCATGAAAACCAGTTATAAAGAAAAAGAAGTCAGCGAATAATCTGTTCCCATACTCATTATGAATCAAATTTGCCCCTTCAACAACTCCTATTGCATCATCTATCTTATAAATTGCTTCATCTCTAGAAAGCAAAGTTTTTTGACCATTTTCAGAAATCTGTTCTGTTCTAATCGTAAGATTAGGGTTAGCTATAAAACCCTTTTTAACCTCTTCCAAGGTAATTTTTGGGAGTATTTTTTCGTTCTGATACCATACGCCAATATTTGAATTGTGGGTTTCACGTTCTGAATTAATTCCAATTGCAAAATCTTTGATAGATATGCGCTTATCGTTTTCTAAATTAACGAATTGAAGTATTTGGCCTCCTTTTGTCTCTAATGCACCGTATTCACCTTTTATAAAATTCTTCCATTCCCAGGCCTGTGATCCAACAAAAATTGCTCCACCAATGATGGTCAATAACATATAAAAGGTAACTTTAGACTTATCCATATGATGGCCAGCGTCAACAGCAAGCACCATAGTGACAGATGAAAAGATTAAAATAAATGTCATTAAAGCGACATAATACATAGGGGCGTCAATACCATGTAAAAATGGGAAATGAGTGAAAACCTCGTCAGCAATTGGCCATGAGTTTATATTTTTAAATCTTGAAAAACCGTAAGAAACTAGGAACCCGGTAAATGTCAACGCATCTGAAACAATAAAAAACCACATCATTATTTTACCATAGCTCGCGCTAAAAGGCTTTGCTCCACCACCCCAAAGTTCCCTCTCGTCGACTTGTGTGTTTGTAGTTACTTCCATATGCATTAAGTCAAATCCGATATAAATTTATTAAATTTTAACCATAGAATGAAACGAATAAATATAAATATAGCCATAGTATATCGAGAAAATGCCAGAAAGTTAAGGCCAGTTCAAATCCTAATGTATTCCCATTAAAATAAACTCCCTTAAAACTATTAATTAAAACATATAAAACAATAATAATCCCTGCACCAAGGTGAGCCATATGTAACAAAACTAATATATACAAGTAAGATGTCGTAATTGAACTTTCAGGTCCTGTGAAATAATATCCTGTGTCTATTATCCCATTAAAGCCCTGTATTTGAAAAAAAATAAATGCAAACGCTAATAATAGAGTTATAAGAAGTAATAATTGGGTTATTTTTAAATTTTTCATTTTTAGCATTTTAAATGCCAAAAAAAAAGTAAGACTACTTAAAATAATTATTAGAGAACTGATAGTGAAATCAAAAGGGAGGTCAATTTGTTGTATCCAATCTGCTCGTGAGCTACTCACTACATATGCACTTGTAAGACCAGCAAAAGTCATACTCATACTTATCATACCAAGCCAAAGCATCATTTTTTTAGCTTTATTAGACTTTAATAATACCGAGTCATTATTCATTGAAATAATAATTTATCTAGCACATAAACAATTTGTACTCCTGTTATATAAAAAATACTTGATTTGATTAAAAGACTTGCCGATTTATCGGTTTTTGACAACATTAAATTTACAGCAAAATAGAAAAACATTATTCCTAATAGTAATATAAGTACTGAGGCTACTTGAGTTAAGTAAAGCGACCCAGTAAATTTGAATGAAGGTATAAGAGAAATTAAGATTGTCCAAAGTGTGTAAAAGACAACTTGAAAAGCTGTACTTTGATCTTTTGATCCAGAAGGTAACATTTTAAAACCTGCAGATTCGTACTGATCATGCATGAGCCATCCTATTGCCCAAAAGTGAGGAAATTGCCAAAAAAACTGCAACATAAATAATAGTCCAGGTTCAATGCCAAACTTATTAGTAGCAGCTACCCATCCTAACATAAATGGTATCGCTCCTGGGAATGCACCCACAAAAACTGATAGTGGTGTTTTTTGTTTAAGGGGGGTATATAGGCATGCATACAAAAATGTGGAGATGCTTGCAAAAAAGGCAGTTTTTAGGTTTATTAAATAAAGACAAACAACTCCGATCAGAGTTAACATAACTCCTATATACATCGCTGTCTTAGGTTGAATTCTCTCACCGGGAAGTGGCCTATTTTGTGTCCTTAACATCTTCTTGTCCAAGTCTTTTTCAAATATTTGGTTAAAAACATTTGAGGCTCCAACCATAGAAAAACCTCCAATTATAAGCAAAACCAATGAGGAGTAGTTAATTTCCTCAGCAGCTAAAAAATAACCTGCAATTGAAGATAAGACTATTGAGATTGACAGCCTTAGTTTTGTAAGCTGAGAAAAATCAATTAAGTTTTGGTATCGTGAGTTTATTGAAATGGTTTTATAAAGAGGCATCAGACATCATCATTCAACAAGCAAATATAGTACAGAATAAGTCATTGAGCAATGATTTTATCTCCAGATAAATTTTATTGCAGTCTGAATGTAATAGGTATGCTAAATGGAACTCTGACAGGGCGTCCTCTTTGCTTTCCTGGTGTCATAGACGGAAGTTTTGAAATTATTCGCTGTGCTTCTTTTTCTAAATTTTTATCTGGTCCACGCATTCTAATATTTGTTATGCTTCCATCCTTGGATATTATAAAGTTAACATATACTCGTCCTTGTATACCCATTTCCTGGGCGATTTCAGGGTATCTAAAGTTTTTCCTTATATGCTTATTCATTTTTTCTTGAAAACATTTACGTCTCTCTGACTTTTTAACTCTTTCACAGCCTGGGAAAATAGGTACATCCTCGATAACTGCAAAAGGTACATCAATGTCAACTTCTTCCTCCTCAACTTCAACTATTTCAACAATTTCTTCCTCGTCTGTTTCAGTAGATTCAATTACAGTCTCTTCGACCTCCTCTTCATCCTCAACAATTTCAATTATTTCAGGTGCTGGAGGGGGAGGCGGTGGTGGTGGTGGTGGCGTTTTAATTTGTTCTGTAATTGGGATATCTTCATCATCATCGTCATCAACATTTAATGCCTCGTAATCGTAAGTTTTTTTGTAAGTTTTCCATTCAATTGTTTGCCATGTGATTAATAAAACAACAGATAAACCAATTACAAAGTATAAACTACTGTTTTTCGTTAAATCTACTTTTTCATTTTTTTTTGGCTGCATTGTAAGATAAATTTAAAAAGCTAATCTAAAAAAAATATATAAAATACAATCATTTCTTAACTAATAATAAGTCTGTTGAGAAAACATGATGACCAAAGCGTTAAAATTCATCCTTTTTTGAGTAATGCATCGTATAATTCGTGATCTAAAAGATTTTTAGATTGATCCAAATCACTACAACGTACTTTGATCATCCAACCTTTTCCATAAGGATCCTCATTAACTATTTCAGGACTGTCTTCCAAAAGTTCATTAATTTCGATTATTTCCCCAGTTACAGGCATAAATAAATCCGAAACTGTTTTTACTGCTTCTACAGAACCAAATACTTCTTCGGCATCAAGTTTAGAATCTAGAGTATCAATTTCAACATAAACTATATCACCAAGTTCACCCTGGGCAAAATCTGTAATTCCTACTGTAGCAATTTCGCCATCAAGTTTTATCCACTCATGGTCTTTTGTGTATTTTAAATCAGCTGGGATACTCATTTTTTTTTGACAAATTTAAAATATTTACTTTATCAAAAATACTTTTAATTACCAAAGTTATAACGAATTGTAAATCCTGATCGAATACTAGTTTGTGGGAACGCAGTTGAAATTGCAAACTCAGAAAAATTATGATCATAAAAAAATAGAGCTGTAAGATTTTTTGTAAGTGCATAATCAGCAGTTACTTTAATTGCCATAAGTTTTTGTCCTGCTGTTACTTGGTTATTATCATATTCCAGATTCTTGAGTAATGTTAAGTTATTACGATATGAAACATCAATTTTAACATTCAAATCACCACTCAAAATCACTCTTCTCCCACTGATATTGGTTCTAAATCTTACATCTTTAACTCTATATCCAAGACCAACTATGTATTCATCTCCGAGAGTCTCAGTAATTAAATTATTATCAAGACTTAAAGAAATTGCACGTTCTTTTCTAAATTCTGCTAAAATTTTTATTGAATTTTTAAATTCCATATCTACCCTAGCTAAAGGATTAAATTGTTCTACTAAATTAATATTAGAATAAAGTCGCTCCGGTATGTAATTTCCTAGTTTATCTGTTTGAAAAGGAACAGTTGAATCATAATCAAAATTTGTTTGAAAGTTATTTAATGTGTAACTAGCTCTATAGGCATGATTAATAGAAAAACGATTGAAAATTTTTGATAAAAACTCAATTTTTGAAAGAGCTGTTAATTTTAAATTCCAATTTGGTAGCGGTGTCTGTCTTATTGGATTTAGATTTATTTTGTATGGATCAATACCTGAATATGCAGCTATGAATGAATGAAGCAAAACTGATTGCTGATTTTTACCGTAACCAATCGGGTATTCATCAATTTCACTTGTTAATTCTGAAAAATTACTTCTTTCATAAAGACGTCTTGCTATTATAGTTCTGTTTTTCCTAAATTCATCAAAGGTTTTACTACCTTGACCATCTGAACGACTAAATGCTGTTTTAATCATTATAGTAGAAATGCCAAAATTGCCTGAAATATTTGAGTTCTGAGGGTAATATTGTAAGTTGTTTATACTGAAGTTTTCTATCTTATTTTCCGCAAAATCTCTTTCTGCATTAAGGTCTATAATCAAGCCTTTAAAGGGGACCATCTGTGCAGTTGCAAGAAATTTATTTGATCTGAGTTGAGTGAATAATTGATTAAAGTTTGGAAATCCAGTTAGCCATCCTTTTCTTGCCGCTTCATATCTAATATCAGCTTGACTGCCTATTGTAAAACCGAGAGTAGGTTGCATACCTCCAGCAAAACCGACACTTGGAAGATAGCCAGGAAGAACTGTCCCATTATTTTCATTATAATTAAACTGAATTCTTTTTAATGTAGCTAGAGCATCTACTATTTTAATTAAACTTTTCCGAATTGTAGAATTTTTTTTAATTGTATCATTATTTTTTAATTCACTTGTCATTTTTGGTGACCTTATTGTATTGGGCCTTAATCCAAGTGCACTGTAGAGTTTAGAAAAAGAAATTGCTCCAGTTAATGTCTTTTTATTATTATTTTGAATTGTGTTTACAATTCCTAATGATAAGCCATCATCATTAGTAACTTCTGCTAATGCTTCTGATCCTCGCTGCCAATTGAAATTACCCACATAACTATAGGCTGCATCAATAAAACTCAAAAATGGTATATTCTGAAAAGGAAATTTATAATTTAATGCCAAGGATTGAAAATGAGTATTTGGTTCTCCAGTGCTTAATAGGTTTCTCAATAAAATATTACTATTGTCTTGTTGGTAATTTTGATCATTTTGCCTCACTATACTACTTGTCGCAGCATTAAAGTTAAATCGAAGAGAACGTGTGATATTATGACTTAGTGAATAATTATAATCAAACAAAAAATTTCTCTGCTGTAAGTTAGGTAAACTTCGTTGAAGTGAAGCATCGGTACCTTCTAAATAAACCTGTCTAAACTTTTGATTATTTAAAATTCGATTCACGTTTATCGAACCTTCAAGAGAGTTTGGTAATAAATTAAAATTAAATTGTTGAAGCCATCTCCAATATCTTTTCCTATTAAAAAACTTTACATTTTTAAAGGGTTCAATTGTTTTTGTATTAAATGAATGCCCATAATTAGCTCCAAGCAACAAATTAATCTCTTCTTGTTTTTCTATCTCAAAATCGCGATGCTCTAATTTGTTGTAGGCATACGAAAAATCAAAATTCTCTGGACTATAAAATCTTTGACTGCCATTCCCTGAACTATTTTTTCTTACTCCAATTAGGCTTACACTTTTTCTATTTGTGTAATCAATTGCCTGATTTCGAATTGAGTCTCTTTGTGATCTTCGCTCTGATGTTTCCAAGCGATCTTCTAATTTCAAATCCTCATAAAAAGGATCATATTTAGGAGTTATGAAAGTTTCTCCACTCGCAAAACTTAATGGAATTTGTAGTCCCCATTTTGATGGTGCCAACTGGCCTAAATTTAGATTAGAAATAAAATCGTATTGTAAAAGTTCCTCTCTTGTTCTTTGGTTGGGTGTTTGATCTATACTGCCAAACCCTATCGATGAATATCTCCCATTAGCAGAAAAATTTGCGAAATCTGCTATGTTTGCATCTAATGCACCAATAGCTGCCCATCCTTCTTGATTGTCTATTCCAGAAATACGCAACTCGTTAAACCAAACTTCACCAGAAAGGTCATCTCCCAATTTACTTGATGGGTTTTTCAGACCTATCATTAATGTCCTTATATTACCAAGTGATGGATTCCCTTTAATTGCAAGTTTATATTTTTTTTGCCCTGAGAGAGAACTTATTGGTGTAAATTCAAAAATTTCATTTAACTCCTCATCGAAATATAATGTTTCGCCTAACCCCAATTTTTGCAATGCTTTAGCTTTCAGCCTTGAAAGTAAGTCAATAGATATTTCAATAGAATTAGAATCCGGGATCCATACTTCTTCAGAGGTCAAACTATTTGAAATATTTTCATCATAATCAGAGGGTTTTAAAGGAATTTCAATTTGATAAAAATTATCTTGATAATCTGTTCCTAAGCGAATGAATGCAACTATTCTTTTATCGTATTCATCTTCAGAATTTAAACCCGGAAGAGGTTCATAACCTGGTAATGACTCTGCATGTAAAAACATTCGTAGTTTACTGTATTGCCTCATGTCAAGATCAACTGTTTTAAAAATTCCTCTTGAGTCCATAGGCTTTAGATTAAAAATTCGCATCGCTAGAGATTGTTCATTCTGACGAATTATAGTATTATTATTATTTATCTGCTCTCTTTGAATTTCAGGTGGCAAAACATAATTGATTGGAATTCTATTTTCATTTTCCAATATATTTACTGTACTAATATCAACCGTGGTATTTTCATTTGCCATTATTTTTTCATTAAGAGCTTTGTTATAACGTCTCCAATCTCCTCTCACCAAATCCAGTGTGCCAAAACGAAATACTATATCTTCGCTAAAACCACTTAATAGCATTCGCATAAATCTAATCGATCTTAAATCATTAATATCATTTACTGCTCCAAAATATGAATTAAAAGAAGTGTTTTCATAGTATGACTTTTGAATAGGAACTTTGAATTGTATCCACCTAGTAGTATACTCGTCACCATTTGGAGCTCTCACTTCTACATTCTCTCTTACATCAGTTATAAATGGATGATTTCCTACCCGCATTGTCTTAAAGATTGGTACATGATATTCAAAATAACTATCAATCGTATTCATACTTTGATCTCTATTTATATCTTCTGTATCGGGTTCAGTTGTATTACCTCGATCATTATCACTGAATTCAATTGGAGTATTGTTTTCAAATCCATTATAATTTTTATAGCGCTCAAGTATAGTACCTTCTGCTTGTAGATAATATTCATAATTATCGCCTGCAGGATCGTTTGTTTGACCATTTGTGAAAACCTCAGACTCCTCTTGATCACTAAGACCATCTAATCCAACATCCTGTAAAATACGATCCTCAGAATTTGAATTAAAAGCATATACTAAAGATTGGGTAGCAGGGACTCTACCCCAAGGAGTTTCATAGGTAGGTGTGATTTCGCTATTACTTGGAAGTCCATTCTCAAATTGTTTTCTACCATCGCGAAGTATATCTTCAGATATATTACCTAAGTGAAATACTAATTCTCCTAATTCATCATTTTCTGAAGTGTTTTCTGAAAATGTATCCAGTAACCAAAATTCGATAAACTCAACATTTGACTGTTCAAAATTTGTTGCATTTAGTGTACGTGTAATACCAGCCCAGTTTTTTTTTGGATCTAATAAAAATTGTGATAATTCTGCATTATTATAAGGCCCTTTTTCTCTTGGATAAAATGCCAAATCTAGGGTTGGTAATCTACTAATCATCCCTTGTACCAAATCTTGCTCTGGAAAAAGTTCATTTATAGATATGCTTCTAGTTTCATTACTTGATATGTCATCATTATTTATACCTGGTGGCTGTCTAGAATAAAAAATTTGATCAATAGAATACCATGCTAGTTTAGATCTACCGTATCCACTTTCAAGTCCCTGTAGTGATGATCCTAAAACTCCTTTAATCGGAACACTAGAAAGGTTCCATGCATTAAATCCTTTTACATCAATATTTGTTTGTGCTCCTTCAAAATCGTCTATATAAACGTTTGTTTCACCATTTAATCTTGTATTTCTAGGATCATTTGCATTTATGCTTGCAACTTCACCTCTAAATGAAATTTGAGAGGGAATACTAGTTCTTATAGTTGGCCATTTATTAACCATACGAGTTAAAAAGGGAAGTTCAGTAGAAAAATTTGTATTTAGGCCTTTCATTGTATTATTTACTGGTTCGGTTCCATAATTTGCTTTTTGAGTAAGAGGATTTTCACTTAGATTTATAAGTGTTCCTCCAACATAGAAATTATCATTTAGCCGATGTTTTAAATTAATTCCAGAGAATCTTTTATTCTGTTGATTAAAAAACGAATTATTTTCAACTGAAATGTCGATAGGAATATTTGATGCTTTAAGACCTTCATCTAATATTTTTACCCTTCCTATTTCATAATTTACTGTATAATCCAATCCTTCCTGAAGAATCCTTCCTCCTGCAGTAACCCTAACAGAACCTCTAGGAATATTAAACGCCCCAATATTTATACCATCCCCTCCTTCAGACTTATATCTTCCTTTGAGTTGGAATTTATTTTTTTCGGTAAATTCTAAAGCAGCTGCTTTTGTAAGAGTATACATTTCCTTAAAAACATATTTTTTTTGATTTGCATTAAATGTATTATCTATGTCATAATCCTCTTTCGCTGAACTTGGATTATCTAAAATTCCAAATAAAAATTCTCCAAATGGCTCAACTTTAGTGAAGATGATTCTTCCAAAACGAGGTTCAACTGTAATACCAGGAAGAAAGTCAAAAAATCCATCTCCACTAGGTACTAAATCTTGATACGCATTTAGTTTGTCAAGTTCTAATGTGTTTAATAATATTTCATTATCTAAATCTTCTGGCCATATAGATTTATCAACTGGAGTTAAATAATTAATTGGTGATGGATCACTATACAAAATATTTAAACGAAAATCCTCCTCGGAAAGTTGAAATGCCCCTGTATTGTAAATATTTTTCATCATCAAATCCCAAACTGGCTGGCGAACGTCAGTCAAACTACTTTTTAACATTTTTACAATTAAACTATTTGTTTGAACTTGTTCTTGTTGACTTTGCCCTTGAATGAAATTTTGATTTTGTTGAATCACTGAAGTTCCTGGAATATCTCCATTAGCAAATTCTCCGACCTGATAAGTCTTTCCCAAATGAGTAAATTGAAAAGCAACTCCTAGAACTTCGTCATTACTTAGACGCTGATTAAGAGATATATATCCTAATTGAGGGTGGAACGTATATTCTTGTGAACTAAGTTTCCTTGCACTTTCTAAAACGGCATAATCAAATCCCTCATTCGCACTAATATTTTCAAAAGCATTGTTAACTGTTGCTATGTCCCTTATTTTTGTATTGAGTACACCATTAAAACCAATTTCGTCTGGATCGAGTTTATTAACATTGTTATCAGGTGGGGCAAAAGGATTCAATGAATTTATAAAACCCTGATAATTATCATCTAATTTAGTATTATCAGGGTTAGGTTCTCCCAAGTCTTGAAGTGCTATTATATTTCTAACATTTTGAGTTTGATACCCCCTATTTGTGACCCAAACTTCTATACGAGTAATTTGAACTGGAGAATTGATATATGGATAATTAGCTAAAAATCGATCATAATTATCTCTAAAATATTGACTAATAAAAAAATGTCGATCTTCCTCGTAATCTAAAGCAAAAAAGTTGAACTCTTGTAATCTTCCTCCTCCTTGGGAAACTATATTTTGTGACTGAGATCTTTGTTCTGAAAAGACTCCAGATATAGTTGTATTTCCAAATTTCAAGTCTGTACGTACTCCAAATAAACTTTGTGCTCCTTGTATTAGATTACTATTTATTGGCATATTGACATTCCCAATATCTATATTTTGAATAATAGCATCTTCTGTTATTTTACCTCTTAAGTATTCAGACACCCTGTTTCCCACAAGCTCTGAATTATTAGGAAGCTGTTTTACATTATTTTTAAGATTCTCAATTTTTTGTCTCACCTTACTCAATGAAGTTTTTGATTCACTGATAGTTTCTTCTGCGTCACTAATTGTTTGACTTATATCGTTAACAGTATTTTTGATAGATGAAATATTTGAACCTAATTTGCCTGGAACTATTTCTGTTAATTCCGATAATTTTGGAGGGTTAAATTCTATTTTTACCAAGTTTTGAAAATCAAAAGTAGATTCGGTATCATAATTAGCTGTAATTTGGAGGCGTTCACCAATATTTCCTAACAAACTTAAACTGATTCTTTGGTCAAAATCAAAACCTGGTGATCTACGGTTAATAACTGAGGCAATAGGATTATCACTTCTTTGGTATCGGTATCCTAAATCCACTCCAATTGAACCTTGAGGTTTTATATCAATGGTATTACTACCAAAAATTGATTCAAAAAACTCATTATTTACATAAAGTTCTGGAAGTAAATTTTTTTGTGCATCTTCGATATCTGAGCCGTATCCACTAAGTGCTTGAATTTTTTCTTTAAAATACCTACTCATTTGTTCCTTTAGAATAAATGACTCATATTCAGCAACAGTCATTACCATTGGGGTACTAATAGGGTAACCTCCTATTTCCTCTGTTAAAATATAGAGATTACTTTCAGGGTCATAGGTGTATAAGTTTTCAATACTACTTGACTTTGGTTCAATAATGGAACCTATTTCAGCTGCTTTTTGTCCAAAAACAATTTTACTAACTAGCATCATCAAGATAAAAATGATGATGAAGTTTTTGGATGGTTTAAAAACTACATTTTCAGATATTTCAATCAAAAATTCACAATTTATTCAGAGCCTCCTTGATAAGTTCTTCAACGGAACTTTCTGGAGCACTCTGAATAATGCTATCTAAGATACGCTCAGACTGCTTCCTTGTGTAACCAAGAACCTCTAATGCTGATAACGCTTCATCTTTGATTGTATTGTTTCCAAAATTTTGAATTTCACCCTCGACTTGAAGGTTTAACATTTTATCTTTTAATTCAATTAAAACTCTTTGAGCTGTTTTTAAACCAATACCTTTAACTGATTTTATAGTATTTAAATCATCTGAAATTATTGCACGCTGGATTTGAAGAGGCTCAAGAGATGACAACATCATTCTTGCTGTACTAGAACCAATTCCAGAAACTGAAATTAAAAGTAAAAAAACTGATCTTTCAATAGTTGTATTAAAGCCAAATAATGTGTGGGAGTCTTCGCGTACCTGTAGGTGGGTATAGAGTTTAATATTTTCGCCATCATTAATCTGAGAAAAGGTGTGAAGTGATATATTAACTGCATAACCTACTCCTTTACAGTCAATTACAACTTGTGTAGGAGTTTTTTCAACCAATCTACCGATAATTTGTGTAATCATTTATTTATTTTTTCTTTGTTTGGGCATCCACAACTGCAACAGCAGACATATTAACAATTTCAGATACGGAAGCACCTAACTGCAAAATATGAATTGGTTCACTTAGACCCATTAAAATTGGTCCTATAGAATGTGCTTCGTTTAATTCTTTCATAAGCTTATAGGTTATATTGGCTGCATCTAAATTTGGAAAAACCAAAATATTTACTTTTTTATTAGTAAGACTTGAAAATGGAAATCTGTCTTGTAAAAGTTTCTTATTTAGAGCAAAATCTGATTGTATAGGTCCATCAACAATTAAGTCTGGATTACTTCTGTGAAGCATAGTTACTGCTTTAGAAACTTTTTTTGCCTGTGGAAAGCGTGAAGATCCAAAATTTGAGAAGGAAAGCATCCCTATCACGGGTTCTAATCCAAAAATTTTTGCCATTTGTCCGGTCATTTGTGCAATTTTTGCTAATTCTTTTGATGATGGATCAACGTTGATTGTTGTATCTGTTAAAAAAAGTGGTCCCGATTTTGTTAACATCAAATTTGCAGCAGCTACACGACTAACTCCTTTATTTTTTGGGATGGTTTCTAATATAGGCTTGACAACTGATCTGTAGTTTCTAGAATAACCTGAAATCATAGCATCTGCGTCTCCATTCTTTATCATCATAGACGCAAAATAGTTTCTCTCTCTCATTAAGCGTTGTGCATCGTAAAATGTGTAACCTTTTCTTTTTTGTGAATGCCAAAAAAGCTCAGCATATTTATTTCTAATCTTATTTTGTTCGTTTTCTTTGGGATCTATTACTTCAACATCTGCATTAAATTCAATAAGATCACACAATTCTTTAATTTTTTTTCTATTTCCTAATAATATAGGTATGGCAATAGATTCTTCAAAAACAATTTGAGCGGCCTTAAGAACATCCATTTGGTCTGCTTCTGCGAAAACCAAGCGTTTAGGAGCTGATTTAGCTCGATCGTGAAGCAATCGAATCATTTTTTGAGTGTTGCCAAGACGTTGTTCTAAGTTTTCCCTGTAACGTTCCCAGTTTTGTATTGGTTCTGTAGCTACACCTGATTCCATTGCAGCTCTTGCAACTGCAGGAGGTACAGTTGTAATTAAACGGGGATCGAAAGGTTTAGGTATAATATAGTCCCTGCCAAAACTCAATCTTGTTTCATCATAAGCTATGTTTACTTGCTCTGGAACAGACTCTTTTGCAAGATCAGCAATTGCCTTTACTGCTGCCATCTTCATTTCTTCATTTATTGAAGTTGCTTTTACATCTAGAGCACCTCTAAAAATGAAGGGAAAACCAAGTACGTTGTTTACCTGATTGGGATGATCTGAACGACCAGTTGCCATAATAATGTCATTTCGTGTATTACAAGCATCATTATATCCAATTTCTGGATCTGGGTTAGCCATTGCAAAAACAATTGGATTAATACTCATCTTTTTGAGCATCTTTTTTTTAAGGATATTAGGTTGTGACAAACCAATAAAGACATCAGCACCAACAATAGCCTCTTCTAACGTTTTTAGGTCTTTTTTTGTAGCAAATTGAGCTTTTTCTTGAGTAAGATCCTCACGATTTTTTTGAATCACTCCCATACTATCCAACATTACAATATTTTTGGTTCTTGCACCAAAAGAAACATATAGTTTGGCACACGCTATAGCTGCTGCACCTGCTCCAGAAACGACAATTTTCACATCTGTAATCTTTTTACCTGCAAGTTCTAGCGCATTTAAAAGAGCAGCAGCAGATATAATAGCAGTTCCGTGCTGGTCATCGTGCATAACAGGAATATCAAGTTCTTCCTTAAGCTTACGTTCAATTTCAAATGCTTCTGGTGATCTAATATCTTCTAAATTTATTCCTCCAAATGTTGGAGAAATAGCTTTAACTGCTTCAATAAATTTTTCTGGGTCTTTAGCGTCTAATTCTATGTCAAAAACATCAATACCTGCAAAAATTTTAAAAAGTAAAGCTTTACCCTCCATAACAGGTTTAGAGGCGCATGGACCAATATCTCCTAGTCCAAGAACAGCGGTACCGTTGGTAATAACAGCAACCAAGTTTCCTTTATTGGTATACTTGTAAACATCAGATTTTTGCTTTTCTATCTCATTACACGGAATGGCAACACCAGGGGAATAGGCCAATGCTAAGTCCCTTTGAGTATTATAATTTTTTGTTGGAACAACTTTTATTTTTCCAGGTATAGGTTTAGCATGATAAACTAGAGCAGCCCTTCTATGTTGCTGATTTGACATGAGTTAAAATTATAATGCTGAAATTACTCAATTAAATTGAATCTGCCTTCGCAGGTTGGCTAACAAATAAAGAAAAAATTCCTCCTATAATAAGAAAAGTGCCCGATAGGCGTATAATATTTATTGGATTTTGTCCTAAAAGATCATAAACAATATACTGAACAGAAAAAATTTGAATAATCATTGGGATAACAATAAACATATTAAATATACCCATATAAATTCCCATTTTATTTGTTGGAATAGTTGATGCTAACATTTGATAAGGCATAGCCATCATGGACGCCCAGGTAATACCCATACAAAAGGAAAAAAGATATATTTGGGAAATTTCAATTCCACTTCCAAAGGGCAAAACAAATAAAATCTCTGTGTCATTTAATAACGGCATGCATAAAAGACCAAATCCTCCAATAGCTAAACTAAAAAAGTGTAATCTTTTGGGTCCAATTTTTTTTGCAATTGGAATTAGTGCAAAAGCAATTGAAAAACAAATAATATTGTAAGTACCATTTAAATTACCTGTCAAAAGTTGTGCCTTATTGAAAAATGAAGTTGTTTCGTCTAGGGTACCATATAAGGAGAGTGAAAGAGCTGAAGTTAAATATTGCCAATAGCAAAACATTGCATACCAAGGAAAAAACATAACCGGTATTAACTGTTTCATAGTTGCAGGCATATTTTTGAATGCAAAAACAATATCTTGAAAAGTTTTTATTAATAAATTTTTATTTGTTTTAGAGGATTGAATTTCTTTCAACTCTTCTAAAGTAGGTGGATATTCCGAGGTGGTAAAGACAGTAATCAGGATTGTTATAATGGATGCTGCAGCACCAATTAAAAAAGCCCAATAAGTTGAAACAGGAATACCATTTTCCATTTTGTCGGTTAACGCTAATATGCCAAAGGAAACCAAAATAGCAGGTGTAAAATTGGCTAATGTAGTTCCTAGACCAGTGAAAAAACTTTGAACTAAAAAACCAAATGAAAATTGTTTTTTTGGTAATTTGTCAGAAATAAAAGCTCTGTATGGTTCCAAAGCTATGTTATTTGCAGCATCTAGAATCCATAAAAGACCAGCAGCCATCCATATTGAACTAGAGTAAGGCATAGCAATTAAAGCTAAACTTGCAATTATTGCTCCTACTAGAAAGAAAGGCTTTCTTCTACCAAGTTTAGGTGACCAAGTGCCATCGCTTATTGCTCCGATTATTGGCTGAACAACAAGACCTGTAACTGGACCCGCTAGCCATAAAATAGGTAACTCAGATTCTTCTGCACCCAAATACCTATAAATTGCACTCATATTGCTTTGTTGCAAACCAAAGCTAAATTGCACCCCGAAAAAACCAAAGTTCATGGTAATTATCTGCCAAAAACTAAGGCTTTTTTTCACCATTTGTTGTATTAAGAGTTAATAACCTGTCAGAAGTTTTTTTTGTTTGTAATTTGCTAGCAATATATGAACCTACTTTTTGGCCTTGAGAAACACCCTCAGTAATTGCCATCATGTAATGTATACCTCCATACAGTCTTGATATCGCTGCCTCTTCAGAAGCATGTATAAAAGACTTATAGCTTCTTTCAGGAAGACCATAAGCTATTTCTGTAGTATCTACAAAACTGAAATTATCTCCGTAGATTTTTGTTAAAGTTACTGCTGCAGCCCTTGAAATTACGGAGTGTCCACTTGTATATTCCGGGAATGGGGGGGTTTGTAATAATGGTAGCCATTCCTCATCGTAATGTTCATTAATTAATGTCTCTGGTCGCACTACCAAAGTTCTCCATTTTTCATCCCAACAACTTATAAATGCATCAAATAAAGCAATAGAAACGTTAGCATACGCGTTTATTGTATCTGCAAAAGAACTTTTTGCTTTTCTAGTGGCTATAGAAGTTATTCCAATCCAATGTCCTCCAGGTGTAATCTTTTTTGTAGCAAACATAGAATGTCCTTTGTGATGAGTTACGTATGGATTGCAATCCCAAAACTTTGCGATTTCTACTTGTTCTTCAGTAAGTCCATTTATAACATTAAAAACCTCCATCAACTGTTTATGAAAAGGACTATCTTTTTCTAAATCAAATGGTAATGGGTCTTTTGGGGGAAATTGGTTTGACGAATCTAAAACCATAGTTCTAATTTCTTGCCAATGAGGTTCAATTCCATCCATATAATCAGGTGGAGTTGGCTTCCAATACTTATCTTCTTCTTTGATAGCATATTTTGGAAATGTACGGGTTTGGCTGTACATATCTTTGGAAGCCCATTCTAGAATAAATTGTGCTACTTCTTCTCCATAATTTTTGGAGGCTTTTATCACGTTTTTTGGAACATTATACTCAACCAATTTTTGATAAAATTCATTTTCAAAGGATTCCATTTTATCTTGTGAAAAAATGAGTTTTTTGCCAACACTATTAAAAGAAAATAGAGCAGCAAGGTTTGGAATTATAGCCTTATTGTCTGATTTTGGAATTTCATTCAAATCTTTGACCTGGCCTGCAAGACTATTAAAGCTTTTGTCCTGATGCGCAGCGATTATCTCATATGCAGCTATTGTTGGATATAAGTAGACTCTTGAAGCAACAGGTGGTGAAAAGATATCGTAAACTACAATGTCAGTAAGGTTTTGCATTGCAGACTGGAATAATTCAGGATTATCTAATTTTTGAATATATTCACTACTTTCATGTTGATTACATGATAATTGGATAAATAAGACTGAAAATATTAAAGCTCTAAGATTCCTCATACATTTATTCTTACTGAATTTAAAACAACTAATGAAAACGATCAAAAGTAAAATTCAGTTTTCAACACATTATAGGGAGTTAAAAATAGGACATTTAAGTCAAATAAATTGAATATGTAATAGTGAAATGATATTTTTTGAGTCCTAAAAACTAAAACTCTTCAAACGCTAGCAGTTTGTTTTGATTTTGTGCTACCAAAATCAAAATTTTACCATTCTTAAGCCTAACACTTTTAATCTCTCTGGCATCACCGAAAACATGAAAACCTGAATCTTGCGCGCTTACAACTTTCTCTCCTTCATTTTCATCTAAATATAAAATGGTCCCTTGTAATGCGTCCGTATTCCCTTCAAATGGTGCACCCCCAAAATCATTCCCTACGACAAACACTTTACGTTTATTACCAGCGCCAAAAATAAGGAAATCATTAATGGGGCCTAACTGGAGTAAATCTGGTAATGAATTAAGTTTATAATTACCTTCACCCAAATTTTCTATCCATTTAGATTCACTGTGTTTAGCTATCAAAATACTGTCATTATCTATGAATCCTTTTTCTTTATAATATTCAAAGTTAGCTTTTGAAAATGAATGATACGAATTGAATTCTTGCCTAAACATTGGACTTTGTTGGGTTAGATTGTCCCAAAATTGAATTGGATAAATATCTAATTCTCCCTTGCTATTTTGTTGGGAATTAAAAATTAAGGGATCAACACTCCCGTTTTTATCTACATCCTTAGTTGATATATACATTGGGGTTTCTGGAGATAAAGACAGCATATTATTTTTCCCTAAATTTCCTAAAATATAATCTAAATCGCCGTCTTGGTCAATGTCAACCTGCTCAATCGCCCTCCAAAGACCCTGAGTATCTTTAAGAGTTTCTGATTCCAATTTTTCAAAACCCTTTTCTTTATTTAACAATATTGTAACAGGGCTATATTCTCCTACAAAAATTATGTCATTTCGGTTATCGCCATTGATATCAGTCCATAAAGCATCTGTTAGAATACCAAACGATTCTAATGGAGGAATGATAGTATCCGTAATGTCTTCAAAAAAGCCGTTATTATTTCTTAATAAAAAATTATTGTCAGCTAGTGGATAAGCTCCAGGTTTGTTGTGTCCTCCGACAAATAAATCCAAATCTCCATCATTATCAAAATCAGCTGGTCTAACAATGCAACCATTAATGTGCATCTTTGGAAGTCTATTTTGTTGATTTTTAAAATTTCCGAAGCCATCGTTAATTAACAATCTATCTTGGTACCACTCAGAGCCAATGTCATATTCGTTTCCACCGGAAACAAGATAAAGGTCAAGATCTCCATCTTGGTCTGCATCAAAAAGAGTCATACTTTCAACTTCATATTTTTTTTCTTCCTCTTTTTGAAATAAATCCCTCGAAGTGAATTTGCTGTCGTCACTTTGTATAAAAACCCTGGGTGAAAATGATGTTGAGCTACCTACTATAAAATCTTCATTCCCGTCACTATTTATATCACCGACTGCTATACACGGACCATTTTGGGACAGTTTGTGTGGTAATAAACGCTGTTTAAAAAAGTCTTGAACGTTTTTTTCGTTATGAAAATAATTTATGTTGTATTTACTAGAAATCTCTTTGTAAGGAAGAAGTTTTTGTTCCTCTACGAAAGGAAAAATAAGAGAATTATCAGCTAAAGCTTTGCTTTGACTGAATGTTAGTCTTTTGTTAATATTAGGGTTATTCATTTTCGATAAAAGTCCGTTTGGCCACAAAATTTCTACAGAAACTACATCCTTTAGTTTTCCAAGTCCAAAATACATTATAGGGTCCGCAGAAGACATATAACCTCGTGATGTTTGTTGCTCTTGAAATTGAATTGAATTATCTGAGAGGCGCAAAACAACTTTTGCTCCTAGAGCATCTGGATTTAATTTATCTCCTTTGAGCTCAATTTGTAAATAATTGGGAGTATTTTCTTGCTGAGATAAGATATTTTCAAAAATAAATGCTTTGTCATTTATATTATTTACAACGTAGTCTATATCTCCATCAAGATCAAGATCACTAAAAACAGCTCCATTAGAAAATGAGGAAATTCCTAAACCCCACTTTTTACTTACATCTTCAAAAGTTAAGTTACCATTATTCTTGTAAGCATAGTTAGGTATTTTAACAATAGGTATGGAATCCAAAAGAGTTGATACCGGAGTATAGGCACCATAACTAAGCCTGTAATTTGCAAAGTCCATATCAGTTATATCTCTTGGGAATCCATTAGTTATAAACAAATCCCTATTTCCATCATAGTCAAAGTCAGCAAAAAGTGGTGACCAACTCCAATCTGTTTGGTAAACACCTGAAAATTGTCCTACCTCTGAAAATGGGAGATTTGGTCCATTATTTTTAAATAGCATGTTTCGCATATGCTGGTCTTGATAGTCCCATTTTTTATTTAATACATTTTGAAAAAAAAAGCTTTTAGATATAGTTGTTTTTCTTCGCTCATGGCTTTCTCCTAGCATATCAAGGGAAACTAAATCAGTATAGCCGTCATTATTAAAATCCGAAGCATCTGAACCCATTGAAAATTTACTTTGATGAGATAGATAGTTCTGGATTTCATTTTTAAATGTTCCGTTTTTTTGATTTATATATAAAAGATCATTTGTAAGATAATCGTTTGTTATATATAGGTCTATCCACTGGTCTTTATTTATGTCAACTGGTGTAACACTTAACCCAAAGCCTTCGAACAATATTCCTGCGTCAAGAGTCGTATCACTGAAAGTTCCATCCCCATTATTCTTATATAATTTATCATTACTTGGGGCTGAACCATCAATTATTTTTTTTCTGTAGTTAGTTGGAATGGTCTCGTTTTGTTCATTATTTAGAACATATAAGTCTAAATCACCATCTTTATCGTAGTCAATAAAACATGCCCCCATGGTATTACCGTCATCATCAATACCAAATTTTTCTGCTTGTTCTTCAAAAACAAGTATGTTATCCTTATTTAGACCCTGATTTACATAAAGCCTATTTTTTCTATTATTTGTATTCATAGCTCCAGAAACGTAAATATCCATCCAACCATCTGAATTTATATCTACAACCGCTGCTCCTGTGGACCAAAACCCAGTTGAATTTAATTTTGAGCTATTAGTTACATTCTCAAATTTTAAATGTCCCTTGTTTAAATAGAGCTCATTTGATACCATATTACCTGTAAAAAAAAGGTCCGGTAAACCATCTCTATTAAAGTCTGCTAATGCAACCCCTCCTCCATTAAAAATATACTCATCCGTAAGTATATTAAAGTCGTCTGTTTCAGTTATTTTATTGTTGAATTCAATACCGGTTTTGTCTGATTTCAATAAAACAAATAGCTTGTTTTGCTTTGAACAGGACTGGATTAAAAAAATTAGTGTGATTAATAAATATTTCCCTTTCATCATATATCAAAAAAAAACCGCGGAGCAAATATACTCCACGGTTTTGAACTTTCAAAGATTTAACTACTAGTAGTTAGGATCTTGAGTTAAAGTTGGCTCACCCTCTGAGAATGATCTATCAATCGCATAAGTTGGAATTGGATAGAATTCATTTTTAGGTGAGGTAAAGGACTTACCTTGGAGGTAAACTCTATAACGTGATTCTCTTGAAAGATATTCGTTAAGAACTTGAGATTGAACACCCCATCTTTGTAAGTCAAAGAAACGATTACCTTCCATAGCAGTTTCAAGTCTAGACTCGTAACGCACAGCCTTTCTTGCAATAGCTTGGTCAGTCCAAGCTGCAGTATACTCACCAATAACATAGTTTGCACCTGGTGCTCCTGTTAAAGTGTAGTCAGCACGAGTTGCGCCTTGAGTTGCACCCTTATTAAATCCGTCTGGGTTAGCAGCACGTCTTCTTAGATCGTTTATTTGAGCACGAGCGTCTTCTAGTCGTCCAGCTTCAACATAAGCTTCAGCCAACCAAAGTTTAACGTGTCCTAAACGCATAATTCTAAAATTATTCGCAGAAAGGTTACCCCATCCACCAATACCAAATCCTTCTGGTTCAGCAATATGCTTTTTAGAAAAATATGGACCTGCATAAGTTAAATCACGAATGTAATCTACTTGCATAATGTGGTGGTTCTTGAATAGTTGTCCTGGACGTCCAACAGTGTGGTCAAGTCTTGGGTCAACACTTGGATCTCCAATAGGCTCACCTATATTAGCTCCTGTAGGATTAGTGATATGATTAGTTTTCCAAGATTCGTCTAATAATGGTAATCCATTAGCGTCAGTTTGGAAGAAATCTACTAAGTCCTGAGGTGCTTGTAAGAAACCACAGCATCCCCAAGGGGCAATATATGGGTGTGCAAGACCAATTTCAGCATTAGATGCATTTGTGTCAGCACTACTAACAGCATACTGAATTTCAAAAATGGATTCTGAATTGTTTCTAGTAGCTACCAAATAGTTGTCTTCAAATTTGTCGACAAGTGTAAATGGACCGTTGTTAACAATATTCTCCAAAATTGGAAGTGCAGAAGTATAGTCACCACTATAGACTAATGCTTTAGCTTGATAAGCTAATGCAGCCCATTTAGTAGCTCTACCTGCCTCAGTTTGGGTTTCTGGAAGCGCAGCTGCAGCATCAGCAAAGTCTTGAATGACGTTAGCCCAAATCTTTCCCGTATTAGGAACTTTTGAAGCCTCTAGATCATCTAAGGTAAAGTTAGCTTCGCTAACATACTTAGGTGTTCTATACATCTTCTGCATTTCAAAGTGTTGCCAACCTCTAATAAATTTAGCTTCACCGATTATTTGCGCAGCCCTAGCTGCATCAATATCTTCAGCTTCTGCTACACTATTTATAACGTCATTAGCTCTAGCAGCACCCCAATATCCAGATCTCCACTTGTCGCGGTTGTGAACATTAAAAGTGTTAAAGTCATATGACTCAATAAATGAGTGCTCTGGCTGGTCACCAGCATCAGTTCCTTTTAATGCATTATCAGAAGATATTGCACCAAAAATCCAGGACCAGGTAGAATAATACCATGTTCCTCCTCCGCTCATTCCGTAACCTGCAAGGGTACGGTAAGCAGCGACCAGTTTCCCTTCAATACCGTCTGCATTAGCTAATGCTGGTCCAGAAAGTGAAGCCTGGGGCTCTTTTGTTAAAAATTCCTCATCACAAGCAACCGTAAGAGTTACAATGGCTAGTGAAGCAAAAAATAGATTTTTCAAATTTTTCATTTTACAAAATAATTAATTATTAAAATAATGATAGATTCAATCCTACAGTCAGTGTTCGTGAAACCGGCATAAATCCTCCGTCGTATCCTAATTGAATATCATTAGATGTCTGAACTTCTGGGTTTAGACCAGAATAGTTCGTGACAGTTAATAGATTTTGACCTTGGAAATATATGTTTCCTCCACTTATACCTAAAGTGTCGTTTAATTCGTCACTAAACGTATAAGTAAGTTGTACGTTTCTCAATCTGAAATATGAACCATCTTCTATTAAATAAGAAGAAGTTCTACTACTAATCTGATCGTTCGCGTCCATAATAGGAGACGTAGCGTCAGGGTCAGCAGCTGTCCATTGTGATCTTGGAGCAGACGGATTGCTTGGTTGCCAAGCATCGTTAAGTGCTCTTGTAGATCTGTTACCTTGGAATGTGTTAAAGTCAGCAAAGTATCTTACGTAATTGTAGATATCGTTTCCTTGAACTCCATTTCCAAAGAGAGTCAAATTGATATTTTTATAAGTTAAACTCAAGTTTATACCGTATGTAAAGTCAGGGTGTGGATTACCGATGACAGTTCTGTCGTCATCATTAATCTCGCCATCATTATTAATATCAGCGTACTTGAATTTACCAGGTGCATTATAACCTGTTGTTCCGTAAGGTGCGTGAGCATCAGCTTCAGCTTGAGACTGGAATATGCCTTCCACTTCAAAACCATATAGTGAAGATATTGGATCTCCTACCTGAGTAACAGTTAGGGCAGGAACCCTTCTGTTAGAACCAAAGATAGGTGTCGAAAATTCATCTAAAGCAAGTATATCATTTCTATAAGTTGAAATGTTACCCGTAATCGATAAATTAAGATCACCAAAAGTGTCATCATAGGTAAGTCCGAAATCAATACCCTCGTTATACATCTCACCGATGTTGACAGCTGGAGCGCCAGCATCACCCGCAGAATAGATAACAGGTACAGTAAGAAGTAAGTCAGTAGTAGTTCTGTTCCATAAGTCTAATTCAACAAATAGTTTTTGTCCACCTAATGCTGCATCCAAACCAATATTGTTTGAAACAGTAGCTTCCCATTTTGCTGCTGGATTACCAAAGGTATCAGGAGCATAACCAAGAGTGGCTGCTGAGTTACTTCCATCAATTGGATAACCTGTCCTATAAGAACCAGATCCAAACGTAGTATAAGCATTGTAGTCTCCAATTTCTTGGTTACCAGTTTTACCCCATCCGTATCTAATTTTAAGGTCATCTATGAAAGATATTCCAGACATAAAGTCTTCTTCAGAAACCCTCCAACCAACACTAAATGCTGGGAAAAATGCGCTGTTAGAAGCTTGTCTAAATCTTGAAGATTGGTCATTACGAACAGTTACTGTCGCAAGATATTTCTCGTTGTATTGGTAGTTAGCTTGTGCAAACTGTGACCATAAAGAGAAGTCTTTAGAAATATTACCAAAGTTTGAAGCAGTAGCTTGGTTACCAAGATCTAGGTAACTTATAATAGAGGTAGTTTCAAATGGGAATCTCTCTCTTGCAGCACCAAAGAATTCTGAAAAACCTTGAATTGCCTCAACACCAGCATAAGCACTAATATCGTGAACATCAGCAATAACTTTAGACCATGAGAGGGTATTTGTAAATGTCCACTCGTATCCCCAATTTTGCTCAGCTCTAGAACTATTTATAAAGTTACCTTCAACATATTCAGGCTGAGGTCTTCCAATGTCAACACGTCTGTTTGTTGTAATATCAGCACCAAAGCTTGATCTTATTTTGAAGTCATCAGCAATTGTTATTTGTGCATAAGCATTACCAAACATTCTAGCTCTTCTAGTTCTGTCATCTTGATTTCTGGACTGTGAAGCATAAGGGTTATAGTTATTACCAAGGTTTAGACCCCTAGAACCAGCAAAGTTTCCAGCAATATCGTAATTAGGAAGAAGTGGGTGGTGTTTGTATGAACCAGAAACAGCATTTTGCTCGCCGTCGTTACCATAACCACCTTTTCTGTTATCAAGGTTTAATGATAAGTTTTCACCAACCTCTAATTTACCGCCAAATGTTTTAGTAGAAGAGTTTACACGAATTGTTGCTCTCTCATACCCTTGGTACTTAATTACGGCATCTTGTTTAAAATAAGAAGCACTGAATGCATATTGAGAATTCTCATTAGCACCACTTGCATCTATTTGATGTTGTAAGATTGGTGCGTTGTTATTTGTTAATAACTCCCACCAGTTTGTATCTGCTGATCTAGTAATCGCATATATATTGTCTGGAGTTAATGAGTAAAGAGATTCGTCAACTGAACTAGCTCCACTAGGGAAAACATAGTTTGGTATAGTAATCTGGGGGTTTTCTGGTGTTCCACTAAATCCGTACTGACCGTGAGATGGTGTTTTGCCTGCATAATAGTCAGCAAGATATAGGTACTCACCTAAACCTGCTGCATCTAATGCCTCAACGTCCTTCTCTGGAGTTTGCCAACCGTAGAATGTACTGTAACGGATAGTTGGGGAACCGATTTTACCTTTTTTTGTTGTAATAATGATTACACCGTTCGCCGCACGAGAACCATAAATAGAAGCCGCAGATGCATCTTTAAGAATTTGTAAAGATTCTATATCCTGCGGGTTAAGGTTACCTTGAGACTTAGATGGTACACCATCAATAACGTAAAGTGGTTCGTTGTTTCCAGTTGTTCCGAAACCACGGATACGAACTGTAGCTTCACCACCAGGTGTTGCATCACTTACAATAGAAATACCCGAAGCTCTACCTTGCATTTGCTGCGAAAATGTTGTCGCAGGAACTGCTGTAAGATCGTCAGCTTCTATTGTTGATACTGCTCCTGTAATATCTCTTTTAGATTGCGTACCATAACCAGTAGTTACGATAACTTCATCTAATAGATTACCTAGAGCCATTGTTATGTTTAAATTGTCACCATCAACTGCAACTTCTTGAGTTTCATAACCTACAAACGAAACAATAAGGATATCTCCTTGGGCTGCTTCAATTGAAAAGTTACCGTCAAAATCAGTTGTGGCGAAATCATTTGTCCCTTGAACTAGTACAGTAGCACCAGGAAGTGGACCGTCATCGCTCGTTACGACTCCCGTAACTGTTTGAGCGAAAATTCCCACACTCAACATAAAAGCGAAGAGGAATGAGAATTTCTTAAAGAACTCTTTTTTCATCATTTGGTTTTAAATTATTTTTAATTAATTCTTTTGATTTCGTTTAATCAACCTACAATTATAGTGATGTTTTTTTTAATTTCTTAATATTTTGTTAAGAAAATGACGATATCATATATTTTAGGGGTTTTGTTTAAGAATTTAAATATCCTGGTAAACAATCTGACTTTCACATAGTTTAATAACTATTACAAATATGCTTTAATTCCAAAATTTTGATATTTTAAGGTTAAATGGCTAGCTTTTAAGAAATTTTATATTTCTTTTAAGCCCATCGAATTTTGTCCTTTTGATAGCACTATTTTTAAATACCTTGTCAAAAACCTCTTCTGTAATCTCACTCCATTCATTCTTTGTCATTTTCAAAAGTTCTTCTTTGGGTGAAAAAGATTCTTCCTCATGCTCATTTGCAAATCGATTCCAAGGACATACGGTCTGACAAATATCGCATCCAAAAGCCCAATTATCCATTTTATCTTTAAATTCATTTGGTATTTGATCTTCAAGCTCTATTGTCAGATAGGAAATACACTTACTACCATCAATTTGATAAGGTGCTATTAATGCTTCAGTAGGGCACGCATCAATACATTTAGTACAACTCCCACAATGGTCAGTGGTTGGCCTGTCATATTCTAATTCTAAGTCGACAATTACTTCTGCAATAAAGAAAAAGGATCCTGTTTTTTTTGAAATTAGATTTGTATTCTTACCTATCCATCCTAAACCACTTCTTGAGGCCCAAGCCTTTTCCATGATAGGCGCTGAATCAACGAATACTCTTCCTCCAACATCACCAATCTCACTTTTAATATAACTCATCAATTCTTTCAATTTTCTTTTAATAACAAAATGATAATCCTCTCCAAATGCATATGTTGAAATTTTTGGTGCTTGGTTATCGTCCTGTTTTTGATTAGTATAATAATTGAAAAGAAGAGAAATGACACTTTTTGAATCTGGAACTAGTAGTCTTGGGTCGAGTCTTTTATCAAAGTTTTTTTCCATGTAGGCCATTTCCCCGTTATGGTTTTGGTTTAACCATTTTTCTAATCTAGGCGCTTCCTCTTCCAAAAAATCAGCTTTTGAAATTCCACAAGAAATAAAACCAAGGTGTTTAGCTTTATTTTTAATGAGTTTTGAATTATTTTGGGCGTTTGAATCCATAATTAATATTTGGATCTCTAGAAAAGACCTCCTTGACTATTTTTTATTCTCCCAAGATGCTTGTAGGCTCGCATGGTTACTTCACGACCTCTTGGAGTTCGAACAATAAAACCTTGTTGTATTAAAAAAGGCTCGTATACTTCCTCTATTGTTTCAGCATTTTCGGAAACAGCAGTTGCTAAGGTCGTAATCCCAACAGGACCTCCGTTAAACTTATCTATAATTGAAATTAGGATTTTATTGTCCATTTCATCTAATCCAAAGGCATCAACTTGAAGTGCCTTTAGACCAAATTGAGTAATTTTCTTATCAATTTTTCCATTTCCCTTTATTTGTGCAAAGTCTCTTATCCTTCTTAGTAAACCATTTGATATTCTTGGTGTACCCCGACTTCTTCTAGCAATCTCAGTCGCAGCTTCATAATTTATTTCTACGTTTAATATATTGGCACTCCTTTCAAGTATCGTAGCCAACAGTTCAGTGGAATAATATTCTAAACGATTACTAATACCAAAACGTGCTCTCATTGGAGCTGTTAAAAGCCCTGAACGAGTAGTTGCACCAACTAAAGTAAAAGGCTCCAAATTAATTTGAACTGTTCTCGCATTTGGTCCTGACTCGATTAAAATATCAATTTTATAGTCCTCCATGGCAGAATATAGGTACTCCTCAACAATAGGGCTTAATCGGTGAATTTCATCGATAAATAAAATATCTCTGGGTTGAAGATTTGTCAGTAAACCAGCTAAGTCTCCAGGTTTATCTAAAACAGGTCCTGAGGTAAATTTGATACCCACTTCCAATTCATTGGCTAAAATGTGAGCTAAAGTTGTTTTTCCTAATCCAGGCGGGCCATGAAATAAAGTGTGATCTAGGGCTTCCTCCCTTTGTTTTGCAGCAGTGACAAAAACTTTTAAATTCTCTAAAATACTTTCCTGTCCAGCAAAGTCATCAAAACTGATAGGCCTTAATGCTTTATCAATTTCGTTATCTTCCTTAGAAAATTGCTTATCAGTGGGGTCTAAATGCTCATTCATTTTCTCAAATATAGCAAATCACCTGGTCTTGTGAAAAGGCATAATAAATAAAAAAAACGAGATCTATGAAACAAATATTTCTTTTATTACTAGACTACAAGACTAATGTTGTAGTTCTTCTTCTCCCTTTTGAAGTGGTATATTTTGAGGCATGAAATCTTCTTTATGTCCCGGTTTTGAATAATCATATGCCCATCGATGTACATGTGGGATCTCACCTTTCCAATTTCCGTGAAAATGCTCTATGGGTGCAGTCCACTCCAAAGTATTTGATCTCCATGGATTTTGAACTGTCTCCTTACCATAAAACATGCTATGTATAAAGTTATACAAGAATACAAGTTGAGCAAAACCAGCAACTAAGGCGAAGACTGTAATTAACACATTTATATCTGCTAGATCATCAAAGTATGGAAAGGCAGTATTAGTGTAATAACGTCTTGGCAAACCTGCCATTCCAATAAAGTGCATTGGGAAAAATACTCCATAAGCACAAATAGCTGTTACCCAAAAATGAAAGTAACCCATATTTTTATTCATCATTCGTCCAAACATCTTAGGGAACCAATGGTAAACCCCAGCAAATAATCCGTATAATGCAGAAATTCCCATAACTAAATGAAAGTGAGCCACAACAAAGTAAGTATCGTGTACATTAATGTCAAGAGTGCTATCTCCTAAAATAATTCCTGTTAAGCCTCCTGTTATAAAAGTAGAAACTAATCCTATGGAAAAAAGCATTGCAGGGTTTAATTGAAGATTTCCTTTCCAAAGCGTAGTAATGTAATTAAAAGCTTTAACGGCAGAAGGAATGGCTATAAGTAAGGTAGTGAATGTAAACACAGATCCAAGAAATGGATTCATTCCCGAAATAAACATATGGTGTCCCCAAACAATGGTAGATAAAAATGCAATTGCCAAAATTGAAGCAACCATAGCACGATAACCAAAAATTGGCTTTCTTGCGTTTGTAGCTATAATTTCGGATGTTATACCTAGAGCCGGTAGTAATACTATGTAAACTTCTGGGTGGCCCAAAAACCAGAATAAATGTTCATAAAGTACTGGTGATCCCCCCTGGTAGTGAAGAACTTCGCCTTGAATAAATATATCTGAAAGGAAAAATGAGGTGCCAAAACTTCTATCCATAATTAAAAGTAAAGCAGCAGAAAGAAGAACTGGAAAGGAAACAACACCAATTATTGCAGTGACAAAAAATGCCCAAATGGTCAAAGGCAAACGAGTCATAGTCATTCCTTTAGTTCTAAGATTGATCACAGTAACTATATAGTTCAATGACCCTAATAGAGAGGATGCAATAAAAATTGCCATCGATACTAACCATAACGTCATTCCAGTACCTGAACCAGGTTGAGCTTGTGGTAAAGCAGAAAGCGGAGGATATATAGTCCATCCCGCAGCAGCAGGTCCGGCCTCTACAAAAAGTGACATTACCATTATTACACTCGAGAGAAAGAAAAGCCAGAAAGAAATCATATTCAACAATCCTGATGCCATATCACGAGCTCCAATCTGCAAGGGGATTAAGAGGTTACTAAATGTTCCACTCAAACCTGCAGTTAAAACAAAAAATACCATTATTGTTCCATGAATGGTAACTAGAGCAAGGTAAACATTTGGATCCATTACCCCATCTGGTGCCCACTTTCCAAGTAGAACTTCAAAAATGCCAAATGGTTGTTCAGGCCATGCTAATTGCAAACGAAATAACAGAGACATTGCTATCCCAATAATACCCATGAATAAGCCTGTTATTAAATACTGTTTAGAGATCATCTTATGATCTTGACTAAAAATATATTTTGTTACAAATGTTTCCTTATGATGATGTCCGTGATCCTCTTCTGTGTGTGCTACTGCTATTGACATATCTTTACTTTTTTTATAGTTTAATTATTGAATTACCTCTGCGAAAGTCTGCTGTTCAGACATCCATTTAGCATATTCTTTTTTTGATTCTACAATTATTTTCATCTGCATGTTGTAGTGTGATGCACCACAAATTTTATTACAAAGTAAAAGAAAATCAAATTCATATGGGTCTAAAGCGGCGTCGCCATCTAAAATTAATTCTTTACTTTTTTCTCTTCTTAATTTATTAATTTTTTTTACTTTGGAAATAATATCAGGATCCTGACGCATTTCTTCTGTAGTCTTATTTGGTGTAAAAGCAAATTCTGTTATCATTCCTGGGACGCAATTCATTTGTGCCCTAAAAAATGGCATATAAGCCGAGTGTAAAACATCTTGTGATCTCATTTTGAAAATTACTTCTCTTCCGACAGGCAGGTGAAGTTCTTGCACTACTACATCATCAAAACCGTTTGGGTCAGTTGCATCAATTCCAACTAAATTTTTCCCATCAAAATCTTGTAAAAAACGTACGTTTGCATCCCCTAAAACACTATCTTCTCCGGCATACCTGGCTTTCCAATTAAATTGTTGGGCATAAAGCTCTACTACCAAGGCATCTTCATTTTCTTCGACAGTCATAATATCTGTCCAAGTGTAAAGGCCTACTAAAATCAATCCTGCTAAAACAATAACTGGGATTATAGTCCATATCGCTTCTAACTTATCGTTATCAGCATAAAATAATGCTTTTTTCCCTTTTTCTCCCCTGTATTTATAAGAGAAATAATGCAAAAGTGCTTGGGTAATCGTTTGAACAAAAAAGATGATAGCAAATGAAACCCACATTAAATTGTCGTAATCTAAACCGTGTTCTGAAGCTGCCTGAGGTAGCAAGACATCCCCATATGAAACAAATGAAAAAATTGTGATTCCATAGATGAAAATTAAAAATGCAAACATCAATTTACCATTCCAATTATTATCGTTGTCATCGGCAATTTGAGTATAAATTTTCTTACCCTGAGACAGTTCAAATACTTTAGTCACCTGCCAGATCGCTATTGCAATTAAGATAAGAATGGAAAATGCTAATATTATATTCATCTATTTTAATTATTAGTAATGAAAATTTTTACTTTCTTCAACATACGGATCCCCATTTGCTAACAAAGGAGCTTTTGTTAATTCTTTAAAAACTGTAAATACAAATAGCCCTAAGAAAAATAAAAAACCCCCTATTTCAGGAATCCCAATAAACCATTTGTCCCCAACGGCAGACGGCATAATCATATTGAATATATCTATGTAGTGGCCCAAGAGTATTACTATTCCTGCCATTACCACAAAATAATTCTTCCTTTTATAATCACTATTAATAAGAACCAGCAATGGGAAAATAAAGTTCATTGCCAACATTCCAAAGAAGGGTAAATTATAATCTTCAATTCTAGAAATAAAATAAGTAACCTCCTCAGGGATGTTAGAAAACCAAATCAGCATAAATTGTGAAAACCATAAATAAGTCCAAAAAATGCTAAAGCCAAACATAAATTTAGCCAGGTCGTGAATATGACTATCATTTACAAATTCTAGATAGCCCCTCGATTTTAGATAAATTGTTATCAACGCAATAGCTGTAACACCAGAAACCACCATACTCGCAAAGACATACCATCCGAACAATGTACTAAACCAATGAGGGTCTATAGACATTATCCAATCCCAAGACATAATAGATTCTGTAATTATAAAGAATACCAAAAAAGCCGCAGAAATTCTAAAGTTTTTTTTATGATTTGAGGTGTCAGACGCATTGTCTTGGGCTAAAGAAAACTTTCTTGAAAAAAATCTATATAAAGACCAACCCCCAAGGAAAAATATTGCCCTTGCTAAAAAGAAGGGCGTATTTAAATATCCAACCTTTCCTGCTATTAGTTTGTCATGAGCAACTACTTCAGGATCCATCCATATAAAAAGGTGATTTAAATGTAAACCCGAAAGAAACAAAATTACAATAACTATTATTCCCCCTGGTAACAAATAACCTGTTATACTTTCCATGACCCTAAAAAGGACTGGTGACCACCCTGCTTGAGCTGCACGTTGTATTCCATAGAATGCTAAAACACCTAGTGAAATCATAAAGAAGTAAAAAGCAGATACATAAAGAGCAGCCCAGGGCTTATTCGCCAGTTGATGGTAAACGTGTTCATCATGTTTTTTATCATGGCTTTCAGAATGGATTTCAGCATTTTTAAGTTTTGTATTTGAACTTACATGCATATCTCCATCGGTATAATTTGCTGCATCTTTGATATTTGGGGATGTTCCATGCAAGCCTGAACTATGCGCATTGTATTGGCCATCGTGATGATCACCGTGGCTAGCTGCAATAATGGTTTTAGATTCCTCTATGTTTTTTGGTGCGCTCAAAAATCCATAGACCAAACCAAAAAAACCTGCTACCATCAAATAGATGGATAGACTTTTAATTTTTTTCGGAAATATGTACATCATTTGCTTTTCCATATTACTTTTTAAGTTTTGTTCTTAATTCCATAACATGTTGTGCAATTTGCCATCGTTCTTCTGAATTAACCTGCCCAGCGTGCGATCCCATAGCATTTTTCCCATACATTAAAACATGGTAAATACTGCCAGGAGTTATTTCCCTATCTGCATAACTAGGAACGCCTAAAAACTTTTCTCTTGTCATCAAAATTCCTTGTCCATCACCTTTATTCCCATGGCAAACCGCACAGTAGATTCCATAAAGTTCCTTACCATTTTTAGAATTTGCATCACTAATTTCTAGTGGAGAAATTAGGTTTAATTTTGCACCGTCATATCCTTCATTTGTGTCAGGATAGTCATAAGGTTCCCAGCCTCTAGCTACCGTCCCTTCAACTGGCTTTTGAGCTTCAATACCGTTGTTAAAAGCATCCGATTCGGAGTAGGTTTCATAGCCAACAGACTCGTACATATTAGGAAAATATTGGTAATTCGGGCGAGATGGGTCTGCACAAGAGTTAAATAATATTCCAAGAAAAAAAAGGACAACAATAATTTTATTTTTCATTTATTCTGATTTTTCAATTACAGAGACTTCAATAGCTCCTGATTTTTTTAAAAGAGTAGTAAGTCTTTTTTCATTATCATTAAGTTCAATCTCAACTAAAAACTTATCATCAGTAGTTAATGGATTAGGATTTTCTGCTTTTTTAAAAGGCCAAAGTTTACTTCTTAAATAGAACGTTATGACCATCAGGTGTGCAGCAAAAAATACAGTCATTTCAAACATAACAGGAACAAAAGAAGGCATATTTTCTAAAAAGCTGAAACTTGGCTTTCCACCAATATTTTGTGGCCAATCTTTTATCATTATAAAGTCCATCATAAGAAATGCTACTATTAACCCAATACAGCCATAAATAAAAGCCATGATTGCGATTCTAGTCTCTTCGATTCCAAGTGCTTTATCAAGGCCATGAACTGGGAAAGGAGTATATACCTCTTCAATATCATACTTTTCAGCCCGAATGTTTTTGATTGCACTTAGTAAAACGTCATCGTCGTCGTAAATCCCATGTATAAACCTTTTACCACTCATTACCTTGCGTCTCTTAATTTTTTATATTTCTCACCAGATGATTTAAGTATTGTCTTTACCTCAGCTTGGGCAATTACAGGGAAAGTTCTAGCATAGAGTAAAAATAAAACAAAGAAAAATCCAATTGTTCCAATGAATATACCTATGTCAACAAATGTCGGGGAAAACATAGTCCATGAGGAAGGTAGATAGTCCCTATGAAGAGAGGTTACTATAATTACGAAGCGCTCGAACCACATTCCGATATTTACAACAATCGATATGATAAATGAAAACATGATGCTTGTTCTAAGTTTTTTAAACCACATAAATTGAGGAGAGAAAACGTTGCATGTCATCATTGCCCAGTAAGCCCACCAATAAGGACCTGTGGCGCGATTCAAAAATGCATATTGTTCATACTCAACACCTGAATACCAAGCTATAAAAAGTTCAGTAATATATGCCACACCAACTATTGAACCTGTTATCATGATAACGATATTCATTAATTCTATATGCTGTACAGTAATATAATTTTCCAGATGTGATACTTTTCTCATAATTATAAGTAAAGTATTTACCATAGCAAATCCTGAAAATATTGCACCTGCAACAAAATATGGTGGAAAAATCGTTGTGTGCCAACCAGGAATAACAGATGTCGCAAAATCAAAAGATACAATAGTGTGTACAGAAAGAACTAACGGCGTGGCTAAACCCGCGAGAACTAGTGATACTTCCTCAAAACGCTGCCAGTCTTTAGCTCTTCCTGTCCATCCGAAACTTAATAGACTATAAATTTTCTTCTGAAAAGGGAGCACTGCTCGGTCCCTAATCATAGCAAAATCTGGTAGCAATCCTGTCCACCAGAAAACTAGTGAAACTGAAAGGTAAGTTGAGATAGCAAATACATCCCAAAGAAGAGGTGAATTAAAATTAACCCATAAAGATCCGAATCCATTAGGAATGGGTAAAACCCAGTAAGCTAGCCATGGTCTACCCATATGAATGATAGGAAATAATCCTGCCTGAACCACAGAAAAAATTGTCATAGCCTCAGCAGATCTGTTTATTGCCATTCTCCATTTTTGTCTGAAAAGCAATAGTACAGCTGAAATTAAAGTCCCAGCATGACCAATTCCTACCCACCAAACAAAGTTGGTTATATCCCAAGCCCAACCGACTGTTTTATTAAGTCCCCAAGTACCTATGCCCGTAGAAATAGTATACACTATACAACCTACACCCCATAAAAATGCACTTAAAGCAATACCAAAAACAGTCCACCATTGCATATTTGCGGCTCCCTCAACAGGTGCAGCAACGTCGATAGTAACATCGTGATATGATTTATCTCCTGTTACAAGTGGTTTTCTTATTGGTGCTTCGTAATGTAATGCCATATTTTTAAATATCTATTGATTTTCAAACGTCTTCGGTATTTCTTACTTTAACTTGGTACATCACATTTGGTTTCGTTCCAACATGTTCCAACAAATGATACATACGATCGTCCTCGTGTAATTCTGCAACTTTACTTTCTTTATCGTTTATGTCTCCAAAAACCAAGGCTCCCGTATCACAGGCATTTGAACAAGCAGTTTGGAAAGTACCATCCTTGATTTCTTCACCCTTAAGTTTCGCATCTAAAATTGTCTTTTGAGTCATTTGTATACACAACGAGCATTTTTCCATAACTCCTCTTGAGCGAACAACTACATCAGGATTGAGAACCATTCGGCCAAGATCATCATTCATATGATAATCAAACTCATCGTTTTTATTATATAAGAACCAGTTAAAGCGCCGGACTTTGTAAGGACAATTATTTGCGCAATACCTAGTGCCAATGCATCTATTATATGCCATATGGTTTTGTCCCTGCCTGCCATGAGATGATGCTGCTACAGGGCACACTGTTTCACAAGGAGCGTGGTTACAATGTTGACACATTACTGGCATAAAAGCGACCTGTGGATTTTCTGCTGCCTGCTCCATTTTCCCAAATGTGGTTAATGAATCACCAATCCCAGAGATATTATCTTTTGTTTCGCTATCACCACTGAATGTATCGGCAGATGAATAATAACGGTCAATTCGCAACCAATGCATATCCCTTGATTTTCTCACCTCTCGCTTACCAACTACAGGCACGTTATTTTCTGCATGGCAAGCGATAACACAGGCTCCACAGCCAGTGCAAGAATTTAAATCAATTGAGAGATTAAAATGATGCCCTATCGACCGATCGAATTCTTGCCACATATCGACTTCTTTTGAGGTAACATCGAATTCAATATGGTTTTTGGAAACATGGGGCATTGGATTCCAATATTTTTTGTCTTTTGTATTGAAAATTTCCAAGGTTGTTTCCTTAATTATATCACCCCTACCCATCAAGGTGTTATGTAGTTGAACACAAGCAAATTCGTGCACTCCTTCAACATTTGATATTTCTACAGGTTGTACATTCTTAAAGTCGTGGTAAAGGCTGTAAGCATTTACTCCTGTTTGCATTTCCTCCTTCAAGCCAATCCTTTCGCCATAACCAAAGGATAAACCAACAGTTCCTAAAGCTTGACCAGGTTGAATTATAATTGGGACTTTAAGACTTTTCTCTTTTACTTTTACAATTGCATAATTCCCATTAAGGGCTCCATTTGAAGTATTTGTATTTTTCAAACCGATTCTGTCTGCATCTGACTTGGATACAGTTAGATAATTATCCCAGCTGACTCTTGTGATTGGATCGGGAAATTCTTGTAGCCACGGATTATTTGCCTGTTGGCCGTCACCCATACCTATTTTAGAATATAATACAAGGCTCATCCCCTCTTTTTTTGATTCTCTAAGCTTTTCAATGTTAAGATTTGAAAAGTTTGGAGATACTATTTTTTTTGATGCTGCTAAAGAAAAATATCCATCGTGCAATACTTTACTCCAAGAATTTGTCCCTAAAATTTCTTTTTCCCAGTGGGTTTTAATTTCATCGTAAAACTTTAGATCTCTACCCATAAGCCTATTCAAAACATCTTGAAATTGTAGGGTGTTGAACAGGGGTCTAATTGTTGGCTGAGCTAATGCAAAATACCCAGGTTTAAATTCATAATCTCCCCATGATTCTAAATAGTGAGGTACAGCAGCTACAAATTGAGAAACTGAAGATGTTTCGTTGATAGTTGAAGTAAAGTTTAAAGAAAATTCTAAATTTTTTATAGCTTCAGAAAGAGCCCCGCCGTCAGGATAAGTAAAAACTGGATTCACCTCGACAGTAATAAGACCGTCTAGGTCTCCTTTCTCAATTTCTTTAAATAAAGCAAGTACTTCTTTTGTGTTACCCTGGCGAATTAGTTTCGGGCTTTGAGGATCAAAAGACTTACTATTGAGAAACGTATTAATAGCAAAAACAGCTGCTTGTGCATTTTCATCTTCAATGCCAGTTACTATGACTCCTTCAGAACCAAAATTTTTAAGTTCATCTATAGCTTTATCAGCTAATGGTTTTAATTTTTCTGACAATTGCCCTGGTAATCCAAGAATTAAATTATCATATATATAAGCTAAAATGTTTTTTTGATCCGATGGGGTACAAGGTAAACGATAATCTGCGTTGGCCCCTGTCAAAGACATGTTTGATTCAAATTGAAAATGCTTTGACATACTAGCTTTTTTATCTTTTTTGAGAGGTATTCTTGACTTAGCGTATCCTGATTCATAACCTCCACCCTGCCAATCTTCAAGAAAATTTGCACCAATAGAAACAACTATTTTTGATTTGGAAAAATCATAATCTGCCAAAGCTCTTTGTCCATAAAAAGTTTCAAATGCATTAAGAGCTGAATCGTAGGATATATTGTCATGTATTACATGGCGAATATTTGGGAATAATTTGTTAAATCTTGATATGATTTTTTTTGTT
Source organism: uncultured Bacteroidota bacterium (assembly GCA_902520765.1). Lineage (GTDB taxonomy): Bacteria > Bacteroidota > Bacteroidia > Flavobacteriales > Flavobacteriaceae > MS024-2A. The sequence continues at coordinate 66,493 of CABYPG010000008.1, forward strand.
GTTGGGCTTGGTATAGTAGGGGTTAAAAGAACTACATTCTTATTGACCTGAGCCATCGCTTTTATTCTATTTTCAACCTGAACACAAAGATTTTCCCATGACACTTCTTTGCCAAATGCTAAAGGCCCTTTTAAACGCATATTATCATACAAAGAAAGTACAGAGGCATGAACTCGAGCATTTGCAGAACCAAGTGTTGGTGCATCCGGATTACTTTCTATTTTTATTGGTCTACCTTCTCTTGTTTTAATTAATATACTTGCAAAATCATAACCATCTGCCATAGTGGTGGCATAGTAATTAGCAATTCCGGGGCGAATTTGTTCTGGTTGGAATACATAAGGAACTGAATTAATAACAGGACCTTCACAAGCTGCTATTGTTGCCACAGCAGTGGTGAATCCAGCATATTTCAGAAAATCTCTCCGAGAGGTATTGCTTTTATCAAGTGTCTCTTCATCACTTAAAAAATCTTCGGGAAGTTTTGAGACGAATTCATTATGTTCTAGCTTCTTTAAATCCTCACTAGAAGAATTTATCTGATCTATGCTTTTCCAATATGTTTTATTCAACGCCATAAGCTTTTCTTAACTTCATTTAATAGTGGCATTTTCCACATTCCAATCCACCCATTTGTGCTACCGTAAGTTTTTCTACTCCATATTTTTTGGAGAGTGCCTCATGGATTTTAGCATAATATTCATTACTCTCAACTTTTAAGTTGGTTTCTCTGTGACAATTTATACACCAGCCCATAGTAAGTGGCGAGTGCTGGTACATAATTTCCATTTCTTCAACTGGACCGTGGCATTTCTGACATTCTATCTCCCCAACTTGCACATGTTGTGCGTGATTAAAATATACAAAATCAGGAAGGTTGTGAATACGAACCCACTTAACTGGTTGGGATTCGCCTGTATACCTCTGATTTTCTTCATCCCACCCTACAGCAGCATAAAGCTTTTTTATCTCTTTTGTGTAAAAGTCTTTAGTGTAACCATTTTCTAGGTCTTCTTCTCCGTTATACTCTGCAATATTTTGGTGACAGTTCATACATACGTTTAAAGAAGGTATTCCCGAATGTTTTGAAACTCTTGCAGATGAATGACAATATTTACACTCGATTTGATTTGCACCAGCATGAATTTTGTGTGAGTAATGTATTGGTTGGATTGGCATATACCCTTGGTCAACTCCGACTTGCATAAAATATCCGTAAACAAAATAAGCACTACTAAATAAAAGCAGAACAACTGATATTAGAACGAGAAACTGATTTTGAACAAAAGCCATCCAGATTGGGATCCTTTTGGGTTTCGGTTGAGGCTTTATTTCTACACCACTAAGTTTTGCAATTCGCATCAATGTTCTTTGAACTAAAAAGAGCATTACTACTAGAATCGTAAATACTAATGCTAAAGCTATTAATATGATTGTGTTGCTTACACTTGAAGAAGATGAAACTGTTTTTGTTCCAACATTACCAGATGCAGCAACTGCAGCAACGGGTGCAGGAGGAATATAATCAGTATATGCTAAAATGTTGTCAATGTCTGAGTTGGAAAGCTGGAGGAATGAAGTCATTACGGACCCATTATACTCTTCATAGACTGCAACTGCTTGTGGATCTCCAGATTTTACCATTGCGGTACTATTTTTTATCCAACTATACAACCATTCTCTATCATATTTTTCTGAAACACCTTTGAGTGCTGGACCTACCGCACGTTTATTCAACTTATGACAAGCAGCACAATTCGCATTAAATAATTTCTTCCCAGCCTGAACTGCTGCAGTGTTATCTGCAGAGGTTAGTTCCTGAGCTGAAATAATAAAATTGTAGGAGGCAGCAAAAAAGACGAAAAGGAAAAATAGAGGTTTAATAAATCCTAAAAAAACTTCTCTATAATTCGAGTAAAAATAATTCCCCAAAACATATATCTAAAATCCATAACAAAAATAAGTCATAGACCGCTTTTTATATAGCTTAAGATTATAGAATTTCGTAATTTATATTGATTCTAAATAAGTTAGATAGTTTGTTAAATATACAATGAGTAATTAGAAAATTTTGTTTTTTTGTTCAATGAAAAATAATCTTTCAAATACTCTGTTTTTATTAGTGTTTTCTATTTTTAGCTATTCAGTTTTTTCTCAAAATCCAAAAATTAACATTAAACAAAATGATAAAATAGATAGCCTTTTGAAATTGAAAATTGCATTGGACAGAGAGCGCTATGAAAAAACTTATTTTACTCTTCAATTGTATTATGGAAATTTGAAATCTGCAAACGAAATCTTAGAAAAATGTAAGGTAGAGTTCCCTCACTTATCAGTTAATTTGAGTTTTGAAACACCAAATTATAAAGTGCAGGCTGGCTTTTTTAAAGATAAATTAGTCAGTATGAAAACTCTAGATACATTAAAAAGGGTATTTCCTACAGCTTTTTTACTAAAAAAAACTAACGACTAAAGAGATTTTTTTACTGCAATTTCTTGGTAACATTCCAAAACGTCACCTGTTTTGACATCATTATAGTTCTTTATTTGTAAACCACAATCATACCCCTTCGCAACTTCTTTGACATCATCTTTGAATCTTTTAAGGGAAATCAAATCTCCAGAGTAAATCACTACCCCTTCCCTTATAATTCTAATACCAGAATTCTTAAAGATCTTTCCATTAGTAACCATACAGCCAGCAATTGTTCCTACTTTAGATATTTTATATGTTTCTCTAATTTCAACTGTCCCAGTAATTTCTTCTTTCATTTCTGGGGAGAGCATTCCTTCCATTGCATCTTTAACATCATTAATCGCGTCATATATTATAGAATAAGAGCGAATGTCAATTTCTTCTTTTTCAGCGACAGACCTGGCATTACCCATTGGACGAACATTAAAACCAATTACAATTGCATCTGAAGCTGAGGCTAAAAGAACATCCGATTCAGTTATAGCTCCAACTCCTTTATGAATAATATTCACCTCTATTTCACCTGTAGAAAGCTTTTGTAATGAGTCAGTCAGTGCCTCAACTGATCCATCTACATCTCCCTTAAGTATTATATTGAGCTCTTTAAATTCACCTAAGGCAATTCGTCTCCCAATTTCATCAAGAGTTATGTGTTTTTGTGTTCGAACATTTTGTTCACGGAGCAATTGAGTTCTTTTAGCGGCAATTTGCTTAGCTTCTCTCTCATCATTTAAGACTAAGAAGGTGTCACCAGCTTGGGGCGCCCCATCTAGCCCTAATATAGAAACTGGAGTAGCTGGTGGAACTTTATCTAAATTAACTCCTCTTTCATTAAAAATAGCTTTAACTTTTCCACTTTGCTTTCCTGCAAGTATATAATCCCCCATGCCTAGAGTCCCGTTTTGAACCAAAATGGTAGAAACATAACCTCTACCTTTATCCAAAAAGGCCTCAACCACAGTTCCTTTAGCTTTTCTATCAGGATTTGCTTTTAATTCCAATAACTCTGCTTCCAAAAGAACTTTTTCCAAAAGCTCATTTACCCCAGTTCCTTTAATGGCTGATATATCTTGGGATTGTATTTTTCCTCCCCAATCCTCAACCATTAGATTCATTCCTGCCAATGCTTCCTTTATTTTTTCTGGATTAGCATCTTGTTTATCAATTTTATTGATGGCAAAGACGATAGGTACGTTTGCTGCTTGTGCATGGCTAATTGCTTCTTTAGTTTGAGGCATAATATTATCATCAGCGGCCACAACTATAATTGCGATGTCAGTTACTTGAGCACCTCTTGCACGCATTGCCGTAAATGCCTCGTGTCCTGGTGTATCAAGGAAAGTTATTTTTTCACCATTTTCTAGGGTTACGCTATATGCTCCTATGTGCTGAGTTATACCACCTGACTCCCCAGCAATTACATTTTCTTTCCGAATAAAATCTAGAAGGGAAGTTTTCCCGTGATCTACATGACCCATTACGGTAACGATTGGAGCACGAGAGACTAAGTTTTCATTTTTGTCTTCTTCCAGATCTATATTTTCTTCAAGTTCAGTTTTTTCAAAACTTATTTCATAACCAAATTCCTCTGCCACAATACTAAGGGTTTCTGCATCAAGCCTCTGATTCATAGTTACCATAATACCTAAAGTCATGCATGTAGAAATGATTTCCGTTGAAGAAACATTCATCATAGTTGCTATCTCGCCTACAGTAATAAACTCAGTTACTTTTAAAACATTGCTCTCAGCTTCCATTTGCGCTAACTCTTCTTCTGATTTTTGCTTATGCTGAGTTCTTTTATCTCTTCGATACTTGGCTCCCTTAGACTTTGATGATTTCCCTTGGAGTTTTTCAAGTGTCTCACGAATTTGTTTTTGGACTTCTTCTTCAGATGGCTCTTCTTTTTTTGGAGGGGTAGGGCGATTTGTCTTCCTCTTAGATATTTCGCTTGCTTTCGAGTTGTTTGCGCCTTTACTTATTCTTTTTCGCCTTCTTTTTCTTGCATCTTCTACAGTCTTTTCCTTTTCCGAAACTTTTTCTAAATTTATTTTTTGTCCAGTTGTTTTTGGTCCAGAAAGCTTTTGATAATTTGTTTGTAAAGTTTCTTTATCTTCTTTCTCAATTTTATCTTCGATAGGTCTATTTTCATCAAAATTGATTTGAGCATCAATATTATTTTGGGAAACCGTTTGTGTTTTTTCAATATTGCTATTTGAAATATCAGGAGATTGCTGATCGATTTCTTTTGAGTTAGTTTTACTCAAGTTGTTCAAATCAATTTTACCTAATGATTTCGGTTTTTCAAGAGCTACTCTATTAGTTTTGAGTTCCTCGCGTTTCGCAATTTTTTCTAAACGATCTTGTTCTTTTTTCTCCTGAATTATTCTAAGTGATTCCTTCTCTTTTCTTTTCTCCTCACTAACCTCATGTGATTCAACTTTTTTGGATTTATCTGTCTCAAACTCATTTGATAAAAGTTTGTAAACTTTTGTTGTGATTTTTGTAGTTGGACGAGCATCAATTTCTATTCCTTTATAATTCAAAAACTCTACAGCACGATCTAAAGAAATGTTTAGCTCTCTTAGAACTTTATTTAATCTAATGCTTGGGTTGTCTTCCATTTGTCAATTAAAATTTATTAAAAATAAAAAATCATCCTGTCTACTCCTCAAATTCTTCTCTCAGTATACGTAAAACCTCGTCTACAGTCTCATCTTCTAAATCAGTTCTTTTTATTAAATCCGCCTTTTCTAGTTCTAAAATACTCTTAGCTGTGTCTAATCCTACTTTTTTAAATTCTTCAATAACCCATTCTTCTATCTCGTCGCTAAATTCCTTAAGCTCAATATCTTCTTCAACCCCTTCTCGGAATACATCAATTTCATAACCTGTTAGTTTTCCAGCAAGACGAATATTAGAGCCACCTTTGCCAATGGCTTTTGATACTTCCTCTGGATTTAAAAATACTTCAACTTGCTTATTTTCTTCGTCAATTTTGAGTGAACTAATTTTAGCTGGACTTAATGCTCTAGAAATAAAAAGCTGAAGATTGTTGGTATAATTAACAACATCAATGTTTTCATTTCCTAATTCTCTTACAATACCGTGTATGCGTGATCCTTTCATTCCAACGCAAGCACCGACTGGATCTATTCTGTCATCATATGAATCAACAGCAACTTTTGCCTTCTCGCCTGGAATTCTAACTGCTTTTTTTATTGTTATAAGACCATCAAAAACTTCAGGAATTTCTTGTTCAAAAAGTTTTTCCAAAAAAATCGGTGAGGTCCTTGAAAGTATAATCCTAGGTTTACTACCTCTAAGTTCAACACTCTCAATAATCCCTCTTACATTGTCCCCTTTTCGAAAAAAATCGTTAGGAATTTGACGATCTTTTGGCAGTATGATTTCGTTACCATCGTCGTCTAAGAGAATAATTTCTCTATTTCTTATATGATGAACCTCTGCAGTAAATAAATCACCTTCCCTATCCTTAAATTGTTTAAAAATGGTTGTGCTATCATGTTCAAAAATTTTTGCTACAAGGTTTTGCCTCAAATATTGAATCGATCTTCTTCCTAAGTCAATAAGCTTTACTTCTTCAGATACGTCTTCTCCAACTTCAAAGTCAGGTTCAATTTTTTGTGCTTCGCTGAGTTCAATTTCTTGATTAGGATCCTCAACTTTTCCATTTTCTACTACAATCCTGTTTCTCCAGATTTCCAAATCTCCTTTATCTGGATTAATTATGATATCGAAATTTTCATCAGACCCAAATTTACGTTTTAGGGTATTCTTAAATACATCTTCCAAAATAACCATTAATGTTACTCTGTCAATTAACTTGTCATCTTTAAATTCTGAAAAAGAATCAATTAAGGCAAAATTTTCCATTTTAAAATATTACTTTATACTAATACAATTGTTTTATTAACTTCATGGTAAGATAGTTTCTCTTTTTTTTCTACCGTAATCTTACCCTTGCCAATAGGCTTGGGTTCCCTTTGTTTCCATTTTAATGTAAATCCAAAATCATCAGCTGCATCTAACAGTCCATGTAATGAGGAGCCATTTGTCAGTTCCACTTTAAGTTTTCTTCCTATATTCTTTAGAAATTGTCTGCTGTTTTTTAATGGATTTCCAACCCCTGAGGATGTTACTTCAAGAGAAAAATTTTCATCATCTCTATCTAATCGGTGTTCAATAAACCTGCTTATTTTTATACAATCATTTAGTGTAACTCCATTATCACCATCAAGAATAATATTTATAGTATTATCAATTCCAATTCTTAGTTCAATCAAGAACAATGACGAATTTCTATCTAATATTTCTGACAATAAATTTTCTACTTTTAAACGTAAACTCATATAAAAAAAAAGGGGACATATAAGTCTCCTTGATTTGAATCATTAAAACATACCAAAGATAGGAGAATTTGTTAATATGACCAACTTTTTGTTTTCTATAAAAAATTTGAAATAATGTGCATATAATTTTAACACTTTGAAAATTTTATTGATTTTAATTATTAAATATTAAATACCGCAGTCACAGTTTTGGAAATTTATTGAAATTAATATTTGTACATCAAAAAAATTGTAATTTTAATGGCTATGAAATTACAATCTATTGCTATTGGAACTGGATTAAGCTTTACTAAGCATCAAAAAAAAAATCAGACGCCCTTTGAACGTTTATTCGAGATCTTTAAGGAACTTATTACTCACACATCTGGGGACTTTGATGAGGCTATAGATTGGCTCAGAGAGCTTGATAAAGAATACAAGCTTACAGATGAAAACTATACAATTGATGATTTCATAGAGGACTTGCTCAAAAAATCATATATAAAACAAAATAATAAAAAAGGTGGTAAAGGAGACGGATTGTCGTTAACTCCAAAAACCGAAAAACTGTTAAGAGAACACGCCCTTAAGCAGATTTTTGGAAAATTAAAAAAATCTAAGTCCGGAAATCACAAAACAAGAAAAATAGGTCAAGGAGAAGATAATACAGGTGAATACAAGGCTTATCAATTTGGAGATCCACTAGAAAAAATTGACATAACACAAAGCATTAAAAACGCTCAGATTAGGTCAATAAGTAACGAATTTTCAATTCAACATGACGACCTTGTTGTTGAAGATAATTTCTTTAAAACTCAAATGAGCACTATATTAATGATAGACATTAGCCATAGTATGATACTTTATGGAGAGGATCGTATTACACCAGCTAAAAAAGTAGCTATGGCTCTAGCTGAAATGATAACAACCCAATATCCTAAAGATACACTCGATATACTCGTATTTGGTAATGATGCATGGCCAATTTCTTTAAAAGAATTACCATATTTAAAAGTCGGTCCGTATCATACTAATACAGTCGCAGGATTAGAGCTGGCTATGGACTTACTTAGAAGAAAGAAAAGTACTAATAAGCAAATTTTTATGATAACTGATGGCAAACCGAGTTGTTTAAAAATGCCTGACGGAAATTACTACAAAAATAGTGTTGGATTAGATGAAAGTATCGTAGAAAAATGCTACAATATGTCTAGGCAAGCAAAAAAATTACAAATTCCTATTACAACTTTTATGATAGCACAAGACCCTTACCTTCAACAATTCGTTCGCACATTCACTGAAATTAATAAAGGAAAAGCTTTCTTTACTGGTTTAAAAGGTTTAGGGCAAATGATTTTCGAAGATTACAATAAAAACAGAAAAAAAAGACTAGAATAAGGATAAAAATATGGATTCACCAAAAATTTCAACATTAGGAGAATTAAGAAAAACTGATTATAGACCAGAAAATATACAACAAGAGTTAGCTGGTAATTTAAGACAACGTCTGAGTAATGGTTTAAGTACATTTGACGGATTAATTGGGTATGAAAATACTGTAATTCCTGATATCGAGAGAGCTTTATTATCTGGACACAATATAAATCTTCTTGGATTAAGAGGACAAGCTAAAACTCGTATAGCTCGTCAAATGACCGAATTATTAAATGAGTGGATCCCTATTGTAGATGGTTCTGAAATAAATGATTGTCCACTTTCACCAATTAGTCAGGAGGCTAAAGAATTAATTTCTAAAAAAGGGGAGCAAACTCCAATTAAATGGCTGCATCGTGATGATCGCTTTTTTGAAAAACTTGCTACACCAGATGTTACTGTTGCTGACTTAATTGGAGATGTAGACCCAATTAAGGCAGCTAACCTAAGACTCTCTTATGCTGATGAGCGTGTTATACATTTTGGCATGATACCTCGAGCCCATAGATGTATATTTGTTTTAAATGAATTACCCGATTTACAGGCAAGAATCCAAGTAGCCCTTTTTTCAATTTTACAAGAAAAAGAAATTCAAATTCGTGGATTTAAATTGAGGCTTCCCATTGAAACACAAATCATATTTACTGCCAACCCAGAAGACTACACTAACAGGGGTAGCATTGTAACTCCACTTAAGGATAGAATTGGTTCACAAATTTTAACGCATTATCCACACTCGATCGAAATTGCTAAAGCAATTACAAAACAAGAAGCAAACATTAAAAACACTAACAAAACAAAAATTCATGTTCCTGAGTTGGCAAGAGACATCCTTGAACAGATAAGTTTTGAAGCACGTAAAAGTGATTATGTTGATTCTAAAAGTGGAGTTAGTACAAGGATGAGTATTACAGCATTTGAAAATCTAATAAGTACTGCGGAGCGAAGAATTTTAATTAATGGAGAAAAAAATACATGTATTCGTATGGCAGATTTTTTAGGAATTATTCCGTCCATTAATGGAAAAGTCGAATTAGTATATGAAGGTGAGCAGGAAGGCGCGGAACAAATTTCCTATCATTTAATTTCTGAGGCTTGCAAAACTCTTTTCCCTTCTTATTTCCCTGAGATTAAAAAACTTGAAAAGGAAGATCAAAAAAGTCCATATGATAAACTTTTAGGATGGTTTTTAAGTGATAATGAAATCTTTCTAGAAGACACTCTGGGTGAGAGTGCATATAGAGATACCTTAGAAATGATTCCAGATATCCAAAATATCATAAAAAAACATCATGCTAAATGCAAAAAAGATGATATCTATTTTATGATGGAATTTCTTCTTTGGGGACTTGAGGCCAACAAGCGTTTAAATAAATACAGAACTCTTGAAGGTTTTCAGTTCAAAGACACGCTTGGGAGTTACATAAGCGGTCTATAGAATTAAAGATTAGTTATTTCAATAAATACTTACGAAATTTGAATTTTGGTTAAAGCTATGATTAGAACAGACATTATTATTATTGGCGCTGGTCCAGTTGGCCTTTTTGCGGTTTTTGAAGCTGGTCTGATGAAGCTTAGGTGCCATTTAATTGATGCTATTGCAAATCCTGGAGGACAACTTTCAGAGATATATCCAAAAAAACCAATCTATGATATCCCTGGCTACCCAACTGTTTTGGCTGGTGAGCTTGTCGACAATTTAATGGAGCAAGCCAAACCCTTTAAACCAGGTTTTACTCTTGGTGAAAGGGCTGAAAAAATAAAAAAGCAAAAAGATGGATGTTTTATTGTCACAACTAGTGAGGGGACAGAGCATATGGCTCCTGTTGTAATGATAGCCGGTGGGTTAGGAAGCTTTGAACCAAGAAAACCAATAATTCAAAATTTAAAACAATTTGAGAGAAAAGGGGTTGAATTTATTGTCAAAGAACCTAATTTATTTATGGGTAAAAAAGTATTTATTTCAGGTGGTGGAGATTCAGCATTAGATTGGGCCATATTTTTTGCAAATCAAAGTAATACATCAGTCGGATTAGTTCATAGAAGTGAATCATTTAGAGCTCATAAGGATTCAGTGGAGAAAATATTTGAATTGAAAAATGAAGGGAAATTAGAATTGTATACTCATGCTGAGGTGGTAGGCCTAAAAGGAGAAAAAGTGTTGTCAGAAATTGAAATAGAACAAAAAAATGCAAACAATAAGGTTGTAAAAGTTGATTTCTGGTTACCACTATTTGGTTTGTCTCCAAAATTAGGACCTATTGTTGATTGGGGTTTAGAAATTGAGAAAAATGCAATTAAAGTTGATAATACGATTGACTACCAGACCAATATGCCAGGAATATTTGCTATTGGAGATATCAACACTTACCCAGGAAAATTGAAGCTGATATTGTGTGGTTTTCATGAGGCAACACTTGCTGTTCAAGCTGCTTATAAAATTATTAATCCAGAGAAGAAGTTTACTCTAAAATACACGACGGTTCAAGGTATACAAGGATTTGATTGAGTTCTTTTCAATAAGATTCAAAAAGTAATTATATTTAACAATGACCTACTCTGTTTATCAAGTTGATGCATTCACCACTTCAATTTTTAAAGGAAATCCGGCTTGTGTTGTTCCTTTAGATAAATGGTTAGAAGACGAAATACTTTTAAATATAGCAAAAGAAAATGCAGTGCCTGAGACTGCTTTCTTCGTTCAAGATAAAGACACAATTCATTTAAGATGGTTTACTCCTGACCTAGAGATGGACCTCTGTGGACATGCTACTCTTGCAACTGCTCATGTTATAAAAAAACATTTACAAAATCCTGAGTCAAACCTAATTTTTATGACTCTCAGTGGAAAAGTTAGTGTTAATGTTGAAAAAGATTATTATTTTTTGGATTTTCCTTCTCGAATGCCAGTAAAAGAGGAACTTCCGTCGAATTTAGAAAAGTCTTTAAGTAAAAAACCACAAGAGGTTCTTAAATCAAGGGACTTTGTTTTAGTCTATAACAATTTGGAAGATGTAAAAAATATTCAAATTGAAAGAAATATTTTTGACACTTTAAATTTAGGAACTGGTGGAGTTATAATAACAGCACCAGGAGATAATGTTGATTTTGTTTCTCGTTTTTTCACTCCAAGAGCTACTTTACTTGAAGATCCTGTTACTGGTTCTGCACATTGCTCTTTGATACCTTACTGGGCAAAAAAATTAAACAAAGAGAAAATGCATGCTAAACAACTATCTCAGCGAGGTGGGGAATTATTATGCCATAACCGGGGAGATAGAGTATTGATCGGCGGAAAAGCAAGAACTTATTTAAAAGGAGCTTTTAAGGTAAAATAAGAAAAATTAGATTAGGTTTTGAAGATTTTTCTTAAAGAATTTTGCTGATGTTGCTGCACTTTTCATTGAATTATATTTAAAATTACCCCCTTGCTCTATGTAATAATATTCTAAACCGCTTTTTTCAGAATCAGGAAGAAGCCTCGTATAGTTAATTGAACCATTACCCAATTCACTATAATCTCTTGTGATTTTATCCATATCTTTTATATGCCACATCGTATAACGTCCTGGGTGTTGGTCAACTAGCTCTTTTGGAGTTTTCCCTGAATGTACAACCCAATACATATCCATCTGGAGTTTGACAAAATCAGGATCTGTTACTCTAATTAAAATTTCATGACCTGTTGTACCGTTCCAATCTTCGAATTCATACCCATGATTATGATACGCAAATTTTAAACCGGCAGAATTTACTTGTTCTCCAATCTGATTGAGCTTATTTGCTAAAATTTTGAAACTTTCTGAATTACGCTGATCGGGATGTACCCATGGCCAGGTTATATAGGATGCTTTAAGTTTTTTAGATGCCTCTATGCAACTATCAACAAACCACTTAAGTTTATCTTCATTAGAATTAAAATAATCAGTAAATCCGAAATGACCACTAGTGGTTGAAAGACCTAAATCCTTTAAAATTTGACTGAAATCAGAAACATTTAAACCATAAATTTTATTAGTATTTGGATCGAAACCATAAGTTTCAAAATCTTCATATCCCATTAACTTTAATTTTTTAAGGGTTTCAATTGGATCTTTTTCCATAGCATCACGAACACTAAAAAGCTGAAGACCCATTTTATATTTTGAAAATGAATTGCATGCTTCGATTGAAAGCCCTGCAAGTGATATCCCACCTAAAAGTCCAATTTGATTTAAAAAATTACGTCTTTCCATCTGCGAAAAATTTAAAATTAATTAAAAAAAGCTATCAAAAAGCGAGAAAAATGTAATTTTAGTTACCAATAAATGTGTAATTAATATTAATATCATATGAACTTTCTTGATGACGCAGAACCTTTTCGAATAAAAATGGTGGAGCCCATAAGAAAAACCACAAGAGAAGAAAGAGAGAAACTAGTTAAAGCAGCAGAATTCAATATTTTTAAAATACCTGCAGAGAATGTATTTATAGACATGTTGACAGACAGTGGTACTTCGGCGATGAGTAGCAAGCAATGGGGGGGGATAATGACAGGTGACGAGTCTTATGCAGGAAGTTCAAGTTTTTATCATCTCAGAGATTCAGTCCAAGACATAATGGGTTTCCCATATGTTCAACCTACCCATCAAGGTAGAGCTGCAGATTTCATAATGTCTCAACTTTATGCTTCCAAAGGTGGGTATATATTGGGTAATTTACATTTTGACAGTTTTAAAGGTCACTCAGAAATTGCAGGCTCAATACCTGTAGATCTCATAATTGAAGAAGGCAGAACGGCTAATTCAAATCCCTATCCATTTAAGGGAAATATGGATTTGGAAAAACTTGAAAAATTTATTTCAGAAAAGGGGAGCCAAAATATTCCACTTATTATAATTACAGTTACATCAAATGGAAATGGAGGACAACCCGTGTCTATGGAAAATATCAGGAGCGTTTCATCAATAGCTAAAGCAAATAATATTCCTTTAATGATAGATGCTGCAAGATTTGCAGAAAATTGTTACTTCATAAAAAAAAGAGAAAAAGGGTATGAAAATAAATCGGTTAAAGAAATTGCCAGAGAATTATTCTCTTATGCAGATGGATGCGTAATGAGTTCTAAAAAAGATGGATTAGTAAACATAGGTGGATTCATTTGTACACGACACGAAGAATTATTCCCAATGATTAATCAATTGGCAATTATCAACGAAGGTTTTGTTACTTATGGAGGCATGAGTGGAAGAGATCTAGAAGCACTAGCTATTGGACTGCAAGAAGGAATTGATGAAGAATATCTTAAATATAGAATAGAACAAGTTCAATATCTTGGGGAAGAATTATTTAAACGAGGAATACCTATTATTCTTCCTACGGGTGGACATGGAGTGTATATTGATGCACAAAAATTTTATCCCCACATTCCTCAAAAAGAATTTCCTGGTCAAGCTCTAGTAATAGAATTGTATAAGACAGCTGGTGTTAGAGGTGTCGAGCTTGGATCCTGTGCTTTTTCAAAAAAGGATAAAGAAACAGGAAAGATAATTTTCCCTGATTTAGAACTAGTACGTCTCACAGTCTCAAGAAGAGTTTATACAAACCGACATATGGATGTTGTAATTAATGCTCTTGAAGATGTTTTTAAAAGGAGAGATAAAATGAAGGGATTAAAACTTTCCTATGAGGGTCCTATTATTAGTTTACGTCATTTTACTGCAAAGTTTGAGATGATAGAATAAAACAAGAAATATGGACACTACTTCATTTAATTTTTTCACACCCACTAAACTTATTTTTGGTAGTGGAAGTCTTAAAAATTTAAAGCAAATTGCACCACTTTATGGTAAAAAATGTTTGCTAGTATCTCGACCAAAAGATGGAAGTTTAAAGGCTATTTACAAACAAATTGAAACTCTACTTGATTCCACAGGTGTTTATGTAAGTTTTTTTGATGAGATTGTCCCTAATCCAACTTTAGAAGGTATCAATAGGGGGGTTAAAATTGCAAGTGAAAATAAAGTAGACTTTGTTTTAGGCGTAGGTGGTGGATCAGTGATGGACTCTGCAAAATTAATTGCATTATTATATGAATCGAATGGGATAGTTGACTGGAATAATGCTTTTTCAAACTATAATCATCCTTTTGATTATGTTGCCTCAAAAAATTCAAGTCTACCATTTATTGCAGTTTCAACAACCTCAGGCACCGGCTCACAGTGTACTCAAGCAGCCGTTGTAAGTGATACTAAAAACAGAGAAAAAATTACACTTTTTCATAGAGATCTCTTTCCTAAAGTTGCAATAATAGATCCTAAATTGATGCTTTCTGTTCCTTCTAGGATAACAGCTGCGACAGGTTTTGATGCTTTTACTCATGCTTTTGAAAGCTACCTAGGACAAAGGACATCTCCTTTAACAGAATATCTTTCTCTCGAAACAATTCGACTAGTTGTTGAATATTTACCAAAAGCAATTCAAAAACCTGACTCTATTGAATATAGAACAAAATTAGCTTGGGCGGATACAGCCGCTGGTATATGCTTATCAAATGGTGGTGCAGATTTACCTCATCCACTAGGTGAAATAATAGGTGGAATATGCCAGAGGATAGCTCATGGTGAAACTCTAGCTATTGTTTACCCTGCATTCCTAGAATATAAGGAAAAAATTGCTGCAGAAAAATTTAGAAATATTGCTTCTTACCTAAGAATAGAAAAAACTCCAAAGGCACTAACCAATGAGGTAATTGGGTTATTAAAAACTACTGATTTAATTAGATCAAAATCTCGTGCTGCAATTACTTTAAATGAACAAGAAGAAATTCTTTCTCATCCTTTATTGAAAAAGTTAGATCCAAAAAATAGTGAGAAAATATTAAGTATAATGAGTCAAAGTATCGAAGAATAAAATATCCATGAGAAAAATCAAAATAGCTGCTGGATTAGCACATGTCGACTATGGAAATATTGCAGATTTAGTAAACCAAGTCACAGTTGCAGGAGCAGATTACATTCACTCAGATGCAGCTGATATGCATGATTTAAAAAATATGCAACTTATGGGTGGACATCAAATAATTAGTGGAATTCGAAAGCAAACTAAACTACCCATAGAATGTCATATTTATACTAAAACTTGTGATCTATTATTTATTGACAAGTTAGCTGAAGTGGGAACAAACATGCTTATAATACCTGCTGAACATTTCATTGGGGCTCCCCTTGCTTACATAATAAATTGGTGCAGGGAAAGAAATATGAGGATCGGACTAACAATAGGTCTTTATACCCCACTCTCATTTGTTGAAGAGTCAATTTATGATATTGATAGATTACACGTTGTAGTTCATGGGGTAGATGAAACCGATGGTAAGGATAATTGGGGTTGGAGAAAATCATGCTTGGATCTTTTACAAAGAGCAAGAAAGCTAGTTGACGAAAAAAATCCAAATTGTGAAATTGCTATTGATGGTGGAATAAGGGCAGATAATTTAAATCC